>JAJYWE010000049.1:11432-18242 GCA_021791675.1 Actinomycetes bacterium | reverse complement strand
GACCCCGACGGGACTCCCCCAGCCCGCGCAGCAGTTCCACCCCGGTCCCGCTGCGTAGGCGCCGTTGCTCCCCACCGTGATCGCCCGGCAGACCCCGTCCACCGGCGCCACCTGGTAGAGCCAGGGGTTGAGGAAGCCGATCGGGCCACCCCGTCCCTCCGCCAGCAGGGCGACCAGTGCCGCCCAGAGCGGCGCCACGGCGCTCGTCCCTCCGACCACGACCTGGCTCCCGCCGACCACGATCTCGTAGCCCGTGTCGGGATCCGCGTTCCCCGCCACGTCGGGGACCCCGCGACCGGTCGCATGGCCAGGATTGACCGACGGCGGGACGCCAACTCCCTCCTGCCAGGTCGGCAGCGGGAAGCGCGCGCTCACGCCTCCTCCCGTCGCGCCGTCCGTGGGCTGGTCGTTCCAGACGACCTCCTCGGTGATGGCGCTGGCCGTGCCCTCGAGGCGGGTCCCCCCACAGCCGAGCACCGACGGGCTCGAAGCCGGGAAGTCCACGTGCGCGAGCCCGTCGGCCACCCCGTCACTCGATCCCTGGTCGCCGGCCGCCACCGTGACGACGACGCCGAGCGCTGCCGCATCCTCGAGCACGCTCTCGAGCGCGGTCACCCCCGCCGGTGACCAGCTCGACTCCGGGCCGCCCCAGCTGATCGAGACGGCAACCGGCAGCGCAGCTGCCGCGTGGATGGCCTCGCCGACGGCGTCGGCAAAGCCCTGGTCCGTGTTCGGGGCGAAGTACACGACGTAGGTCGCGCCGGGCGCGAGCGCACCCGCCACCTCCAGGTCGAGTGCCACCTCGGTATCGGCGTCGCCGCTCGGGCCGGCAGGCGCGTTCGTCGCGCCGTCGACCCCAACGGCCGTGACGTTCGGCGGTGTCAGCCCGAGGCCGGCGAAGTAGGTCTCGAGATCGCTCGGCGCGTACCCCCCGCCCAGCTCCACGATCGCCACCTCGGTCCCGGCTCCGGTGACGCCGGCGGGGAACTGGTAGAGGGATCCCACCTCGGGTGCGGAGAGCGGCACGGCGACCCCGGCGGCGGCGCCCGGCGGAGTCCCACCAGGTGCAGTGCCACCCGGTCTGCCGGCACTCGGAGCGGGCTCCTCCCCCGCGCCGCGCGCCCCAGTTGCGACGCGCAGCCGCGGCGCCGCCACCGGCCGCTCGTCGAGCCCCACCACCGCGAGCACGGCGGCCGCGACCGGGGAGGGGAGCGTGACACCGCCGCGCTGCACCCGCCTGACCAGGCCGTCAGGGCTCCGCGCGAGGACCAACTCGACACCGAAGGCATCCTCGACAGCCCGGGCGCTCCCGACCGCCACGAGGCGGCGGCGACCGCCGTCCTCCTCGCTGACCGCCAGGCCGCTCGTCTCCAAGTGCGCGCGCACGACGACCAGGTCCTCCGCTCGCGCCCCGTGCTCCCGGCGGAGGGTCTCACGATCGAGCAGCGGCCCAACGGATGCAGCAGCGGGGAGCGGCGATGCACGCCGCAAGACCACGCTCGCGCGCACCTCCGTCTCGTCCGACACGGGCCCGAGCACGTCCCATCCGTCAGGCAGGCCCGGCGGCGGCGCGAGTCCACCCGTCGCGGCTCCCACAGCTGGGGCCTCCTCGCCGAGCGCACCGTCCACCGGTGCACCGCCCACGGAACCTCCCTCGCTCACGGGAGCATCCGCCCCGGGACGGCCCGGGGCACGAACGGGACGCTCACGACCCCGCAGCAGGGGCGATGCCCACCGACGCCGGCGAGCCGACTGTGGCCGCCTCGCGGAGGGCGGTGGCGAACGCCTCGAAGAGCCCCGACGCGGTCTCGGCCGGCATGCGCTCGGGATGGAACTGGACACCGACGACGAAGGCCGGCCCGTCGACCTCGACCGCCTCCACGAGGCCGTCGGGTGCCCAGCCCGTCGCGCGCAAGCCGGCGCCGAGGCGATCGAGTCCCTGGTGATGGGCGGAGGTGACGTCGACCGCCTCGCCGAGGGCCGACCGCACACGGCTCTCCGGTGCCAGCTCCACGGGATGCCAGGCATCGCGAGGGCCCCCGTCGGCGTCCTCCCTCCAGCGGTGACCGAGCTCCCCGGGGCGCTCGGACGCGAGGTCCTGGACCAGGGTCCCGCCCAGCGCGACGTTCAGTACCTGGACGCCGCGACAGATGCCGAGGACCGGCCGGTCCTGTTCGAGAGCGGCCTCGAGCAGCGGGAACTCGAGCTCGTCGAGGGCCGAGTTCACGACCGTCGTCTCGTGGGCGGGCTGGGCGTAGCGGGCCGGGTCGACGTCCGGACCACCGGGGAGCAGGAGCCCGCAGCCGG
Source organism: Actinomycetes bacterium (assembly GCA_021791675.1). Taxonomy (GTDB): domain Bacteria; phylum Actinomycetota; class Acidimicrobiia; order Acidimicrobiales; family JAKAOS01; genus JAJYWE01. The sequence goes on along the minus strand of JAJYWE010000049.1, from coordinate 15,935 downwards.
CTCTGAGGAGTGCCACACCCGCCTCGGGATCGCCGACGACCACCCCGGCGAGCCCGGCCCGGTCGAGGGCAGTGAGGTAGGACTCGGGCAGACCCCAGCCCGGGCGCTCGCCGCCGAACGGGCGGCCCGAGAGGACCACGAGCGGCCTGCCCGAGGTGCTGGTGCGGCTGAGCGACGCGCTCACTTGGTGAAGTACCACTTCTCGGGGTTCAGGTTGAGGATCGTGTTCTGCGGCAGCGCGCCGGCGAGGTTGTCCTTGATGGCCGAGACCTGGAGGGGCGTCACTGGCTGGAACAGGACCGGGAGCTGCGTCGCGATCGTGTCCTCGTAGGTGTAGAGCGCCTGGACGGACGGGTTGACGTGGGTGGCCTGGATCTGGGCGTCCACGGTCGGGTTCGAGTAGCCGCCGAGGTTGAACGAGGCACCGGTCGCGAAGAGCTGGCCGCCGGTCGGGTAGTTGTCGTTGCCGTAGAACCAGCTCACGGAGCCGAAGTCGACGAGCTGCCAGGAGCAGCTCGCCTGCGTCGCCGTGCAGGGCACCGCGGTCCCGAGCACGTTCGCGCTCGGCGCGACGTTGAGCGTGATCCCCGCCTCGGAGAACGTCGAGTGGAGGTAGGCGGCCAGGGTCGTGTTCGCCACCACGCCCGAGGGGTAGATCATGCTCAGCGTGAGCGGCGCCCCGGCGGGGATCCCCGCGCCGCACTCGCCCGGCCCCGTGCCGGGCTTGGCGCACGTGTCGACGCCGAGCGGGTGCACCGACCAGCCGTGGGCACGCAGGAGCGACATCGTCGCGGACACGCTGAACGGGTAGGGGTTCTTCCGCTCGAAGGCCGTGGTGAGGCTGCTCGTCGGGTCGATCGGCACCGGCCCGTAGTCCGGGACGGCGTAGCCCCGGTAGATCGACGCGACGATCCCCGGCTGGTTGACCAGGTGCTGGAGGGCCTGGCGCACGTAGAGCTGGCTGAGCATCGGTCCCACCTTCGGGTTGTGCTCGTTCATCTCGACGAAGCCGATCTGCCACCCGTACCACGGTGCGATCGTGTATCCGCTCGGGTGCTGGCCGAGGTCCTGCGTCGGGATGTACCCGTAGGTGATCTGTCCGGCCTCGACCTCGTTGTACTCCGCGGTGTCGGTCGTGAAGGGCAGCTCGATGAGCTTGGCAATCTTCGGCTTCGGCAGGCCTGAGTAGTGCGTGTTCGGCACGAACGTCGCCTGCCCCTCGGTCGTGTAGCCCGTCAGCACGAAGGGGCCGTCCACGGTCCGCCAGAGCGGGTTCGTGCCGTAGGTGGCGAGGTCCTTCGCCTGGCCGGCCAGGAACGCGTAGACCTTCTGGGCGCCGGCCGTCGTGAGGTCGTAGTTCCCGATCGTGCCCGTCGCCGAGGTCTTGTCCCAGGCGTGCTGCGGGAGCGGCGTGATCTGGGAGAGCTGGTTGTGCGTGAACCAGTGAGGCGAGTAGGCGTGCGAGAGCTGGAAGACGATGGTCTTCGTTCCCACCAGCTTCATGCCGACGATGTTGTCCGGGAACTCTCCCGGCACGTAGGCGAACCAGTTCTGGCGCTCCGCCTTCACGAGGTTCACCCAGAACTCGATGTCCCGGTTGGTCACCGGCGCGCCGTCGGACCACACGTAGTTCTTCAGCGTGATCGTCACCGTCTTGTCGCCGTTCGAGTAGACGGGCCGGGAGGCGAGGCTGTAGCGCGGGTTGAAGACCTCGGGGACCCCGTTCATCCCGAACCAGTAGAGCGGTCGGTAGAGGAGGAACTGGAAGTCACCGATGTTCGCCGAGTTCGCGAAGCTCGACGGCATGAGCGGGAAGATGTAGTTGGGCGGTGTAGCGGGCTGCTCCGCGAACGTCACCGTGCCGCCGTTCACGGCTGCCCCGGTGGTCGTCGAGCTCGACGTCGAGGTCGAGGTCGTCGACTTGGTCGAGCTGCCCGAGGAGCAGGCCGCAAGCACCAGCCCGGCGATGCCCACGCCGGCGAGCAGCCGCCAGGCTCGTCCCTTCCCTCGGGACGGCCTCCCCGGCGACCCGGCTCCCCCACCGGGGGTCACGCCCTCGTCCGCGCCCGACTGGCTCCCCCCCGTCATGACCCGCTCCATCGTGCCCGCCTCCTGCGCTCGGCCAGTCCTGATCCGTCTCTGCAACCCTCGAGCCCCGTCCCCACGCAGTGGCCCTCGAGCCCCCTCCCCATGCGGCAGCTCGAGGTTGGGAGACTACCGCACGACGGGCGTCCGGCCGCGGCACCCGGGTGGGCGGCGTCCGCGCGCTGGGCCACCATCACGAGCGCCCCCGCCGTTCCCGGCGTCCCGAGCGGCACTCACGCAGGCGAGGCGAGGTCGCGGACGGCTGCGGTGAGTTGACCGGCCTCGAGGCGCACGAGCGACGCTCCGAGCGCCTCCGCCAGCTCGCCGGCGAGCCCGAGGCGTGTCCTCCCGTCCTCGGCGTCCACGACGACCCCGCGAATGCCTGCGAGCCGGAGCCGTCGAGCCGCAGCGAGCGCCGCAGCCACCGGGTCCTCCCCAGCTGGCCCGGCCGTCGCCCGCCCGTCGGACACCACGACGACGACGGGCACGAGGCCCGAGGTGCTCGTCGCGAGCTCGTGGGCCCGGTCGAGGCCCGCTGCAAGGGCTGTCCGCCCGCCGGTCGTCACGCCAGCGAGGCGAGCGCGAGCGACCTCCACACTGGCCGTGGGTCGGAGGAGCACGTCCGCTCCGCCGGCCCGGAGAGCCACCACGGCGACTCGATCCCGACGCTGGTAGGCGTCGGTGAGCAGCTCGTAGGCAGCGACGCGGGCGACGTCGAGCCGGCGAGCTGCCCCCATCGAGCCCGAGGCGTCCACGACGAGCACGACCAGGTTCCCCGCTCGCTCGAGGCGTCGGAAGCTGCGCAGGTCCTCGAGCGCAGGACGCCCCGGCGGGCCGGCCTCCTCCCGGGCGTGGCGTCCGACGCTCGCACGGAGGGTCGCCACGGCCGACACGCCAGCGGGATCGCCCTCGACGTACGGCCGGTCACCGATGACCCTGCCCCGAGCACTCCCGCCGTCGGGCTGCCCGGGCGAGCGGCCTCCCCGCCCGTGACCCGACGGCGTCCCGGGGCGGGAGGGCACGCCTCGGCTGGGCTGCACCCGCCGGAGCGCTGCCGAGAGGGCGCCGCTCCCGCCCGGCGCCGACACGGGGTCCAGGCCGCCGGCCGGCGCTACGCCCGCCGACCCTCGCCGCCGAGCACCCTCCCCGGCGCCTCGCCGGCTCGGCCGGGGCGGAGCGGTCAGATCGCCGTCGGGGACATCCGACCCGCCCTCGGCCGTCGCCTCGCCGCCCGGCGTGCCGTCCTCCCTTGCCACCCTGCTGGCAGCCGACCCCTCCTCGCCGGCTGACTCCCCCGCAGCTCGCCCATCCTCGTCGCCAGACCCGTCGACCGCGTGGCGGCCGTCCCGCCCCGCAGGCCCCTCCCCGGCCCGGCCTGCGCCCCTGCCGACGCTCGCCTCCCTCTGAGACCCCGTCGTCCTGTGAGGCCCTGTCGTCCGAGGCCCATCGAGTGCCGACTCGAGCGCTGCCTCGAGCGTTGCGGGATCGAGCCCACCGGCTTCGAGCGGCGCCTTGCGGGCCCGGTGACCGAGCACGGCCGGCGCGACCCGGGCCAGCTCCGCGGTCGTGGCGAGCGGCGTGCCCTCCCAGGCGGCGAGGGCGGCGGCGGCACGACAGAGCGCCAGGTCCGCCCGGAGCCCGTCGCAGTCCAGCGCGAGCGCGAGCCGGCTCGCCGCGTCCATCAGGCCCGGTGCGAGCAGCGCTGCGAGGCCCCTCCCCCTCGGCGCCGCCTCCCCCGCCTCCTCGCCCGCCGAACCGCCGGCGCCACGCGTGCGCGCCGCGGCGAGCCGCCCCGCGAGCTCCCCCTCCTCGGCCGCCCACGCCTCGACGAACCCCGCAGGATCTGCGTCGAAGGCGAGCCTCCGCTCGACGGCACGCGCCCGCTCGACGGCGTCACGAGTGCCGACGACCTCGACGGACAGCCCGAAGCGATCGAGCAGCTGTGGACGCAGCTCCCCCTCCTCGGGGTTCATCGACCCGATCAAGACGAAACGTGCCCGGTGCTCGAACGCGACCCCGTCGCGTTCGACCCGGTTGCGCCCGGAGGCGGCGACATCGAGGAGCAGGTCGACGAGGTGGTCGGGGAGCAGGTTCACCTCGTCGACGTAGAGCACGCCGCCGTCCGCGTCCGCGAGCAGGCCCCGGCGCGCCACGACTCCCTCCCCAGCGAGCGCACGCCCGAGGTCGATGCTCCCGGCGACCCGGTCCTCGGTGGCGCCGAGCGGGAGCTCGACGAAGGGAGCGCCATCGGGGAGCAGGCGAGCGAGACCGCGCGCCAGCGTGGTCTTCGCGGCGCCGCGCTCCCCGCGGAGCAGCACTCCCGAGAGCGCGGGGTCGACGGTCGCGAGCAGGAGTGCCAGCTTCACCTCCTCCTGGCCGACGACGGCAGAGAAGGGGTAGACAGCTGCGCTCGGCCCA
>JAJYWE010000049.1:7696-11332 GCA_021791675.1 Actinomycetes bacterium | reverse complement strand
CTCATCGGCCCTCCTCCCATCCCTCGGACTCGAGCAGGGCGCTGCGCAGCGTTGCGAGTGCCTCGTCGCTCGCCTGCCACATCCCCCTCGAGGCGGCCTCGAGCAAGCGTTCCGCGATGGCACCGAGCGCCCAGGGGTTCGAGGTCGCGAAGTGCTCCCGGGACCGGGGATCGGCCACGTAGGCCTCGGTGACCTTCTCGTACATCCAGTCCTCGACCACCCCGGTCGTGGCGTCGTAGCCGAACAGGTAGTCCACCGTTGCCGCCATCTCGAACGCGCCCTTGTAGCCGTGGGAGCGCATGGCGTCGAGCCAGCGAGGGTTGAGCACACGGGTCCGGACGACCCGTGCCGCCTCCTCGGCCAGGCTGCGGACGCGGGGGCGCTCGGGGTTCGCGCTGTCGCCGAAGGCGGCGAAGGGGGCGCTGCCGCGGATCGCCTCGACCGCCGCGACCATCCCGCCGTGGTCCTGGAGGTAGTCGTCGGAGTCGAAGATGTCGTGCTCCCGGTTGTCCTGGTTCTTGGCCGCCACCTCGACCCCCGCGAGCCGCTCGGCGAGCGCTCCTCCGGCGGCGGCCCCCATCGCCGCTCGGGTGTAGGACCAACCGCTCCACTCGAGCCAGACGGCAGCCAGGTCGGAGCGCTCCCGCCAGCCGCCCGACTCGAGCACCCCGAGGACCCCCGACCCGTAGGCGCCGGGCTTCGGACCGAAGACCCGAGGCCCGGCCCCCGCCGCCACGACGGGATTGGCGTGGTGGTCCTCTTCCAGCGCGGCGACCAGGTCCACCGCCTCGTCGATCAGCGCGACCACGTGGGGGAAGGCGTCGCGGAAGAACCCGGAGATCCGGACCGTCACGTCGACGCGAGGACGCCCGAGGGACTCGAGGGGGATCACCCGGAGGCCCTCCACGCGGCCCGTCGCGCCGGACCAGACGGGCTCGACCCCGAGCAGCGCCAGCACCTCTGCCACGTCGTCCCCGCCCGTGCGCATCGCCGAGGTCCCCCAGACCACGAGGCCGACCGACGCCGGCCAGTGACCGGATCGATCCCGGTGCTCGGCGCAGAGGGCCTCGGCGAGACGGCGTCCGACGTCCCACGCGAGCGGGGTCGGGACGGCCCGGGGGTCGAGCGCGTAGAAGTTCCGACCGGTCGGGAGGACGTGGGCGGCACCCCGGCTCGGCGCACCCGATGGGCCCGCAGCGACGTAGCGGCCGTCGAGCGCGCCGAGCACCGCCGGGATCTCCGAGGTGGTCCCGGCCAGGGCGGGGACGAGCCGGTCGCAGATGAACCGGAACGTCGGGTCGTCGCTCTCCACCTCCCATCCGGCCGCTGCGAGTCGCTCCACCTCGGCCCGGCACGCAGCTTCGAGCTCGTCGATCTCGTGGCGGTGGTTGCTCGCCGGGTCGATCCCGAGTCGCGCGGCGAGGTGGGCCCGCAGGCTCGGGACCTCCCCCTGGGCGAGGCGGGTGCAGGCGAGCACGGCGTCGACCAGCGAAGCACCGGTCGGCGCCTCGCCGAGCACGTGGAGGCCCCCGCGGATCTGGGCATCCTTCAGCTCGCAGAGGTAGCCGTCGATCGTGAGGACGAGGTCGTCGAAGCTCGGGTCGGCGAAGTCCGGGACCGTGTCGAGGCCGAGATCCCTCGTCAGGCTGGTCGCCTCGAGGAGGTTCCACACCTCCGCACGGATCGCCGGCAGCTTCGTCGGATCGAGCGCCGCGAGCTGGGCGTGGGTGTCGAGGAGCCCCTCGAGGCGAGTGAGGTCCTCGTAGGTCTCGGCGCGCACCAGCGGCGGGGTCAGGTGGTCGACCACCACCGCGTGGGCACGCCGCTTGGCCTGGGTGCCCTCGCCCGGGTCGTTCACGACGAAGGGGTAGACGAGGGGGAGGTCCCCGAGCACTGCGTCCGGGCCGCACGCCCCCGACAGGCCGACCCCCTTGCCCGGCAACCACTCGAGAGTCCCGTGCTTGCCGAGGTGGACCACGGCGTGCGCACCGAAGACCTCGTCGAGCCAGCGGTAGAAGCCGACGTAGTGATGGGTGGGTGCCAGGTCCGGCGAGTGGTAGACGGCGATCGGGTCCTCGCCGTAGCCCCTCGGCGGCTGGATCGCGACGACGACCCCCCCGAGATCCAGCCCGGCGAAGACGAGGGTGTCCCCGGCGAGCCCCACCGAGCCCGGGGCGGGCCCCCACCGCTCGATCACCGAACGCCGGAAGTCCGCGTCGAGCCGGGCGAAGGCGGCCCCGTACTCCTCGACGCGGTACCTGCCCACCGCTCGCGCGACCTCCTCGGCGCTCGGCTCGGGGCGGTCGTAGGTGAGCCCGTCCGCAAGGGCGGCCATGAGGGCGTCCCCGTCGGGGGGAATCTCCTTCACGAGGTAGCCGGCGCCTGCAAGCGCCTGGAGCAGTCGGATGGCCGATGCCGGGGTGTCGAGGCCGACGGCGTTGCCGAGCCGGCTCCGCTTGGTCGGGTAGGCCGAGAGCACGATCGCGACCCGCCGCTCGGCGACCGGGACCCGCGCCAGCCCTGCGAGCCGGCAGGCGAGCCCGGCCACGCGCGCCACCCGGTCGGGCCGGCAGCGGTACGCGCTCACGGGCGTGCCCAGCTCGTCCCCGTCGTCGACGACCTCCTTGAACGCGAAGGGGACGCCCACGATCCGGCCGTCGAGCTCGGGGATCGCAACGCCCATCGCCGCGTCGAGGGGCGAGAGTCCACCGGTCGAGGCCAACCACTCCGCCTCGGAGGTGGTCGCCGCGACGGCCTGGAGGACCGGCACCCCGAGCCGTGCGAGCGCCGCCACGTCCCAGTCTCGCTCCACTGCACCCCCGCCCGGGGCCAAGCGGTGGCCCGCTGCGTCGATGCCACCGGCAGCGGGCGCGCTCCCGCCGCCGGCCCAGACGGTCGCCACGACTGCCGACACCCCGGCTTCGGCGAGCAGCTCGAGCGCGGCCACCGGGCCGCCCGGCACCCTCGGGCGCAGCGAGTAGCACCAGACCGCCACGGCCTCGCAGCCTCGCGCTTCGATCGCCTGGCAGAGCTGCTCGACGAAGTCGACGTTGCCGGCCACGAGGTGGGCACGGTAGAAGACCACCCCGACCTTGGGCCGACCAGGAGGCGCCGGCGGGGCCGGGGGTGCGAGGACCGCCTCGCCGGCCGCGGCGGGGCGCGAGCGCTCGAGCACACCCACCTCGGGCACGGGCTCGGGCGGTCGGACGTCGAGGTCGAGCCCGGCGAGCGTCACACCGAGGTAGCGGAGCGCCTGCTCGAGGTTTCCGAGGCCCCCCTCGGCGACGTAGGCGAAGACCGTCTCCAGGGTCGGGCGGGCGACCGTAGAGGCGGCGGCGAGCTCCTCGTCGAGGGTGGCCTCTCCCCCGAGTGCGACGAGCGGGACCGCGGCCGAAGCGGCCGCTGCGGCGAGGGCGTCGAAGCCTTCCGGCCACGCGCGCCGTCCGCCGAGCAGACGTACCACGACGACGTCGACGCCCTCGAGGCTCGGGGGTCCCTGGAGCCGGGACGGGTTCGCCGCGCGCACCCCACCGAGCTCTGCGGGCAGGCCCTCCGCGATCGACCGGAGCGCCAGGATCTCCGTGTCGGCGGTGGTGAGGAAGAGGATCACGGTCGGCCTCCAGGTCGGGGGGTGGG
>JAJYWE010000049.1:5906-7596 GCA_021791675.1 Actinomycetes bacterium | reverse complement strand
CGAGGGGGGTGGGCGGCTCGACGGAACTGGCTGGCCCGAGGGAGCTGGACGGCTCGACGGGGCGGGCCTCGTCGATGGCAGCGAGGAGCGCAGTCGTGTCGAGGTAGGACTGCACGGCGTCCGCGAGGCGGTCGAGCTGGGCCTCCCGCGCCGCGCGGAAGGAGACCCCGGCGGGGACGAAGCGCTTCCCGCGCCGCGCCGCCACCTCCGCCAGGAACGAGGCGCGGACCTCATCCCCCTCGAAGAGGCCGTGGAGGCTCGTCGCGAAGATGCCCCGCCCGGCGTCGGCCACACCCTCCTCCTCGTCCCCGAAGCCGTCGGTGAGCCGCAGCCACGGCTGGAGCCCTCCCGCCCCGCCAGCCTTGCGGCGCGTGCGGCGAGCCGAGCCAGCGCCACCGCTCCACGCAGGTGAGCCGTCGGGGCGAGCGGGCCCGGCGCCATCGCTGGCGGCGGCCAGCCCGGGGACGCCGCCGCGCAGCGCGACCGACACGACGCCGTGATGGATCTCGTAGCCCTCGGTGGCGATCCCGTCCACGACCCCGCGACGCTGGCGTACGACCTTCTCCGGGGAGAACCGGGTTCGGGTCGGGAGGAGCGCGAGGCCGGCCACCTCTGGCTCGGGCGATTCGACCCCGTCCTCGATCACCTCGCCGAGCATCTGGTAGCCGCCGCAGATCCCGAGGAGCGTGCTGCGTCGGGACAGCGCCGCTCGGAGGGCGCGTTCGAAGCCGCGTGCGCGCACCCACGCGAGGTCTGCCACCGTCGCCTTGGTCCCCGGCAGCACGACGAGGTCGGGGTCCCCGAGCTCGCCCGCCCGCTCGACGTAGCGGACGCTGACCCCGGGCTCGAGGGCGAGTGCGTCGAGGTCGGTGAAGTTCGACAGCCTGGGCAGGCGAACCACTGCGACGTCGAGCTCGTCGCCGAGGGCCGGTCCCACCGCCCGGGGACGCGGACCCCCGAGCGCGAGGGAGTCCTCCGCGTCGAGCGCGACATCCTCGATCCAGGGCACCACGCCGAGACACGGCAGGCCGCTCCGGCGCTCCAGCTCCTCGACTCCCGGACCGAGGAGTGAGGGGTCACCCCTGAGCTTGTTCACGACGAAGCCCCTGACGAGCGCACGCTGGTCCGAAGGCAGCAGCGCGAGCGTGCCGAGAATGGCCCCGAAGACCCCGCCTCGGTCGATGTCGCCGACCAGGATCGCGGGGATGCCCGCCGCCGAGGCGAGGCGCAGGTTCACCAGGTCGGTGGCGGCGAGGTTCAGCTCCGCCGGGCTCCCCGCCCCTTCGCAGACGACGACGTCGAAGCGGCGGCGGAGACGCTCGAGGGACGCGAGGACGGTGTCGAAGAGGGCGGGTTTCGCATCCTGGTAGGAGGCCGCGTCGAGGTGCGCAACCGGGCGTCCGAGCACGACGACCTGGCTCGTGCGCTCGCCGGTCGGCTTGAGCAGGATCGGGTTCATGTCCACCTCGGGCGCCACCCCTGCCGCAGCGGCCTGCGCTGCCTGTGCCCGACCGATCTCGCCCCCGTCTGCGGTCACGAAGGAGTTGAGCGCCATGTTCTGCGCCTTGAAGGGCGCGACCCTGCTCCCGCTCCGGGCGAGCCACCGGCAGATCCCGCTCACCAGGTGGCTCTTGCCGACGTCGCTCGCAGTTCCCACGACGAAGAGCGCACCGTGGGCGCTCCCAGCTCC
>JAJYWE010000049.1:0-5806 GCA_021791675.1 Actinomycetes bacterium | reverse complement strand
CACCGGTCGCGGCGAGGCGGCCCGACGGGCTGTGGGGGTTGGAGCGGGCTCGGCGCATCCACTTCGGGCTGGCACCTGGTGCAGCTCCCAGCCCCGCCGACGCTCCCACCCTCGGGGGCTCGGACGCCTCCCCATCCCCATCCCCCTCTCGCTCTACCGGACCCTCGACCAGGCTGGCCCCGGCTGCGGCCCAGAGGCCGAACTCCGGCGGATGGACCGCGACCGGACCGAGCGCCGCGACGACGAGGGAGATCGCCTCGGCGCCTCCGTTGGTGAGGAGCAGGCTCTCCGCCGGGTGCCCGATGGCCTCCGCAAGCAGGGCGGTGGCGCGCCGGTCGTCCGGGTAGTGCCCGAGGTGTGCGAGGGCGCCTGCCGCGAGTGGACCAAGCGCGGGCGCAAGGGGGTTCACGCTCAACGAGAGGTCGAGCGTCGTACGCGGGTCGAGCCCGAGCGCAGCCGCGAGCTGTGGGCCGTCACCGCCGTGTGGCCCGGGCGGTGGCACCGGGGGGAGGGGGGCGCTCACCGAGACCGCCCGCATGCAGGCGCGACGGCGAGCCCGCCGAGGAGGCTGGTGAGGGCGGTCAAGGCCGTGAGCCGGCGGAGCAGGGCTCGTGCACGGGCGATGTCGCACACCTCGGGTGGGCGTCCCGTCCCGAGCGTCGGCCGGAGCTCCAGGCCGGTCGCGTACCTCGTCGGCCCGCCCAGGCGGAGCCCGAGCGCCCCCGCGAACGCGGCCTCCGCGACCCCGGCGTTCGGGGACGGGTGCCGCGGGGCGTCCTGCCGGACGGCCTCCAGGACGGCTCCTGCCCGGCTCGGGCAGAGGAGGGCGACGGCGAGGGCGGTGAGCCGGGCAGGGACGAAGGCGGCGGCGTCGTCGAGCCGTGCGCTCGCCCAGCCGAAGTGCCGGTACCGCGGCGAGCGGTAGCCGACCATGGCGTCCAGGGTGTTGACCGCCCGGGCGGCACAGGCCCCCGGCGCACCGGCCACGGCCCCCCACCAGACCGGCACCACCAGCGCGTCGACCGCGTTCTCGGCAACGGACTCGACGACCGCGCGCGCGATCTCCTTCTCGTCGAGTGCCGACGGGTCTCGGCCGACGAGACTCGGGAGCGCAGCCCGCGCACGAGGGAGATCCCCCGCCACGAGCGCTTCCTCCACCCGCCGAGCAGCTTCGTCGAGCCCTCGGGCAGCAACGGTCACCCAGGCCGCGACCGCGACCGACGGTGCGAGCGCGCCCGCGAGCAACCCGAGGCCCGTCCCGACTACGGCATGTCCCACGCCCGCGCTGCGCTGGTCGCGCCAGAGCCGCGCTTCCACGGCGAGCATCACCCGCCCGAAGCCGGCGACCGGGTGCGGCCCGGGAACTTCTCCGAGCGCCGCGTCGAGGGCGACGCCGGCTGCGACCCCGAGGAGCCGGTTGCGCAGCGTCATCGCCGGCCCCCCACCCGGAGCGGGTGCCCCTGGACGCGACGGGGGATCCCGCCGGCGCTCGGGTTCATCCGGGAGACCCCGTCCGGGTCTGGGTCAGCCCGTTGGTGCCACCGAGGGCGACGGCGACGAGGAGGCCGACCGTCTCGGTGACCACGCCCGCCGCTCCGAGCACGTCCCCGGTGAAGCCGCCCAGCTGGCGGTGTCCGAGCGCGAGCACGCCCGTGCCGGCCGCCACTGCGGGCAGGACGACTGCTGCTCCCCGGAGCGCAGGGTGGGCGTGGCTGGCCCGCCCAGCCCCCCCGCACGGAGCGGGCCCGGACCCTCGGCCGGAGACACCCCGGCCGGCTGCCAGCGTGAGCAGCGGGATGGCGACGAGCGAAGCCCAGCTGCCCGACCAGCCGCCGCCACGGCCTTCGGCCCTCCGGAAGGCCGTTGCGAGCCCGGTCTGGCGTGCGTAGGGCATCCGGGCCGCCGCGACCGCCATCAGCGCGCGACTTGCGCTCCAGAGCGCGGCCGGGAGCCAGATGGACGGGCCCGCCTCCGCGAGCGCCCCGGCGCGGAGTAGGAGCAGGCCGGACAGGCTCACCTGGCCGAATGCGCCAATCGCAGGCTCCGCCATCACCTCGAGGCGTCGCTCGCGAGGCAGATGGGCGAGGAGTCCGTCCGCCGCGTCCGCCACGCCGTCCAGGTGGAGCGCGCCGGTGAGGAGCGCGTCCGCTGCCACCGTCACTGCGGCAGATGCGAGGGGACCGAGCACTCGCCGGCTCGCCACCCAGACCGCCCCCACTGACGCGCCGATACCAGCTCCGACCAGCGGGAACGCGTCAAGGCTCGCGGCACTCGGCGCGGCAGCGCCGCCGAGCGGCGTGAGGAACCCGACTGCGCCGCGGAGGGCCTCGAGCTGGCGGCTCATGGCGTCGCCCCCCCGCTCGGGGCGCCTGCGTCCGGTGCCGGGAGCGAGAGCGCCCGCCCGGCGACGACGAGGACCGCCTCCGCGGCCGCAGCGGACACCACCCCGTTCAGCAGTCCGAGGGCGTCCCGGAAGGCCTGGCCGACCGGTGCGTAGGGGTGCACGCCCAGCCCGACTTCCTCGCTCACGACCACTGCCTCGCCGCTTCCCGCCTCGAGCGCCTCGACGAGTGCCGGGCCGTCGAATGCGAAACCTGCGCATCCCGCCAGCCAGGCTCCGAGTGCGTCGACCAGGACGTCCCCCGGGACGCCGGCGACCGCGCCGGCGAGGTCTCCGCCAGCGGTGACCTCCACCGTGACCCACGTCGCAGGGCGGCGGGCTCGGTGCGCCGCGACGCGCTCGGCCCACGACGCCTCCGCGACGACTGCCTCGGCGCCGGGGAGCCCGACCCCGACCGGGTCCCCCCCGGCTGGGTCCCCCCCGGCTGGCTCGCCCCCGCGCGGCGTTGTGCCAGCAGGCGTCGCCGCAACCGGGTCGCTACCGCTGGGCGGCGGCACGGGGGGCGCACCGGCGGCCACGTAGGTCACCGGCGTCGACCGAGCGGCGACCCGTCGCTCGGCCCAGGCGGACTTCCCGGAGCGGGCGCCACCGAGCACGAGGACGATGCGGCGGCTCATCGGGGCTGGCTGGCCGGCGACGGTTCACCGTTGGCGGCTCGCCGGCGCCGGCTCACCGGGCTCGGGTTGGTGCCGGGGGCCATCAGGGCCGCGTGGACCGCCCGCGCCGCAGGAGCACCCCAGGGCGAGCGCGGTCCCCCGAAGCGCTCCGCCGGCCCCTCGGCCGGGCAGAGGACGCAGACGGCGTCGGTCGGCGTGCCCGTGGCATCCAGACCGAGGTCCCAGAGCGCCTGCGCCTTTGCCTCGGTGACCGTGGCGACCAGGTTCACCAGCGCTGCCTCCGAGAGCCGAGCCGGCACGCCGACGAGCAGGTTGATCGTCCCGACGAGTGGCGCTGCGCCGGCCTCGGCCGGACTCACCGGGGCTGCAGCCCGACACGCGTGGCCGAGGCCGACGGTCGCGAGCACACTCACCCCACCGTCCTCGCCGGTGTGCAGCTGGCGGACGTCCGCCGCCGTGCACATACCGATGCCCCTCCCGGCGAGTCCGAGACCGACGGCCAGCTTCCGCAGGTGCTCGTCGGGGTCGTGTCGCAGGTACGAGCCCGCAACCTGGGCGTTGAGGACCCAGCGGCGCATCCCGATCCCGCCGCCGTGCGGCGCCGAGGAGATGGCGAGCGCTGGGCGCGGGAGGACGAGGAGCACCACCGGGAGCTCCCGCCCTGCTTCCTTGCGGAGCCGCATCCGCACCCGTCTGACGTCCACGCGTCCTCCCCGAGCCGGCGCGCACGCCGTACCCTCGGCAGGCAGGTCTCCTGGCTCCCGGCTCGTCGCTCCCCTCGGCCTTCCCGCCTCTCGGCCGTGGCCCGTTCGAGGTTCACTCCCCGGTGACAGTTGCGGGACAGCCCCGGACTCGCACCGGGTTCCCTGCGCTGCGGGCCTGATGCTAGCCGCCAGGCCCCGCAGCTCCCCGCGCGCACGCGGGGTTCTCCTTCCTGCCGGCGGTCAGACCCGGGCGGTGTCCCGCCGGAACCGCCAGAGTGCGCCCGCCGTGAAGATCACCAGCCAGGCGAGGAGGTTCGCCACCCACGTCCAGTCGACGCCGCCGCCGAGGAGCGGAGCGTGCACGAGCTGGTTGAGCCCGTAGAGGGGCGTCCACTTCGCGATGGCACGGATGGTCGACGAGAACTCGCTCAGCGGGATGAAGAGGCCACCCCCGAAGGAGAAGAGCATGATGATGAACCCGTTCACCTGGGCGACGTTCTCGGAGGGGAGGAGGTAACCGAGGAACAGTCCGAATGCGGCGAAGAGCACCGAGCCGACCCAGACGGTCGCCCCCGTGGCGACCCAGATCCCCGCGGGCATCGACGGCTTGTGCGACCCGAGCCCGACCGCGTAGACGACCACGACCGAGACGAGCCCGAGGACCATCGCCGTGACGATCTTCACCGCGACGTACGCGCTCGGGGAGAGCGGCGTGACCCGAAGCGTCCGGCTCCAGCCGAGCACCCGCTCGACGGCAACCCGCGCACCTCCGCTCGTGGTCGCCAGCACGGCGCCGTACAGCGCCATCGAGATCATGATGAACGCCGAGACGTTGCCGCGCCCGACCCGGTCCCTCGCGTAGCTCTGACCGAAGCCGAACAGCAGGTAGAACAGCACCGGGGTCACGACGGAGAAGATGATCGTGCGCCGGTTCCGGAGCAGCCGGCGGACCTCGATCCGGAGGACGGTTGCGTTGAAGCCGCCGAGCGGCGGTGCCGGGCGTGCGAGCTTCGCTCCCGGATCGGCGGCGCTGATGGGTGTACCACTACTCATGGGACCGACCCCCGGGGATCGCTAGCGGCGCTCGTCCTCATCCCCGGACCTCCACCCGGCTCACCGGCTGACCCCCACCCGGTCGTCCGCCGTGAGGGCGAGGAACGCGTCCTCGAGCGCGCGTGTCGTCACCTCGAGGTCGTGCGCGGCGGTCTCGGTGAGGAGATGGCGCGCGACAGCATCGCTGTCCGAGCAGTGCAGGAGCACCGTCTCGCCCCGGATCTCCACGTCGTCCACGCCGGGCACACGGCGCAGTGCCGTCGCGTCGGCCCCGGGAAGTGTCGCCCGTACCGTCCGGCCCGCAGCGAGGGCCTTCACCTGTGCCGGCGTCCCGTCGGCAACCAGCTCCCCCTGGCGGATCAGCACCACGCGGTCCGCATAGCTGTCCGCCTCGTCGAGGTAGTGCGTCGCGAAGAGGATCGTGCGCCCGCTCGCCGTGTCCTGCCGGATCGCCGCCCAGAAGTCGCGCCGGCCCTCCACGTCCATCGCCTGGGTCGGCTCGTCGAGGACCAACAGGTCCGGGTCGGCGAGGAGCGCCATCGCGAAGCGGAGCCGCTGCTGCTCGCCTCCCGAGCACTTGCCCACCATCCGGTTGGCGATGCCCGCGAGGCCCGCGCGCTCGAGGGCCGCTTCGGCGCCTCCGCCGTAGGGGTAGAGCGTCGCGACATAGCGGACGGTCTCGAGCACGGTGAGGTCCTTCAAGAGCCCGCCGTTCTGCATCACGGCGGCCACGAGCCCCTTGCGGACGGCCTGCTCGGGAGCCATCCCGAAGACCTCGACGCTCCCCGCGCTCGGGCGGGAGAGCCCGAGCACCAGGTCCACGGTCGTGGTCTTGCCGGCACCGTTCGGACCGAGGTAGGCGACGATCTCACCGGGGTGCACCGCGAGGTCGATGCCCCGGAGGGCCTCGACGGCCCCGAAGCGCTTCCGGACCCCGGAGAGGCAGATCGCCTGTCCGGCGGGCACAGCGGCGGTTTCCACGCCTTGCCTCCATCCTCGTCCAGCCCGCGCGAAGCCCTCCTTGCCCACCC
>JAJYWE010000135.1 GCA_021791675.1 Actinomycetes bacterium | reverse complement strand
GAGCGGAGTGCCGGTCCACACCTACCGTCTCACGCAGACACCGAGGGGCGCAGGGGGTGGCGGGTGGGCCTTCGAGCGGGACGGCGTGGTGCGCCTCGAGACACCCGACCTGGCCCGGGCGGCACACGAGCTCGTCTGGCAGCTCGGTGCCGATGCCCTCTCCGAGCTCGACAGCGTCGCCCTCCATGCCGGCGTCCTCTACCGCAACGGCGAGGCGCTCCTCCTCCCCGCGCCCTCGGGCTCGGGCAAGAGCACGCTCGTCGCCGCCCTCGTGCAGCGGGGTTGGACGTACGGCTCGGACGAAGGGGCGCTCGTGCTCGCAGACGCCGCCCGTTCGTCGCCGGGCACGTGGGTCCTCGCCGAGGGCTTCCCCCGCCCGATCTGTCTCGACCGCGGCGCCTGCGCGGCTCTCGGAGGGATCGACGCCCTGCTGCCGCCGGACCTACAGGCGCTCGGTCTCGCCGAGGCCCACTTCCCACCGGCTCGGCTGGCAGCAGGGGGAGAAGCGCTTCCAGCCGGCGCCCCGGCGGGCGCCGCGCCAGGTGCGACGTCCCTTGACGACCCGGTGCAGCCCGACCGCCCCGGCAGCGTGGTGCCCCCCGGCGCTGGCCTCCCGGTTGCGCTCGTCGTCTTCCCGCGCTACGCCCCCGAGCCACCCCCGACCGCGCCGGCAACGCTCGAACCGACCCCGCCGGGCCCGACCCCCCCTGCAGCGCCGGAGCCGACCCCGCCGGGCGCGGCCGCCGGCGTCCGCAGCGGCGACGGTTGGGTTGCGACCCCCCTCCGACCCGCACTCGCGCTGCTCGAGCTCGTCACCAACTGCTTCAACCTCGCCCGCTTCGGGGCAGAGGGCCTCGAGGCGCTGGCCGAGGTGGCGCGCACGGCGCCCGCCTACCGCCTGACCCACGCCGGCGTCGAGCCCGCCGTCGAGGCGATCGAAGCGCTCTGGGCGGCACGGACCGCGACCTCCGCCGGCCCGTCGCCCGCCGACCCGTGAGGAAAGAACGACCGGCCCGGGTCCTCCACCTGCTCAAGGGGCTCGACGCCGGGGGCGCGGAGCGTCTCGTGCTCGACCTGTGCACGGTCGCAGATCGCTCGCGCGTCACGCCGTCGGTGGCGGGCATCCTGGCGGCGCACCGGGCACTCGTCCCCGCCTTCGAGGCCGAGGGCATCCCCGTCCACGAGCTGGGCGCCCGGAGCGACGTCGACCTCGCCTGGACGGTTGCGCTCCGCCGTCTCCTCACGACCGAGGAGGCCGACGTGCTCCACCTCCACCTCCCCTACCCGGCGGTGCTCGGGCGCCTGGTCGCCCGCTCGCTCCCGGGACCACGCCGGCCGGTCGTGGTGCACACCCGGCACAACCTCTGGACAGCCACGCACCCCCTGCTCCGCGCCGGTGAACGACTGACCGCGCACCTCGACGACGCCTCGCTCGTGGTGGCAACCTCGGCGTGGGCGGCGCTCCCGCGCCAGCTCCGACGTCACACCGAGATCCTCCCGCACGGGATCCGAAAGGCCCGGCCAGGCTCCGACTCGGGCCGAGATCCCGACCGAGCACCCGCCCCGGGCCACGGCCCCGCACCCGACGAACCGGCCGCCCGGTCTGCCATCCGCGCCGAGCTCGGCGTCGGCGACGACGAGATGCTCGTGCTCTCGCTCGCGAACCTCCGCGCGGAGAAGGGCTACGACGTGCTCCTCCCTGCCGCCGCCAGCCTCGTCGCGGAGGGCCTCCCGGTGCGCTTCGCCGCGGCGGGCGACGGCCCACTCGCCGCGACGCTCGCCCGGGAGCGGGACGAGCTCGGCCTCGGCGATCGCTTTCGCTTCCTCGGGTTCCGCGACGACGTCCCGCGCCTGCTCGCGGCCGCCGATCTCGTCGTGCTCGCCTCCTACCACGAGAGCTCGCCCGTCGCCGTGATGGAGGCCCTCGCGGCAGGGGTCCCCGTCGTGAGCACCCGGGTGGGCGACGTCCCTGCGCAGGTCCGAGAGGGCGTGGAGGGAAGCCTGGTGGCGCCGGGTGACCCAGGCGCGCTCGCGGCCGCACTGCGATCGCTCGTCCTGGACCCGGACACCCGCCGGGCGATGGCGGTCGCCGCCGCAGGGACCGGCGCGCAGTTCGACATCGAGATCGCCGCCAGGCGCCTCGAACGCCTCTACACGGGGCTCGTCGCCGCCCGACGCCCCACCCGTTCCTGCTGAACGACGGAGCGGCTCAGGCCCCGCCCCCGGCGAGCCACGACCGCAACACCAGCACGTCCCACAGCTCGGCGGTGTGGTCCG
This sequence comes from Actinomycetes bacterium, assembly GCA_021791675.1. GTDB lineage: Bacteria > Actinomycetota > Acidimicrobiia > Acidimicrobiales > JAKAOS01 > JAJYWE01. The sequence goes on along the minus strand of JAJYWE010000135.1, from coordinate 988 downwards.
CCCGCCCGGCGCGCTGGCGCGCCCAGGACGCCTCGATCGCCGCCTGGCTCGGAGCGGCCCCGCCAGCGGCCGCAACGACGTCCTCCCAGCCAGGGCTCTCGGAGAGGACCTCCTCCGCCCACCCCCGCAACGGTCCGCGAAACCAGTCACCGAGCGGCACGCCGAACCCCATCTTCGGCCGCTCCGTGAGCGAAGCCGGGACGTGGCGCGCCAGCACCCGGCGGAGCACGACCTTGCCCTGGCGCCCCGCGACCTTCTCCCCTGGCGGGAGCCGCCACGCCAGCTCCGCGACCGCCGAGTCGAGGAACGGCGCCCGAACCTCGAGCGAGACCCCCATGCTCGCCCGGTCGACCTTGGTGAGGATGTCGTCGGGGAGGTACCCGAGCAGGTCGGCGAGCATCATCCGCTCGGCCAGGCTCTCGAGCTCGGGCGCCGGGAGGGCCCCGCCCACACCGGGGGCCGTCGGGCGGCCCAGGCCTAGGCCTAGGCCCTCCGAGCCCGAGCCCGAGCCGCCCAGCCCTCGCCCCCCCGGATCCCGGCGCCACGGCCCCGGGCCACCCGGCCCCGGGCGCTCCACCAGGCGCCGGTAGAGCTCGTCGGGGCTCTCGGCGTCGAGCACGCGGGCCAGCTTGGCGAGCTTGGTGCCGGGGTTGCGCGGGAGGAGGCCCCCGGCGCGCACCCCGGGGAGGTGGCCCTCGAGACCGGCAGCGAGCCGGTCGAGTGCCTGGGGCGGGAGCGCCGACAGCCCGTGCGCAGCGAGCCACCGCAGCACGGCGGGCAGCCGCGAGGCCGACGCCCAGACCGACGGGCCGTAGCGATGGCGGTTGTAGCCACCGAAGAGCTCGTCGCCGCCGTCGCCCGAGAGCGCGACCGTGACGTGGCGCCGTGCGAGCGCGGAGACGAGGTGCGTCGGGAGCTGGGAGGCGTCCGCGAACGGCTCGTCGTAGAGGTGGCCGAGCGTGGGCACGACGGCGGCGACCTCCGCCGG
>JAJYWE010000008.1:63346-70633 GCA_021791675.1 Actinomycetes bacterium | reverse complement strand
CCGGAAGACCTCTTCGAGCTCTTCCGCGATGCCGGGCTGCTCGGGCTGTGCATCCCCGAGGCCTACGGCGGTTCAGGGGCGGGGATCCTCGGCCTCACCGTCGCGATCGAGGAGGTCGCGAAGGCATCCAACACTGCGGCGTTGATGCTCCTACTCACCCGCCTCCCGACGGGCCCGGTCCTGATCGCCGGCAGTGAGGAGCAGAAGCACCGCTACCTCCCAGGCGTCGCGGCGGGACGCCAGCGGGCGGCGTTCGGCCTCTCCGAGCCGCAGGCCGGGAGCGACGTGATGGGGATGCGGACCAAGGCGGTGCCCGATCCCGAGCGTCCGGGCGGTTGGGTGCTGAACGGCAGGAAGTGCTGGATGTCGGGGGTCGTCCAGGCGGACTGGTACACGATCTTCGCCAAGACCGGTGACGTCGACTCCCGCCGGCACGACTCGATCTCCGCGTTCATCGTCGAGCGGGACTGGCCGGGCGTCGCCGTCGCCCGCACCGACGACAAGATGGGCGTCCGTGGGGTCGACACCGGCGAGCTCACGCTCGACGACGTGCGGGTCCCGCCGGCGAACGTGATCGGCGAGGTGGGCGGCTTCCGGCTCGCGATGCTCGGCCTGAACGCGATGCGCCCGGTCGTGGCGGCTCGGGGGCTCGGGTTGGCGGAGGCGGCGCTCATGTACGCGACCGAGTACGTGAAGGCACGGCCCGCCTTCGGCCACACCATCGCCGACTTCCAGGGCATCCAGTGGGAGATCGCCAAGGTCGGCGTGGACATCGAAGCGGCTCGCCTGCTCACCTACCGGGCGGCTTGGCTCGCGGACCAGGGCAAGTTCACCAAGGAGTGGGTGCCCTACCTGTCGATGGCCAAGTACTTCGCGACCGAGCTCGCGGTGCGTGCCTCGGGGCTCGCAGTGCAGCTCCTCGGCGCGGCGGGCTACATGAAGGACCATCCGACCGAGCTCTGGTATCGGGACGCTCGACAGCTCACGATCGTGGAGGGCACCTCGCAGGTCCAGCTCTCGCTGATCGGCAGGGGCATCCTCGACCAGCACCTGTGGTGGGACTGAGGCGCGGGTGGGACTGAGCCTCGGCGACGTGGGGGGCTGGCCGGGAGTGCTCGGTCGGCTGATCGGAGGGGGCGACCTCTCCGCTGACGAGGCGGAGCTCGTCCTCGGGGAGGTTCTCGCCGGGGAGGCCTCGCCTGCACAGCTCGCGGCCTTCGTGACGGCGCTCCGGGTGAAGGGCGAGACCGTCGAGGAGATGACCGGCCTCGTGCGCTCGATGCTCGCCTTCGCCGAAGCGTTGCCGTTGCCCGGCGATCTCGCTGCCCGGGTGGTCGACACCTGCGGCACGGGAGGAGACCGGCGCCGGACCATCAACGTCTCTACGCTCGCCGCGTTCGTGGTCGCGGGTGCCGGCGTGCCCGTCTGCAAGCATGGCGGCCGGGCTGCTTCGTCGCGAGCTGGTTCTGCGGACCTGCTCGAGGCGCTCGGCGTGGTGATCGACCTCGGGCCGGCCGGCGTTGCCCGCTGCATCGAGGACGCCGGGATCGGGTTCTGCTTCGCGCCGCGGTTCCACCCCGCCATGCGTTTCGCCGCTCCGGTCCGACGGGAGCTCGGCGTTGCGACGGTCTTCAACTTCCTCGGCCCGCTCGCAAATCCTGCTCGCGCCCGCCGCCAGGTCGTGGGGGTGGCAGACGCGGACATGGCGCCGAAGATGCTCGGCGTGCTCCGCGCGAACGGTGCGACGCATGCCATCGTCTGCTTCGGTGACGACGGCCTCGACGAGCTGTCGACGACCGGGCCGTCGACGATGCTGGAGCTGGTCGACGAGGGTGGCGCCAGCAGGGCCGTGAGGGTGGACGCGGGCGAGCTCGGGCTCGCGCGAGCCACGCTCGCAGACCTCGAGGGCGGTGGTCCGGAGGAGAACGCCGCGATCGCCCGAGCGGTGCTCGGGGGCGCGTCGGGGCCGGCACGTGACATCGTCGTGTTGAACGCGGCGGCCGGGCTGGTGGTCGGGGGCGCCGTGGAGGATCTCGTGAGCGGGGTGGGCATGGCGGCGCGGGTGCTCGACGAGGGGCGCGCTGCCGCGGCGCTGGACGCGCTGATCTCGACCTCCCGGGCGGCCGGCGAGGAGGCTGCGCGTGGCGGCTAGGCGGAGGAGACGCGCGACGCTCGCCGGCTTGCTGGTCGGCGCGCTCGGCGTCCTCGCTGCCGCCTGCACGACGAGCGCTCCGGCGGCCGTCGGGGCGCGGGCGTCGAACTCGCCCGCCCGCTCGGCTGGGAAGGCATCGAGCGGGAAGGATGCCGGGGGCGAGACGACGTCTGCGTCGGCGCCTGCGACGGCGGGGTCGTCCCCCTCGGGGGGCTCCTCCAGCTCGGGCGGCTCGGGCTCGTCGGGCGGGGGATTGCCGACCACGTCCACGACCATCGTGCCGGCGGCGCCGCCGCTCGTCGGCTGGGGGGCTACCAAGGCCCAGTGGTACGCGAACCACACGCCCGACCCGCTCGTCCCGAACGGGACCGGGTTCTGGCCGCGGAACTCCGACGGCCTCGACACCTACGCCTCGGTGCGTTTCGTCTATGGCCGGGCGCTCTCCTACGTGCTGAACCTGGAGCCGCCGCTGCCGGTGTCGGGGGCGGAGCACTGGGTGCTCGACGAGCTCCCCCCGGACGCCCATCTGGTCCTCGCCCGAGCCGAGCCGGCCGGCGCGCCGAGCTGCGAGGTGATGGTCTTCACGAGCCGGCTCGTGCTGGCGGCGGTCCACCGCAACGTGCTCGCTGTCGCCCGGAGCCTCGACCCCGCGCTGGACCCGGCCACGATCTGGTCGATCCAGCTCTCGCCGATCAGCCCCGGCGCGACGCCACCGGCGAACTGCTGAAACTGCCCGAGCGGCGCACCCCGTGCCCAGCACGCCGTTCCGCTCGGGGCGCCGTTCCGCCGGGCGGCAGTCCCCGACCCGGGGGGTCGGAAGATCAGTCGAGGGGGCCGAGGTCCCAGATCGCCTCGAGGTCCCGCCGGCTGAACGCCCGGAACGCGATCAGGGTTCGCGTCGAGCGGATGCCTTGCTTCGGCCCGATCCGGCCGGTCACCACCTCTGCGAGCTCCTCGTGGTGGCGGACCCGCACGACGGCAACGAGATCAGTCCCCTCGCCGGCGACCGAGTAGACCTCCGCAACCCCGTCGGTGTCTGCAAGCTCCTCCGCGAGCGTGGCGATGCGAGCGGGTTCGGCGCTGACGAGGACGAAGGCGGAGAGCACGCCCAACGCTAGCGCGCCGAGGCGACGCGGCTCGGGCCACCAGCCCACCGCGGTCGAGCCGTCGCCCCACGGCCTTCGAGCAGGCCCTGGTAACTTCCCGGTGTGGTCGAATCTCCGCGCGTACAGGGCGACCCTGCTGGCCGCACCCACGTCGATGGCTGAGCTGTCCCGAGGCAGGGGCGAAGCTTCGCGCAACCCCCCGTGGCTCGGTGTCGCCTACGGTGAGCACCTCAGTCGGGAAGACCTGGCCGAGCTGGCCCGCCTGGCGGCGGTGGATCCGGCCGAGCTCCGAAGGGATCCCGCACTGCTCGTCGACGTGCTCGCGCGCGCCGAGGTCGTCGACGGCCTGCTCGCCGTTGGCGTCGGCGAGGGACACCAGGCCGGGGGTGTCGCACTGGCCCCCACCTCGCCCTTCCTGGTCTTCGCCGCGGTGGTCGAGGCGGGTGCGCGAGACCTCGCCGCGGCCCCGTCGGTCCCCGAGTGGGTCGGACCGCGTCGGCGGGTGCCTGTGCTCGGTCCGGCGGACCTGGTCGAGCTGTTGGAAGCTCCCGAGCGGCGGTTCTTCCTCGCGTCCCTCCTCGCGTCGTTCACCACCCTCGCGAGCGGGAGCGTCGTGTTACGGACGAGGCGTGGGCTGCGTCGGCAACGGTTCAACGAGCTCGATCCGGTACGCCTTGCAAGCCTGCTCGAGGTCGTGCCGGTGCCGGAGCGCCCGGGCCTCTACCGCCGGCTCGGTGACGTCGCCCTGTTCCTCACCGGCGTGTTCCCCGACCACACCGCGGGTGGGCTCGGGCCGCACGCAGAGGGGCGGCTCCTCCGCACACTTCCCGCGCGCGCTGGTGTGGCCGTGGGGAGCGGTTCGGGACTCCCACCCGGCCTCGCGGTACCCCCGGCGGTGGCGCTGCTCGAGACGCTCGGGCCGCAGTGGTACCGCGCGGCGTGGCGCGCGGTGCAGCCGCCCCGACCGAGCTCACTCGAGGTCGCGGTGGGTATCGCCGACCGTTTCGACGTCGCCCGGCGCACACTCAACGTACTGAGCGAGCGCTACCTCTTCTCGGCTCGCGAGCGTTGGTGGGGGATGGCCGGAGGGTCGGGCCCGTACCCATCGGGCGCCGCAGGGTGATCCTGGTCGACGAGGCGATCTGGCCGTGGCGGGGCCGGCGCTGGGCGCACTTGGTCTCGGACGCCGACCTCGACGAGCTCCACGACTTCGCCGCCCGTCTCGGCATCCCGCGGCGGGCCTTCCAGGGTGATCACTACGACGTCCCGACAGAGGGGCGAGCGCGGGCGCTCGAGCTCGGTGCCGTGCCGGTCGGTGCGAGGGAGCTCGTCAGACGGTTGCGGGCCGCCGGGTTGCGCCGGCCACACCACGCCCGGTCCGACCCCCACGCACCGTCCGACCCCCATGCACTGTCCGACTCCCACGCGGGATGAAGCACCTCCTGGTCACGAACGACTTCCCGCCGAAGATCGGTGGGATCCAGTCCTACCTCCACGAGCTGTGGCGCCGCCTCGATCCGGACGACTTCGCCGTGCTCACCACCTCGTTCCCGGGTTCGGAGGCCTTCGACCGCGCGCAGCCGTTCCGCGTGGATCGCGTACCCGGCCGGGTGCTCCTCCCCACCGTTCCGCTGGCCGAGCGGGTTCGCCGCCTCGCCGCGGAGATCGGCGCGACCCGGGTCGTGCTCGACCCGGCGTTGCCTGTGGGCGCGCTCGGGCCATCGCTCGGGTTTCCCTACACCGTGGTCCTCCACGGGGCCGAGGTGAGCGTGCCCGGTCGGCTTCCCCTCAGCCGCCACGCTCTTGCGCATGTGCTTGCCTCGGCGACCTCGGTCGTAGCCGCAGGCGCATGGGTGGCGTCCGAGGCGGCGCGCACCGCCCGGGGAGCGCTCCCCTCGGTTGCGGTGATCCCGCCTGGCGTCGATGTTGGGCGGTTCCGGCCCCTCTCCCCGGGGGAGCGCGCCCTCGCGCGGCAGCACTTCGGCGTCGGGGAGGAGGCTCCGGTGGTGCTCTCGGTGAGCCGTCTCGTGCCGCGCAAGGGCATGGACGTCCTCATCCGCGCGATGGCCCGTCTCGGCCCCCGCCGGGGAACCCTGCTCGTCGCCGGCGCGGGGAGGGACCGCGAGCGGTTGGACGGTCTGGCGGCTGCATCCGGTGCGCGCGTGCGGCTGCTCGGTTCCGTTCGGGAGCAGGATCTCCCGCTGCTCTACGGAGCCGCAGACGTCTTCGCCCTGCCGTGCCGGAGCCGCTGGGGCGGGCTCGAGCAGGAGGGCTTCGGGATCGTCTTCCTTGAGGCGGCTGCAGCCGGTGTCCCACAGGTCGCGGGGCGCAGCGGCGGGGCGGCGGAAGCGGTCGAGGATGGGGAGACCGGGCTGGTCGTCGACCCGCGCTCACCGCGCGCCGTTGCGGAGGCGATCGCGGGCCTGCTCGAGGACCCCGACCACCGCCGCGAGCTCGGAGCGGCAGCTCGCCGGCGTGCCGTCGAGCGCTTCTCCTACGATCGCCTCGCCCACCTCCTTGCGGCAGCGCTCGGCACGACGGCATGGTCGGGAGGGGGCGCGGCTTGCTAGGGTGACGCGGCCGAGCCGCCGAGCCCGAGGTCGACGACGAGCCCGAGGTCGACGACGAGCCCGACGAACACCCCGACGAATACCCCGAGGAGGATCCCCCGTGGCGGAACACGCCGCCGAGCGACTGGTCATCCGTGCCGCCCCCGAGCGATGTTTTGCGGCCGTCGTCGACTTCGAGCGTTATCCGGAGTGGGCGGCGGACATCAAGGAGGTCGAGGTGCTCGAACGCGACGCAGAGGGTCGAGGCACGTCGATCCGGTTTCGTGCTGCGGCGTTCGGGCGGAGCACGAGCTACACGCTCCGCTACGACTACGGCGCAGCGCCCGCCTCCCTCAGCTGGGTGCAGTCCGAGGGCGACCTCACCACGAGGATGGATGGCTCGTATGCCTTCGAGCGGACCTCGGAGGGAGAGACCGACGCCCGCTACGACCTGTTCGTCGAGCTCCAGGTCCCCCTCCCGGGGTTCGTCAAGCGCCGGGCCGAGGGCCGGATCACCCACACCGCTCTCGAGGAGCTGAAGGTCTGGGTGGAGTCGGAGCAGCGCTGAGCCGGACCGTCCGAGCTCGCCCGACCCGGCGAGCGATCGGGATCGATGCGGGCGGCACGAAGTTGCACGCCGTGCTGCTCGACGGGAGCGGCGCGGTCCTCGCGGAGCGGCGCGTCGAGACCCCGCTACGCGCGCCGGCGCTCTTCGCGACCTTTGCCGCCCTGGTCGGGGAGCTCGAGGCCGCGGACCCGGACCCGGACTCCTCGAGCGGGGACCCGATGCCCGTCGGCTTCGGCCTCCCGGGCCTGGTCGGGCCCGACGGGACGCTCTCGAGCGCTCCGCACCTCGAGGGCGTCGCGAACCTGGCCGTCCTGCCTGCGCTCGCAGCGCTCCTGCCCGGGCGGCGACTGGTCGTCGACAACGACGCAACCGCCGCTGCGGTCGCGGAGCTCGGAGCGGGAGCGGCGCGGGGGGCGCGCGACGTGCTCGTCGTCACCCTCGGCACGGGGATCGGCGGGGCGCTGGTCGTGGACGGCGCGGTCCGTCGTGGTGCGCACGGCTTCGCCGGCGAGATCGGTCACATGGTCGTGGACCGGGACGGGCTCGAGTGCAGCTGCGGACAGCGGGGCTGTTGGGAGACGTTGGCGTCGGGGACGGCGCTCGGCTTGCTCGCCGGTCGCGCGGTCGCCGAGGGTGCCGCCCCGGGCCTGGCGACCAGGGCGGAGCCGGGCGGGGCGGTGCGGGGCGAGCACGTGACGGAGGCCGCCGCCGGCGGTGACCACGGAGCGATGCTCGTCCTGCGAGCGTTCGCCGAGCAGGTCGCGATCGGGCTCGCCAACCTCGTGCTGGTGACCGACCCCGAACTGGTGGTGTTGGGGGGAGGGCCGATCGGGGCGGGCGAGGTGCTCCTCGCTCCCCTGCGGGAAGCCCTCGCCGCTCGGCTGCTCCCGTCGTGGCACCGCCCCGAGGTAC
>JAJYWE010000008.1:61300-63246 GCA_021791675.1 Actinomycetes bacterium | reverse complement strand
CCCCTAGCGTGAACGGCGATGGAGCTCCGCCGCGTCGTCGGGCTGCCGCCCTATGTGTTCGCAACCATCAACGAGCTCAAGCTGGAGGCGCGCCGGCGGGGGGAGGACGTCGTCGACCTCGGCTTCGGGAACCCCGATCTCCCGTCCCCGCCCGTTGCGGTCGACAAGCTCTGTGAGGCGGCGCGCAACCCCCGCAACCACCGCTACTCGTCGAGCCGCGGCATCCCGAACCTCCGGGTCGCCCTCGCCGATCTCTACGAGCGCCGCTTCGGGGTCCAGCTCGACCCGGACACCGAGGTCCTGATGACAATCGGGGCGAAGGAGGGGCTCTCGCACCTGATGTGGGTCCTACTCGGGCCGGGAGACACGGCACTCGTTCCCTCGCCTTCCTACCCGATCCACATCTACGCCCCGCTCTTCGCCGGCGCCGACGTGCGCCAGGTTCGCCTGGCGCCGCTGGCACCAGGCGACGCCGGCCAGCCCGCTGGGGACGCGTTCTTCGCCGACCTCGCCGAGACGTGGGAGGCGACCTGGCCGAAGCCGCGGGTGATCGTGCTGTCGTTCCCCCACAACCCGACGACGACCTGCGTGGACCTCGAGTGGATGGAGCGCGTCGTGGCCTTCGCTGCGGCGCGGGGCGTGGTCCTGGTCCATGACCTCGCGTACGCGGACCTCGCCTTCGACGGCTACTCGCCCCCGTCGATCCTGCAGGTGCCCGGCGCCAAGGACGTGGCCGTCGAGCTCTACTCGCTCACCAAGTCGTTCTCCATGGCGGGTTGGCGGGTGGCCTTCCTGGTCGGGAACGCCGAGATCGTGGCGGGTCTCGCGAAGCTCAAGAGCTACCTCGACTACGGCGCCTTCCAGCCGATCCAGATCGCCGCCACCGTCGCGATGAACGAGGCAGCGGACTACCCGAAGCAGGTGAACGAGGTCTACCAAGGGCGGCGCGATGCCCTCTGCGACGGCCTCGAGCGGATCGGGTGGCACATCCCTCGACCGAAGGCGACGATGTTCGCCTGGGCGCCGATCCCGCCGCCCTACGCCGCGATGGGCTCGCTCGAGTTCGCGAAGTTCCTCGTGTCGGAGGCGCAGGTGGCGACCTCCCCTGGGGAGGGGTTCGGCCCCGGCGGCGACGGCTTCGTCCGCTTCGCGCTCATCGAGAACGAGCAACGGATCGGCCAGGCTGTGCGCAACCTCCGCCGGGCGCTCACCCTGCTCTGAGGCTCGCTGTTCGCTACGATCGAGCGTGGCCTACTGGGTGCTGAAGGCGATCCTCGGCCCCCTGCTCCGGCTCTTCTTCGACGTGCGGGCAGAAGGGACCGGCCACGTGCCGCCCCGTGGGCCGGTCATCCTGGCGAGCAACCACATCTCGTTCGCCGACTCCATCTTCCTCCCCCTGGTGCTTCGCCGGCGGGTGACGTTCGTCGCGAAGGCCGAGTACTTCGAGCGGCGGCGGACTGCGTGGTTCTTCCGGGCGACCGGCCAGATCCCGATCGACCGCTCGGGGGGTGCCGCCTCTGCTGCGGCGCTCGATGCGGCGCGCCGGGTCCTCGCTGCGGGGGGAGCCTTCGGGATCTACCCGGAGGGGACGCGTTCCCCGGACGGGTGTCTCTACCGGGGCCACACCGGCGTGGCGCGCCTCGCGCTCGAGCTCGACGTTCCCGTGGTCGCGGTCGGAATGGTCGGGACGGCGCAGGCACTGCCGATCGGCTCGTTGGTGCCGCGGCCGTTCGTCGGGGTGCGGGTGCGGTTCTCGGCGCCGATCCCGCTCGACCGCCACGCAGACCCGAGCGACCCCCGCGTGCTGCGCCAGGCGACGGACGCGATCATGTTCGAGATCGCCGCCTTGTCCGGCCAGACCTACGTGGACCGCTACGTCGTCCGGGAGCGAGCATCCCGTTCCGGTGAGCGGGATGCTCGCGCCGGCGGGACGACCACCGGCGGGA
>JAJYWE010000008.1:51993-61200 GCA_021791675.1 Actinomycetes bacterium | reverse complement strand
GACCACCGGCGGGATGACCACCGGCGGGCTGGGCGCCGGTCGGTGAACGCCCTACACTCCCGTCGGTGGTCGCGCTCCTGGTACGGGTGTGGCTGCCCGACCGACCGGGAGCGCTCGGGGCCGTGGCGAGCCGGATCGGCGCGGTCCGAGGGGACCTCACCGGGATCGACATCCTGGAGCGCGGGGCCGGACGCGCCATCGACGAGCTCACCGTCGAGCTCGAGGATGTCGCGCTCGTCGACCTGCTGGTCAACGAGATCCGCCAGGTCGACGGGGTCGACGTCGAGGACGTCGTGGTCCTCGACTCGGCAGCGCCCGATCCGCGCGTCGACGCGCTCGAGACCGCCGCACTGCTCGTCGAGCAGGACGGCGTGGGAGCCCTGTTGGGAGCGCTGGTCGATCGGTCGGGGCGCGACTTCTCGGCCTCTTGGGTCGCCGTCGCCCACCCGGACGAGAACCAGGCTCGCCTCGGGTGGGGAGACGTCCCCTCGGGAGGCTGGTTGAGCGCATTCCTGCTCGGTGCGCGCGCGTCCGAGCGGCTGGCTGCCGGGGAGCGCGGGCCCGACGACCTCGCGTGGGCGAGTCTCGACGGGAGCGGTCTGGCGCTGGTGCTCGGGCGGGCAGGGCATCCGTTCCGGGCGCGCGAGCGTCGTCAGCTCGCAGCACTGGCCCGGGTCGCACGCCGCAGGCTTGCCGAGCTCACGCCGCCCTGCCACCCCGGCCTGCCCGGGCTGGTCGAGTAGGGCCTCGACGGGCTCTCGCGACGTGGCGCTGAAGAGTCCCATTCGTGCCCGAAATCGGGCACCGGATCCCGCTTTGTCGCCCTCGAAGTTGCGCGGCGGCGGCGAGTGCGCCAGGATGAGGGTTCGTGAGCGCGCCGGCCGTCGACGAGGGTGCTGTGACGCACGGACGGACGCAGGCCCCGGCCGGCGGCGCGAGCGCGGGCTCCGGAGAGGATGCTCCCTTCGCCGACCTCGTGGCACACCTGCGACGGCGGAGCGGGGCGAGTGCCGCCGAGTGCTGGGCCATGATCGAGGAGGTACGGGCCTACTTCTCGGAGACGGCTGAGACGTTCGTCCGCCGGCGCCACGGAGAGCTCCGCCGTGAGGGACGCTCCAACGCGCAGATCTTCCCGGTCGTGGCCGCCGAGCTCGCCCGGCGCTGTGTCACACCGCCCGTGTACACCGAGCGCCAGCTCCGCCGGATCGTCTACGGCTGAGCGAGCGCGACAGAGGAGGAACTCATGTGTGGGATCGTCGCCTACGTCGGGCCGCGTGACGCGGCGCCGTTGCTGCTCGAGGGCCTGGCGCGCCTCGAGTACCGGGGATACGACTCGGCCGGTCTCGCGGTGGTCGGCAACGGCGGGCTGCGCGTCCACAAGGACGCGGGGCGCGTGCGCGCCCTTGCGGCGAGCGTGCCGAGCCGCTTCCCGGGGCGAACGGGGGTTGCCCACACGCGTTGGGCCACCCACGGGGTGCCGAGCAAGGCGAATGCCCACCCGCACACCGACGCGACCGGGCGCTACGCGATCGTGCACAACGGGATCGTGGAGAACGCGGCCGAGCTCCGCGCGAAGCTCGAGGCGGAGGGAGTCTGTTTCGCCTCCGAGACGGACTCCGAGGTGCTCGCGCACCTGATCGCGCGTGCGGACGCCCCGTCGCTCGCCGAGGCTGTCCGCCTCGCGCTCTCCCAGGTCACCGGGGCGTACGGTCTCGCCGTCGTAGACCGCGAGGCGCCCGGTCAGGTCGTGGTGGCGGCGAACGGGAGCCCGGTCGTGCTCGGTCTGGGAGACCGGGAGATGTTCGCCGCCTCGGATCCTGCGGCGCTGGTTCGTCACACCCGCCAGGTCGTCCACCTCGACGACGGCGAGCTCGCCGTGCTCGAGGCGCGGGGGTACCGCACCTTCACCCTCGACGCCCGGGAGACCTCGAAGCGGCCGAGCGCGCTCGAGGGGCTCAGCACCGAGGCCTACGAGCTCGGTGGCTACACGCACTTCATGCAGCGAGAGATCCACGACCAGCCGGAGACGGTCGCGCGGACGCTCTCGGGCCGGCTCGACGATCGGTTCTCGACGGCGCACCTCGGCGGGCTCGAGCTCGACGCCCGCCAGATCCGCTCTTTCCGGAGGGTGCGGATCCTCGGTTGCGGCTCTGCATACTACGCAGGGGAGCTCGGCGCGCGCCTCGTCGAGGAGCTGGCGCGTATCCCTGCGGACGCGGAGTCGGCGTCGGAGTGGCGCTACCGCAACCCGGTCATCGATCCCGACACCCTCTACGTGGCGGTCAGCCAGTCCGGCGAGACGGCCGACACCCTGCGCGCCGTCCAGGAGCTCCGCCGTCGCGGCGCCTTCGTGCTGGGCGTCGTGAACGCCGTCGGCAGCTCGATCGCCCGGGAGTGCGACGGTGGCATCTACCTCCACGCCGGCCCCGAGGTGTCGGTGACCTCGACGAAGACGTTCACCTCCACGGCTGTCGTCTTCGCCCTCCTCGGGCTCTACCTCGGGCGGATCCGGGACCTCTCGCCCGCCGACGGGGCTCGCCTGGTGGACGGGCTCCGGGCGCTGCCCGGGCAGATCACGACGGTGCTCGGGGGTGAGGACCTGATCGATGCTGCGGCGACGCAGCTCGCCGCAGCATCGAGCTCGTTCTACGTGGGCCGTGGACGGGGATGGCCCGTCGCTCGCGAAGGGGCCCAGAAGCTGAAGGAGGTGTCCTACCGTCATGCGGAGGCGTATCCCGCGTCAGAGCTCAAGCACGGCCCGCTGGCGCTGGTCGGACCCGAGCTGCCAACCGTGGCGGTGGTCCCCGACGACGAGCTCTTCGAGAAGAACTGCTCCACGCTCGCCGAGATCCGCGCCCGCTCCGGTCCCGTGCTCGCTGTCGCGCACCGCCGCCTGCCCGCCGAGCTGGCGGAGACCTCGATCCTCGTCCCGAAGAACGAGCCGGAGCTCGACCCGATCCTGCTCGGGATCCCGCTCCAGCTGCTCGCGTACCACGCAGCGCTCGCGCTCGGCACCGACGTGGACCGCCCGCGGAACCTGGCGAAGAGCGTGACGGTCGAGTGAACGGGCCAGACTTGCCCAGCGCGGCGGTCGAGGAGTGCCGATCCCCTCGGTCCCCCGGGAGCGGAACCAGCCCGTGCCGTCGTAGGTCTCTCCATGTGAAGCCCCGGCCGGCGCCGGTCGGCGAGCGTTGCCGGGCCGACGGGTCGGGCGGGAGGAGCTGGTGATGATGGAGGGTTTCGGCGGATCGGCTCGCCCCGTGGACTCGAGGAGTGGGGGAGGGGGCCTCGTCCCCGGGGCGGGTCTGCGCGAGCCCCGCGCTCGCCCATGGCGTCGGAAGACCGCGGGTGCGGTCACGCTCGGACTGGGTGCGCTGTTGCTGACGGCATGCTCCTCGGCCGCGACTGCGCCGACGCAGCGCGAGTCGCCGCCGGGGGGCAGTGCGACCACCGCCGCGGGCTCCGGGACGGCGAGCACGACCACGACCACGACCACGACGGCAGCGCCACCGACGACCACGACCACGACGCCGGCAGGGGGCCGGGCCGCCACGGCAGCATGCCTCGCGAGTGGGACCGGCGCCGCCGGGGCGGGCGCTTCTGCCTCGGCTTCCATCCAGTTCGTCTCACCCGAGACCGGTTTTGCTGCCGGTGGAGGTGAGCTGCTCGCCACCACGGACGCCGGGTCGGTCTGGAGGGTGGAGCTGCGGACGGCGACCGCCCTCGGCCAGCTCGACTTCGTCTCGGCAACGGACGGCTGGATCCCTTCGGGGGCGGGGCTCCTCGCGACGACCGACGGCGGTCGCTGCTGGGTGGACCTCGGGAGCGGTGGCACGGCCCGTATCGACGCCGTCCACTTCTTCTCGCCCACCGCCGGCTGGGGCCTCGCGGGAAGCGGGCTCCCCCTCGGTGGCGCCGCCGGCCCGGGCTACCCCTTCGCGCACGGTCCCGCCAGCGCGACCCTGGTGGCGACAACCGACGGTGGCCGGACCTGGCAGGCCGTCCAGGGAGCCCCGTCAGGCATCCAGAGCGCATGCACGAGCGACGGCACCATCGGTTTCGCGAGCACCGAGGGCCGGATCTGGCGGACGGCCGACGGCGGGGCCAGTTGGTCCGTCGTGGCCAACCCGGCCGGCCTGTCCACCGGGGGCAACGACCCTGCGGTCATCGAGCTCTCCTGCGCGGGGGCGACCGGCGCCTGGGCAGTCGTCAACTCACGCGAGGCGGCAGCCGGGACAGAGCCGTGGGCGATCTACGCCTCGTCGGACGGGACCTCGTGGACGCCGGTGGCCCAGGCGATGCTCGGGCCGGTGGCCGCCAGCCGGGCCCCCGGGAGCAGCGCGGGCCAGCTCTCCCCGATCACGCCAACCCTTGCGGCCGCAACGGGCTTCACGGCGGCCGAGGGCCGGGACGGGACGGCGAGCGTCGGTGTCTACCGGGCGAACGGGGGCGTGGCGGCCGCTCCGGTCGCCGTGACCGGTCTCGGGGTACCCGAGGCGCTCGCGTTCGTCTCACCGGAGCAGGGCTGGGCCATCGGGAACACGACGCTGTTCGGGAGCCCGCACCTCGTGCTCATGGCGACGACGGACGGGGGCGCGACCTGGCACGTCCAGGCGCACCTGGGTGGCTGAGCGCTCGACACGGGTACCACCCCGAGACCAGCGCCCAGCGCGTGCCCGCCGACGGGTCTCGTCTCGGGGGTGCGCCGAACCCTCGAGGGACCGTGATCTGGCGATGGGTGCCCCCCAGGGCGGGTTGGTCTCCGCTCAGGCGAGGTCGATGCTCTGGTCGAGGTAGACGTCCTGGATGGCGTGGATGAGCTCGACGCCCTCGGCCATCGGACGCTGGAACGCCTTCCGGCCGACGATGAGGCCGACACCGCCGGCGCGCTTGTTCACCACGGCGGTGCGGACGGCGTCGGCGAGATCGCTCGCTCCCTTCGACTCCCCACCCGAGTTGATGAGGCCGACGCGCCCGGCGTAGCAGTTGAGCACCTGCCAGCGGGCGAGGTCGATCGGGTGCGACGTGGTGAGCGTGTCGTAGACGAGCGGGTCGGTCTTGCCGAAGCCGATCGCCTGGTAGCCGCCGTTCGAGTCCGGGAGCTTCTGCTTGATCACGTCGGCCTCGATCGTGACCCCGATGTGGTTCGCCTGGCCGGTGAGATCCGCCGAGGACTCGTAGTTCACCCCGTCCTTGCGGAACGCGTTGTTGCGCACGTAGCACCAGAGGATGGTGCAGAGCCCCAACCGGTGCGCCTCGGCGAACGCGGCCGAGACCTCCTCGATCTGTCGGTCGCTCTCCGGTGAGCCGAAGTAGATCGTGGCCCCGACGCCGGTCGCGCCGAGGTCGGCAGCCTGGCGCGCGGAGGCGAAGGGAATCTGGTCGGCATGGTTCGGGTAGGTGAGAAGCTCGTTGTGGTTGAGCTTCACGATGAAGGGGATGCGGTGCACGTAGCGGCGCGCGACCGCGCCGAGCACACCGAGGGTGGTCGCGATGCCGTTGCAGCCTGCCTCGACGGCGAGCTCGCAGAGGTTTCGCGGGTCGAAGTAGGCCGGGTTCTTCGCGAAGCTCGCTGCCGCGGAGTGCTCGATGCCCTGGTCGACGGGGAAGATGGAGAGGTAGCCAGTGCCACCGAGCCGACCGTGGTCGCGCAGCGCAGCGAGGCTTCGTAGCACTGCGGGCGAGCGGTCGCTCTCCACCCAGACCCGCTCGATGTGGTCAGGTCCGGGGGCCACGAGCAGCTCACGCGGGACGGCCTTGCAGCGATGCTCGAGCAGCGATGTCGCTTCCGGTCCGAGGAGCGCTTCGAGGTCCATCGTGATCCTCCCTGGCCGACGGGCGCCGACCGATCGGCCGGTCGAGGACCATGCTAGCGAGCGCCTCGCCAGCAGCCCTGGGGGGGGGTGACACCCGGAGATTGACCGGACATGAGAAGATGGACCGGTCGAGGGCGCGGCGCCCACTGTGAGGACGGAACTGCGCGCACGGTAGCCCGCTCCAGCCTCCGGCGAGGAGCCGGGGTGAAACCACCGCCAGTCGGACCTCCACACCGAGGACCGCCGGCAGGATGACCGCTGGTCGGAGCGGGAGGAGCCGCCCGCGACGGGCCGGCGGCCGCGAGAACTGCAAAGAGAGCCGGGTTGGGCGGCCTCGCCCGTCGTGGCCCGGCAGGTGACCTATGCTGGGCGGTGGAGAAGTCGCCACCCGCAGGAAGGAGCGTTGCGTGACGGTCGTGGATGGCGAGGTGGGCTCTGGGCGGGCTGGGTCGGCACGTGGTCGTCACTTCGCGGAGAAGCCTTCGGATGGAGCGGAGCGGCACTCGCACCCGCTGGCATGGGCCGGCGGTGCGCTCGGCGGCGTGCTGGTGCTCGCTGCGGTCGGGGTGGGCGCGGCGTGGTTCCTCGGGCGAGGAGGCGTCTCCCTCTCCACCTCGAACACGGCTCTCGCCAAGGTGGACCACTCCGGCGCTGCGATGTCACTCGCGAGCGCGTCTGCAACCTACGGTGACCAGTCCGTGAGCCTCGTCATGCGGGACGGAGAGCTCCTCCCGAGCACCCCGGTGCCGGCCGGTGCCACGCTCGCGGTGACGGCAGTGTTCCGGCGGCCGAGCTGGGCTGCATGGCTGCTCGGTTCCACGGTGCGGGTCCAGACCTCGGTCCGGACACCGTCCGCGTCGCTGCTGAACCCCGTCGCCGTGGTGCAGCCCGGACACGCCGTCGTCGCACGCTTCAGTGCACCGGTCTCCGTCGTGGCCTACTCCGTTTCGGGGCACGACCCGGTCGCGCACCTGGCGCGGCCCTCGTCGACGTTCGATCTCGTGACGAACGTCGCGGACGGCCAGACCGGGACGGTCACCGTGGCGGCGGTGCCGCAGAGGTGGGAGGCGCTCCCCGCACCGTCGAAGCTGACGTACTACGGGGCGGCCGGCACGACGCCGCTCGCCTTCGTCCAGCCGGCGCTCTCGAGCGGCACCCTCACGCTCTCCGGCACGATCCAGATCCACCTCTCTGCGCCGGTGTCGAAGGTCTTCGGGTCGCAGCGCCCGAGCCTCATGCCCGTCGTCCGCGGGGCGTTGGTGCCGAGCGGGACGTGGCACCAGACCGCGGCGAACGCGCTCGAGTTCGTGCCGAGCGGTCCGGCGTTCTGGCCGGGCGAGGAGATGCGCCTGTCGTTCCCCGCTCCGGTGTCCGTCGTCGAGTCGGGCGCGAAGCCGACCGCTGCGGTACGCGAGCTCAGCTTCACCCCGGCGGCGGGTTCGGTGCTCCGGTTGCAGCAGCTCCTCGCGACCCTCGGCTACCTTCCCGTGCGCTTCGACCCCACCAACCCCCCGGCCGCATCGCCCACCACACTGGACGGGCAGGCCGCACTCGCCAGCAATCCGCCGCAGGGGACGTTCGCCTGGCGCTTCACCCCGCAGCCGGCGCTCGAGGTGCAGTGGGCACCCGGGTCCTACAACGTCATGACCGAGGGTGCGGTCATGGACTTCGAGCACGTGAGCGGTCTGAACTTCAGCCAGAGCGCAGGACCCAACCCGCTCCTCTGGCCGATGTTGTTGAAGGCGGTCGTCGCCCACAAGATGGATCCGCACCCCTACTCCTGGGTTGAGGTGTCGGAGAACCTCCCGGAGCAGGCGTGGATCTACCTCAACGGCAAGGTCGCGATCCACACGCTGGTGAACACCGGCGTCCCCGGCGTAGCCACCGCCACCGGGACCTACGCGGTCTACGAGCGGCTCCCGTTCCAGATCATGCGGGGAACGAACCCGGACGGCAGTACCTACGCCGATCCGGTGCACTGGATCAACTACTTCAACGGGAGCGATGCCGTCCACGGCTTCTACCGACCGGACGGGTACGGCTTCCCGCAGAGTGTCGGGTGCGTCGAGCTGCCGATCCCGACGGCGGCGAAGGTCTACCCGCTGCTCCACATCGGAAGCCTGGTAACAGTCCTGCCCTGACCGGCTGGGCTGGCGCGGGTGGCCCGACTGCTCCGACCGCTCGGGCCCGTTGCGGTTCACACCGCTCGGGCCCGACGCTCTCCAGCGGGGTGAGCGGGGGTCCGGTCGGAGGCGTCGGTCGAGGAGGCGGAGCCGGGAGGAGCGCAGGTCGCCGTTCAGGTGAGCGCGGCGAGTCGCTCGGCAACGGAACCGAGCTCAGGGTCCGCACGAGCAACGTCCCCGAAGAGCCGGCGCGCTGCTGGCAGGTCTCCGGAGCGCTCGTAGAGGTCTGCGAGGGCGTACCAGAGGCGAACATGGTGCTGCGTCGGGTGTCGAACCGGGCGGAGCCGCTGTTCGAGGAGTGAAATGGCACCCCGGAGGTCACCCTCGTCCGCGCGAGTCCCGGCGAGCACCAGCAGCCCCTCGGTGAGGAGATCCACCCCGGGAGAGGCGCGCCGGAGCTCCTCCCAGAGCTCGGCCACCATCTCGGGCCTCCCGAGGGCGCGATAGCAGTCCGCGAGGACGGGGTGCTGGTCGACGGAGCCGCTGAGCGCCGCGTAGGCGCCGAGCTCACGGACGGCCTCTCGCCACCGCCCCTCTCGGTAGAGGGTGAGCCCGTAGAGCTCTCGCACGGCGGGGACGTCTGGGGCCCTGCGTGCCAGTTGCTCGAGGATGCGCCTCGCCTCGCCGTAGCGATCACGGGCGTACGCTTCGCTCGCCTTGGCCAGACGGCCCGCGAGCTGCCGACCGAGCCGGCCACCGACGGCACGGGTGAGGTCGTCCCGAACGGGCTCGGGAAGGCCGGCCGGCTCTGCTTCGGCTGCCCGGACTGCCTCCGGGCGACGCAGTTGGCGCTGACCGGAGACGAGCCCAGCGTTCGACGCGGCCGGAGCAGCAACCTCTCGGACGACCTCCTCCTCGGGGTCGCGTCGCAGGAGCGCCTCGGGTGCCTGCCGGGGGGCTGTCCGAGCGGGGTTTCTCCCCGGGTCCCTGGCCGCGGCTGCACTGTGGGGGCCGGGTGGTCGTCGTGCCCCGGTGCGAGGCGGGTCGTCTCGCCGGGGCCGGGCGTCCGCCGCGAGGACGGTGGCGCCGCTCCGGGCGACCTTTCCCCAGCGCGGCGCCTTCGTGCCCGGAGCTCGGCCCGGTAGCGCCGCGCGTGCGGTGGGGGCCGCCCGCCGGGGAGCGGCGGTGCCCCGCGACGTGCTGGTGCCCCGCGACGTGCTGGTGCCCCGCGACGTGCTGGTGCCCCGCGACGTGCTGGTGCCCCGCGA
>JAJYWE010000008.1:33939-51893 GCA_021791675.1 Actinomycetes bacterium | reverse complement strand
GGTGCCCCGCGACGTGCTGGTGCCCCGCGACGTGCTGGTGCCCCGCGACGTGCTGGTGCCCCGCGACGTGCTGGTGCCCCGCGATGCCGCCGCGCTCCGAGCGGACGGCTCACCGCTTCGCGCCGGTCGGCCGCCCCGAGGGGACCCACCGGTGCGGGGAGCGGCCCCCCGCGACGGTCCCTCACTCGAACGTCGTCCGGAACCTGACCTCGCCTCCGACGCCCCGGCGGGGGGAGGGGCGTCTCCGGGTCGGGCGGGGCGCGCTCGGGGAAGCGGGCGCGAGGGCTGCCGCGCGGGAGGGATCGACGATCCACCGAGCCCTGGTCGGCCGGCGCCCCGCGCTCGAGGTTCGCGGCCGGTGTCGTCGCGCCGACGGGGCGGCGACGGGGGGCTCACCGAGCTGAGGCTAGCCCGCCCGGCCGGCCTGCTGGCCGGCCGGGCGCGGGCGGCGTTCGATCCGCTCCCGGCGGGATGCGCCCCGGTACAGTGGGAGACGGTTCGACCGGATCCTGGGGAGCCGCACGAGGGTGTGCCGTGCGGGGGACGCCGCCAGGGGTAATCGGCCGCCAAGACGAGAGCGGGGTGAGCGAGTGGGCGCAGACGGAACGCACCGCCTGCAGGTGCACGCCGTCGAGCAGGTGGTCGTCCGCTTGGCCGGCGACTCCGGCGACGGGATGCAGCTGGCGGGTGACCGCCTCATGGTGTCGTCAGCGCGGTACGGGAACGCGTTCGCCACCTTGCCGGACTTCCCGGCAGAGATCCGGGCCCCGGCGGGGACCCTCGCCGGCGTCTCGGCGTTCCAGATCCAACTGGCGGATCATCCGGTCCGGACGCCGGGGGACGAGGCGGACGTGCTCGTCGCGATGAACCCGGCCGCGCTCCGCTCCCAGCTCCGCTACCTCAAGCCGGGCGCCACGCTGATCGTCGACTCGGACGCCTTCGACGAGCGAAACCTTCACAAGGCCGGTTACGCGGACAACCCGCTGGCAGACGGGGAGCTCGTGGGGTTCAGCGTTCTCAAGGTGCCGATGACCTCACTGACGCTCGCGGCGGTGAAGGAGACCGGTGCACGGCCTCGGGAGGCGGAGCGCGCGAAGAACTTCTTCGCCCTCGGCCTACTGAGCTGGCTCTACGGGCGCCCGGCGGCGGTGACGCTCGAGTGGATCGCCGAGCGGTTCGCGAAGGTGCCCCAGGTCGCCGTGGTGAACCGCCTGGCGTTCCAGGCCGGGCTGGCATTCGGGGAGACGGCCGAGCTGGTCGAGGCAACGGCGACCGTCGCTCCGGCACCACTGCCCCCGGGCACGTACACGACCATCTCCGGCAACACCGCGATGGCCTGGGGCCTGGTGGCCGCGTCCGAGCTCTCGGGTCGGCCGCTGTTCCTCGGCTCCTACCCGATCACCCCGGCATCCGACCTTCTCCACGAGCTCTCCCGCCTCAAGCGCTTCGGCGTGCGGACCTTCCAGGCGGAGGACGAGATCGCGGGGGTCGGGGCTGCGCTCGGCGCGGCGTTCGGTGGCGCCCTCGGCGTCACGACGACATCGGGTCCCGGGCTTGACCTGAAGGCCGAGACGATCGGGCTCGCCGTCAGCCTCGAGCTGCCCCTCGTGGTGGTCGACGTCCAGCGTGCGGGGCCATCGACGGGCATGCCGACCAAGCCCGAGCAGGGTGACCTGCTTGCGGCCCTGTTCGGTCGGCACGGGGAGGCGCCGGTGCCGGTGCTCGCGCCGCGGGGCGCCGCGGAGTGCTTCACCATGGCGATCGAAGCGGCTCGCCTCGCCCTCACCTTCCGGACACCGGTCATCATCCTCTCGGACGGCTACCTCGCGAACAGCTCGGAGCCATGGCGCCTCCCAGACGTGGCCGACCTCGCGCCGATCCCGGTCGAGCTCGCCAGCGAGGCGAACGCGACGGCGCCCGACGGACGCGCGGTGTTCCACCCTTACCAGCGCGATGCCGGGACCCTCGCCCGGCCGTGGGCCCTTCCGGGGACGAGAGGGCTCGAGCACCGCATCGGTGGGCTCGAGAAGGCCGACGAGACGGGTGATATCTCCTACGACGGCGCGAACCACGAGCGGATGGTGCACCTGCGGGCCGCCAAGGTCGCAGGGATCGCGGCGGCCATCCCCCACGCCGTCGTGGATGACCAGGAGGGGGCCAGGTTGCTCGTCGTCGGCTGGGGATCGACCGCCGGGGCGATCGCCGCCGCGGTGGAAGGGCTGCGCCGCCGGGGCGAGCACCTCGCCCACCTCCAGCTCGCGCACCTGAACCCGTTCCCCGCGAACCTGGGTGACGTGCTCCGGCGCTACGACCGGGTGGTCGTGGCGGAGCTGAACATGGGCCAGCTGGTCTCCCAGCTCCGAGCGACGTACCTCGTCGACGCCCGGTTGATCTCGAAGGTCCAGGGTGTGCCCTTCCGGGTCGGGGAGCTGACCGAAGCCCTGCTCGGCGAGCTCGGCTCGCTCGCCCAATCGACCGGCGTCCCCGAGCGGGTCTCGACCGCCGGGGAGGTGGTGGCATGAGCGTGCTCGACGGTCCGCCGCTGGAGGTGCCCGTCACGACCAGGAAGGACTGGACGAGTGACCAGGAGGTGCGCTGGTGCCCGGGCTGCGGCGACTACTCCATCCTCGCGGCGGTCCAGATGCTCCTTCCCGAGCTCGGGGTCCCGAGGGAGAACGTCGTGTTCGTCTCGGGCATCGGGTGCGCCGCTCGCTTCCCGTACTACATGGAGACCTACGGCATCCACTCGATCCACGGAAGGGCGCCCGCGATCGCGACGGGTCTCGCCGTGAGCCGGCCCGATCTCGACGTGTGGGTGGTGACCGGCGACGGGGACGGGCTGTCGATCGGCGGGAACCACCTCCTCCACGCGCTCCGCCGCAACGTCAACCTCACGATCCTCCTGTTCAACAACCAGATCTACGGGCTGACGAAGGGCCAGTTCTCGCCCACGTCCGAGGCGGGCAAGGTCACGAAGTCCTCGCCGTTCGGCTCCCTCGACCAGCCGTTCAACCCGGTGAGCCTGGCGCTCGGCGCAGAGGCGACCTTCGTCGCCCGCACCCACGACATGGACCGCAAGCACCTGATGGCGACGCTGCGGCGAGCACACGAGCACCGCGGCGCAGCATTCGTCGAGGTCTACCAGAACTGCAACGTGTTCAACGACGGCGCCTTCGACGGCATCCTGTCCCGGGATCGGAGGGCGGACAACCTCATCCCCCTCGTCGACGGCGAGCCGGTTCGCTTCGGCGCCGAGAGCGAGTGGGGGGTCGTGCTCACCGACGGGGAGGCACGGATCGCACCGGTGGCCGAGGTCGGCGAGGAGGCGCTCGTGGTCCATCGCGAGGGGCGCGAGGACCCGTCCGTCGCGTTTGCACTTTCGCGCCTCGCTGCCGGACCGACGACGCCGACTCCGATCGGGGTCTTCCGAGCTGTCGAGCGCCCGGACTACGCGTCCTTGGTCTCCGATCAGATCGCCGCTGCGCAGAACCGGCAGGGCCGTGGGGATCTGGCGGGGCTGCTGCGCAGCGGGCAGACCTGGGAGGTGGCCGAGCGTCGCTGAGCCGGTCCCGTAGGCGCTGATCGCGCCCTCACTCGTCGTCGGGGACCACCGCTCGGCGGGTCCGCTTCAGGTCCGAGTGCGCGCGCTTTGCCGCGAGTCGTTTCGCGCGCTGCGCCGCTCCGGGCCGGGTCGGCCGGCGGCTCGGTGGGCGCACGCTGGCCCGGTCGAGGAGCGCCCCGAGGCGGGCGAGGGCGACCTCACGGTTGCGGAGCTGCGAGCGTTCGCCCGCGACCACCACCCGCACGCGCGACGGAAGGCGCTCGGCGAGACGATGGCGCAGTCCCGGGGGAAAGCCCACCGCGTCCAGGTCGCAGATCAGCTCGACGCGAGTCTCGGCGGTGTTCACGTGCTGGCCTCCCGGCCCGCTGGAGCGGCTGAACCGCCAGGACAGTGCCGACGCAGGTACGGCGAGCCCGCCGGGCGTCACGAGTGCCATCGCAGGCGTGGGCTCTGCAAGCTCGGCGGGAGGCAACGCCCCTCGGGCGCTCACGGCCCACCGACCGCTCGGCGTCCGAGGCGCGCGGCCAGGCGGCTCGGCGTGTCCGGCGCCGGGGTGCGGCCGCTTCGTGCTCGGTGTCTCGGACCCGGTGCCCCGGCGCGGGCCACCTCGAGGAGACGGGCGCCCCCGAGGAGCGCGCCAAGCGCCCCGAGGCCGACGGCCGCCGCACGTCCGGGCCGACTGAGCCCGAACTCGGCGGGAAGTGGTTCGGGGAGGAGGTCCGCAGTGATCGCCTCGAGGGCGGGAGCTGCGAGGTGCTCGCCGACCGCCCCGGCGCGGCCCCAGACGGTCCGGAGGGGAGGGTGGAGGACGTCTCGTGCGACTGCGCGCGCCTGCGGCGTGACCTCGAGCGACGCCACGGCGCGGGCCATCCAGATCTCGAAGCCGGCCAGGGAGTCCGGGAGCGCCCGAGGTGGGACGCCGAAGGCATCGCCGAGGCGTTGCTGCTCCCGGTAGAAGGCCTCGCGGGCCTTGTCGTCGAGGAGGTGGAGCCACCGCCGGTCGACCGCGAGTGCCGAGTCGACCAGGGTGGCGTGGACCCAGGTAACGAGGCGTGGCTGCCTGGCGGAGTAGGGGGTCCCGGTCGGTGTGCGGCCACGGACGGGGCGATGCGCACGGTCGAGGTGCGCGAGCGCGCCGGTGCGCTCGTCCGCGCTCCCGAAGGCGATCGTCGCGACCGTCGCGAGCGTCCCGACCAGGCGTGCGAACGGGTCGGTCCGGTAGTCGGAGTGGTCCGCCACGCCGGCTGCGACCCCCGGCGCGGCGACCTGGAGGAGCAGCGCTCGGGGCCCAGCGAGGAGGATTCCGGGGTGGGTGAGCAGGCGGGCCGACGCGGAGGTCGGCCCCAGGAGGGCGTCGCGACGGACCTCGGGCGGGGGCCAGGGTGGCCCGGTGGCGACCGGTCGGGCGACGGCCTGGTCCGGCGCTGACCGGTGGGGGCGCCACTCGGCGTGGTGCTCCGAGCTCTGCGCGCCCATGGGTCCACGCTACGCGGCCGGTCGGGAGGGCCCGGGCCGAGCGACCGGGGGCGCGGAGTCGCGCCGCGGTCGCTCGGCAACGGTGTACGTCCGGACCCGGCCGTCTCGGTAGTGGATGCGGACCTGGAGGCATGTCCGCAGCCGTGGTCGCGCCGCAGCCCCCGGGCGGGCGGGCAACGCCCAGCGCTGCCGAGTCCTCCCGGGGACGACACCGAGCAGGGCGCTGCTGGTCGGGGCAATGCCACCTCGGGCACCCCGACGCCGGACCCGGACGCTGAGCGGTGCTCCCCCTGCCATGGCGAGGACGTCGACCAGCGGGATCTGCGCCCAGCGCGCGGTGACCAGGACAGGCCACGGGCTCGGGTTGGTGACCACGCACTCCCCCCAGGCCCCGTCCGGTGTGGGGGAACGCAAGACGAGGCGCGCGTCGGCGGGCTGGTCCCCGGTCCCGATGCCCAGCCACAGCAGGTAGCACGAGACGGCCGTCGCGAGCAGGATCGCGCCGGCACCACCGAGGATCGAGGCCTCGAGGGGGCTCATCGTCGACCAGCACCCCGACTGGCACACGTCACGGCGGGACGGTCCGCCACCGCCCTCAGGTTGCCACGGCTGGTGCAGGGCGTGCCCGCGGGGGCGGGACGAGAGGCGGTGGCGACTCAGTGCGAGCGGCTGCGACGCTCGGTGCCCGCCTCGAGTCGCAGCAAACGGTCGAGCGCAGCGGCCCCGTCTCGTGGGTCGTGGCCGGTCCCCCCGGGGGCACCGGCCACGCCGGGTGTCCGGCCGGGCCGCGAACCGCGAGGTGCACGATCGGCGAGGAGCTCGAGGTTGCGCTGGGCGACCTCGAAGCGGGCCTGGAGCTCGCCGAGCTGTCCAGCAGCCTCGTCCCGCTCGGCGCGGGCGCGAGCGAGCTCGCGCTCGAGCTCGCCGACCCGGCGGTCCAGCTGCGTGATGCGCCGTCGCGACGCTGCCGTCGCCTCCATGCGGCTCTCGGCGAGGCGCTCGGCCAACCCGTCGACGATGTCGGCCGCCACGCGGAGCGCCGCTGCGAGCTCGGCGGGCTCGACGGGAGGTCGGAGCGGCACCGAGGAGCCGCCGGCGCCAGACGGTGGGGCAGTGAGCGCTCGGGCGGGAGTCGTCCCCTCCCTGCCAGTTCCGGCTGAAGCGCCTGCGACGGGACCCCCTGCGTTCTCGCGGGTGGGTGTGGCCGGGCCGACGAGCGCGCCCGCATGACCGTTCGCGCCCTGAGCCTGTTCGCTCTCGGCGTCCTTGCGTTCGGGCTTGCGGATCCTCGCTGCAGATCGAGCCTCGAGGCCGTTCGGGAGGAGCGCGATGTGATAGGTGCGCCGTCCCCGCACCCGCCGTGACACGACGCCCGTTTGCTCGAGGCGGAGCAGGAGGTTCGAGAACTGGCTGGAAGGCCCGTCGAACCCTACCGCTTGCCGGAGCAGCGTCGCCGCCATGCCAGCCTCGTCGGCTACCTCACCGTGCCGTTGCAGATAGTCGACAACTTGGTCAGGAAGGGACACACGCGATCGAATGCGCTCTTGCGAATCCACGCCTCCTGTTCTAGCGCAAAACGCGTTGCGGTGAGTGCATCCCATGCGACGTGGTCACAACAGCCACGGAATCCGTCGGCGTGGCGTCCGAGCTGACCCCCGAGCGGGCGCCGGCGGAGCTGGGGCCGGCGCGCCAGGGCCGCAGTTCGCTCACGCGGCGCCGCCGGGCGCGGGCTCCGGCCCGGCGAAGGGACGGAACACGACCCCCGTACGGGGCTTGGGGCGGAAGAAGGTGCTCTTCGGGGGCATGCGTACTCGCCGGGCAGCCACCTCCGCAACGAGGGGAACCGGGACGGGTCGGACGAGGAGGGCGGTTGCTCCCGGGTCTGCCTGGAGCGCGCGGGCCACCTCCGCTGCACTGTTGCAGAACACGAGCGCAGCGCCCACCTCCTCGGGGAGTGCGCCAGCGAGCCGAGCAGTGTCCAGATCGGGGATGTCTTCGGGATCGGCCCCCGCGGCAGCGTCGGCATCCACAGCAGGCTTCGATCCGAGGAACACGGCGCCATTTCGACCGAGGGCGATCGGGCCGCCGAGCTCCTGGGCGCGTCGCACGAGGCGTTCCACGTCGCCGGCACCGTGCGGCGCGACCTGGCCGGCGAGCGGGTCGGGGAGCGGCTCGAGCACGAATGCTCGAGCCAGTGCGTCCAGGACGTCGGCAGTCGGGACCGTCCCCGGCACGACCCGGTGAATCGGGCCGAGGTCGAGCTGTTCGGGCGCGAGCTCGACCACGTACCCGAGCACGAAGTCCCACGGGCCGGCACCCTCGCTGGCTCGCAGTGTCGCAGCGTGGGACAGCGCAGTCTCCCAGCGATGGTGGCCGTCGGCGAGCACGATCGGGGCCGTCGCAACCGCTTCCCGGATTGCGGCGACGCGTGGAGGTGACAGCACCCAGGCCTCGTGGAGCACGCCGTCGACGCGCGCGCTCGCCGCCGGACGCTCCTCCACATCGAGCAGTGTGGACAGTCCCGAGCAGAGTGACAGCCCCCAGACGGGTGACGTATTGCCCTCGACGGCCTGCAGGAGCCGTAGACGGTCTGTCTTCGCCTTCGGCAGTGTCGCTTCGTGGAGGAGGATGTCGCCTTCGCCCGGCGCCTCGAGCCGGAGCGCGCCGAGCACGCCGGTCGTCGCGCGCGCGCCCCCGTTCGGCGCCGCGTAGGACATCCGGTAGACGGTGAGGGTCGGCGCAGGGTCGCGCACGAGCACGCCGTCGCGTTCCCACCGGGCGAGGAGCCGGGCTGCGTGCTCGTAGGGGTCACGGCCATCGGGCGCCACCGGGAGCTCGACGGCGATCGCGTTGGCGGGGTGGCGCGCCACCAGCTCGGCGCGCTCCTCCTCGCCGACGACGTCGTAGGGAGGTGCGAGGACGTCGGCCCACGGCACCACCCGGGTGTCGTAGCGGAGGGCTCGGAAGGGTCGGAGATCGGGCACCCTCAGAGCGTACGGCGGCGCGTGGGCGCCGGTCCCCCCGACGCCGCCGGTCGCCGACTCGGGCAGGGGCTCTGCCGCGCTCGCGAGGAGGGCGCCGCCGCCGGGCCAGTGGCCAGCGGTGCTGGTCGTCTGCGGGAGAGTTTGAGAGGATGAGCCGGTGACCTGGGTGATCGATCTCGATGGCGTGGTGTGGCGGGGAGAGCGCGCAGTCCCTGGAGCGCCCGAGGCGCTCGCTCGGCTCGGGGGAGCGGGTGTTGCGATCGCATTCGTGACCAACAACTCCTCGGCGACCGTGGCCCAGTACCGCGAGAAGCTCGACCGCCTCGGCGTGCCTCCCGACGTCGGGGTGGTGCGCAGCTCGGCCGAGGCGGCGGCATCCCTGGTCGGTGAGGGCGACCGAGTCCTGGTCTGCGCGGGCCCGGGGGCGCGCGAGGCGGTGCGGTCCGCCGGCGCCCTCCCCGTCGACGAGGGCCCGGCGGACGCAGTCGTCGTGGGGTGGCACACGGACTTCGACTATCACCGGCTGACCGTCGCCACGCACGCGGTGCTCGATGGCGCCCGTCTGATCGGGACCAACGACGACGCGCTCTACCCGACCGAAGGGGCGCCGCTGCCGGGTGGAGGGTCGATCCTGGCGGCGGTTGCGTACGCGACCGGGGTCACCCCCGTCGTTGCCGGCAAGCCCAATCAGCCCATCGTGGACCTGCTCGCCCGGACGGTGGACACCGTCGAGCTCGTCGTCGGTGACCGCCCCTCCACCGACGGGCTGCTCGCTCGCCGGCTCGGGGTGCCCTTCGCACTCGTCCGCTCGGGCGTGACCCCGCCCGGAGCTGCCGTCGACGGGGTGACTCCCGAGCGCGACGTGGCGGATCTGGCCACGCTGGTCGCCGAGCTGTACCCGGGGGGCGGATCGACGTGAGCCGAGGCCACTCGCCACGCCGGCGCCTCGACGCCGAGCTGCTCCGGCGGGGCCTGGTGGCGAACCGGCGCGAAGCCGAGCAGGCCGTCGAGGCGGGGGCGGTCCTCGTCGGGGGGGCGCTCGCAGCGAAGCCCGCCCGCCTGGTCGGGGCCGACGAAGCGATCGTCGTGCTCGGCGAGCCAGCGCGCTTCGTCGGCCGGGGAGGCGACAAGCTCGACGCAGCGCTCGTGGCCTTCGGGCTGGACGTCACCGGGACGGTGGCAGTCGACGTCGGTGCGTCGACCGGGGGGTTCACGGACTGCCTGCTGCAGCGTGGGGCAGCGCGGGTCGTCGCGGTCGACGTGGGACACGGCCAGCTCCATCCGAAGCTGCGGGGCGATCGACGCGTGCAGGTCCTCGAGCACACCGACGTGCGCGATCTCGACGTGGTGGGCGCCGGGGGCCCCTTCGAGGTCGTGGTCGTCGACGTGGCGTTCATCTCGCTCCGTGGGCTGGCGCCGATCCTCGCCAACCGGCTCTGCCGGCCGGGCGGGGAGCTCGTTGCGCTCGTCAAGCCCCAGTTCGAGGTCGGGCGGGTTGCGGCGAGCCGGGCGCGGGGTGTCGTGCGGGATCCCGGGGCGTGGGAGCGGGCCCTGGCGGGGGTCGCGGCGGCCTTCGATGCGGCGGGCGCGACGGTCGAGGGGGTGTTGCCGTCCCCCATTCGCGGCCGGGCCGGCAACGTCGAGTTCCTGCTCTGGGTACGTCCGGGTCGTGGTGGGGGTGCCCGTGCGCCAGGGTGGGGGGTAGCGTCCGAGGGAATGGACGTCGGAGCGGTCTCCCCCTGGCAGGCCTGGGCCGAAGCGGCGGTGCAGCTGGTGGGAGACCGGAGACCGGAGCCGACGGAGGGCTCGACGACGGAGGGGGCGGGCGAGCCGGAGGGGCGGCGACCGTGGCCACGGTGATGCTGGTGGTGCATCCCGGCCGCAAGGATGCCGAGGACCTGGCGGAGTCGCTCACCGCGTGGCTGGCCGCGGCGGGACACCGGGTGGTCGGGATGGAGGCGCGCGACGCGCTGGCGGCAGCCGACCTCGCGGTGAGCCTCGGCGGTGACGGCACGATGCTGCGCACGGTCGATGCGTGTCTGGCCACTCGTACGCCGGTGCTCGGCGTCAACCTCGGGACGCTCGGGTACCTCACCGAGGTCGAGCCCGAGCACGCGGAAGCGGCGCTCGAGGCCTACTTCGCTGGCCACGCCCAGGTGGAGGAGCGCATGGCGCTCGAGGCGACCGTGGTGCCGGGACCGGGTGGGGATGCCCGCCGTGCCTCCGCGCTCGCACTGAACGAGGTGGTCGTGGAGCGTGCGGGGCCGGGACACACGATCCGGACCCGCGTGGTGCTCTCGGGGGCCCCGTTCATCGTCTACGCCGCAGACGGGGTGATCGTGGCGACGCCCACGGGATCCACGGCGTACAACCTCTCCGCTCGGGGGCCGATCCTCTCGCCGCAGCTCGAGGCGATGGTCCTCACCCCCGTCTCGCCGCACATGCTCTTCGACCGGGCGCTCGTGCTCGGCGCGGGGGAGGAGATCCGCCTCGAGCTGATGCCGCCCCATCCTGCTGCCCTCTGTCTCGACGGCGGGCGCCGATCGGAGCTGTTGCCGGGCGACGCCGTCGTGTGCCGGCCCGCCGCGGCACGCGCTCGCCTGGTCCGGCTCCGCCGCTCGGACTTCCACGCCATCGTGCGGGCCAAGTTCGGTCTCGAAGAGCGATGAAGTCGATGAAGGCTCGATGCTGACGGAGCTGGCGGTCTCGGACCTCGGGGTCATCTCGTCGGTCCGATTGGAGCTCGGTCCGGGGATGACGGCGTTGACCGGCGAGACCGGAGCCGGGAAGACGCTGCTCGTCCAGGCACTCGCGCTCCTCTCGGGGGCGCGTGCCGACTCGAGCGCCGTCCGACCCGGCGCCGCGGAGGCGCTGGTGCAGGCGCGCCTGGTCGGTCCGGGTGGGGGTGACCACCTGTTCGACCCCGACGACCCGCTTGCCGGCGAGGACTCCTTGTCCGGCGGGCGAGCATCGCTCCGCGACGAGCAGATGCCCCTCCTCGAGGACCACGAGGAGCGCCCCGACGAGGAAGAGCTGGTGCTCGCGCGCGCCGTCTCCGCGACCGGCCGTTCCCGGGCGTGGATCGGCGCACGCATGGCGACCGCCGCGCAGCTCGCGAGCGTGGCTGCCCCCCGCCTCGAGCTCCACGGGCAGCACGCCTACCAGCGGCTCTTCGCGCCGGCCGCGCAGCGTGAGGCGCTGGACCACTTCGCCGGGATCGACCTTGCACCGCTGCGCCAGGCTGAGTCGAGCCTGGCGGCGGTCCGGGAGGCGCTCGCTCGCCTCGGCGGCGACGAGCAAGCCCGTCGCCGGGAGCTCGACCTCCTCGAGTACCAGCTCGCCGAGATCGGGGCCGTCGCGCCGGCCGACCCAGAAGAGGACCAGCGCCTCGCGAGCGAGGAGGCGCTGCTCGCCGAGGCTTCCGCCCACCGGGAGGCGGCGCTCGACGCACTGGCGGCGCTCGGCGGGGCGGACATGGTCCAAGTTGCGCTCGAGGAGCTGGCGAGCGCCGCGGAGCCGGTCGAGGAGGACGCTCCCTCGTACGAGGCAGCTCGACGCCACGCGCGCGGGTCGGCCCGGGCGGAAGGACGAGTCGGGGTGGCAGGCTCGGGGCGACCCACCGGGAGGGCGGCAGTCGAGGCGCTCGCGGATGGCCTCGCCGCGCTCGGTGAGGCGCCGCCGCTCGCGGAGATCGCCGCTCGCGTGCGGGACGTGGCGGCGGTGCTCGAAGATCTCCTCGCCGAGCTCCGGAGCCGTCTCTCGTCGCTCGTCGACGACCCGGCGCGTCTCGCGGCCGTCCAGGCGCGCCGGCGGGACCTCGCCCAGCTCTGCCGGAAGTACGGCCCGACGCTCCCCGAGGTGCTCGCCTTCGCGGCCGCTACGAGCGCGGCGCTCGAGTCGCTTCGCGCCGACGCCGAACGCGCGGATGCGCTAGAGGCGGGTCTCGTCGCGGCCGAGGCGGCGCTCGCGGCCGAGGAGGAGGCGGTCCGGGCCGCGCGGGCTGCCGCCGCGCCGGTGCTGGCCGAGGCCGTCCAGTCCCAGCTCCGACCGCTCGCCCTCGGCCAGGCGGCATTCCGCGTCGAGGTCGCAGGGAGGGCGGGTCGTGACGTGTCGTTCCTCCTCGCGGCAAACCCCGGGGATCCGCCGCTCCCCCTCCAGCGCGTCGCGTCCGGAGGGGAGCTCGCTCGTGTCATGCTGGCGTTGCGCCTCGTCCTCTCGGGGGGCCCGCCGACGATGGTCTTCGACGAGGTCGACGCCGGCGTCGGGGGCGAGGCCGCCCTGGCAGTCGGCGCCGCGCTGGCGCGCCTCGCCCGCACCCGTCAGGTCCTCGTGGTGACCCACCTCGCGCAGGTCGCAGCCTTCGCAGACGCGCAGGTTGCGCTACGAAAGGACCTGGCGAGTGGCCGAGCGGAGACCGTTGCCGAGCCCGTCCAGGGCCCCGCCCGCCTCGCCGAGCTCGCCCGCATGCTCTCCGGCCATCCCGACAGCGCGACCGCCCGGCGCCACGCTGCAGAGCTGCTCGCTGCCGCAGAGGTCCACCAGCGCGACGGCTCGCTCCGCTAGCCTCGGGGTGACAGGAAGGGAGGCCGTGGCCAAGCACATCTTCGTCACTGGCGGCGTGTCGAGCTCACTCGGCAAGGGGATCACCGCATCCGCACTCGGGCGGCTGCTGAAGGCGAGGGGGCTGCGGGTCGTCTCCCAGAAGCTCGACCCCTACTTGAACGTCGACCCCGGGACGATGAACCCCTTCGAGCACGGGGAGGTCTTCGTCACCGACGACGGGGCGGAGACGGACCTGGATCTCGGTCACTACGAGCGGTTCACCGACGCCCGCCTCACCGCCGACTCGAACGCCACGACCGGCTCGATCTACTCGGCGGTCATCGCCCGGGAGCGCCGAGGCGACTACCTCGGGCGGACGGTACAGATCATCCCCCACGTGACCGACGAGATCAAGGACCGGATCAACCGCCTGGCGGGCGACGACGTCGACGTCGTCATCACCGAGGTGGGCGGCACGGTCGGCGACATCGAGATCCTGCCCTTCCTCTACGCGATCCGTCAGTTCCGCAACGACGTCGGGCGGGAGAACGTCTGTTACGTGCACCTCACGCTCGTGCCGTACCTCGGCGGGTCGGGCGAGCAGAAGACCAAGCCCACCCAGCACTCGGTGGAGGAGCTCCGCAGCAGGGGGATCCTCCCCGACGTCATCGTCTGTCGCTCCGCAGCGCCGCTGTCGACCGGGATCAAGCGCAAGATCTCCCTCACCTGTGACGTGCCCCTCGAGGGCGTGGTCTCGGCGGTGGACGCGGACAACCTCTACGAGGTCCCGCTCCTGCTCCACGCAGAGGGTCTCGACGGCTACGTCTGCCGGACGCTCTCGCTCGAGACGCCCGAGCCGGATCTCGCTGGCTGGGTCCGGATGGTCCAGCGAGCGGCCGATCCCTCCCGATCGCTCAGCGTCGGGTTGATCGGGAAGTACGTGAACCTGCCGGACTCGTACCTGTCGGTGGTCGAGGCCCTTCGCCACGCCGGTTTCGCGCACGAGGCGCGCGTCGAGCTCCACTGGGTCCAAGCGGAGGAGGTCTCGCCCCTGCTCGCGGACGGTCTCCTCGGCGACCTCGATGCCCTGGTCATCCCCGGCGGTTTCGGCGAGCGTGGCATCGAGGGCAAGATCGCCGCGGCGACCTACGCCCGAGAGCACGGCGTACCCTGCCTCGGGCTGTGCCTCGGGCTCCAGGTCATGGTCATCGACGCGGCCCGCAACCTTGCGGGCATGGTCGGGGCGAACTCCCGGGAGTTCGACCCTGCGACCCCGTTCCCCGTCATCGACCTGATGGACGACCAGCGCAAGGTCGTCGACTACGGCGGGACGATGCGCCTGGGTGCCCACGTGGCGGTGTTGCGTCCGGGGAGCCAGGTCGCTGGCATCTACGGCGACCTGGTCGTCGCCGAGCGCCACCGGCATCGCTTCGAGGTCAACCCCCGCTTCCGCCATCGCCTCGAGGCGGCCGGCCTCGTCTGCTCGGGCACGTCGCCCGACGAGCGTCTCGTCGAGTACGTGGAGCTCCCGGGCCATCCGTTCTGGATCGGTACGCAGGCACATCCCGAGTTCAAGAGCCGCCCCGACCGGGCGCACCCGCTGTTCCGCGAGCTGGTCGCCGCCGGGCTCCAGCGGGCCGAGCGGCGCGGGTCGATGCCCGCTCCCCTCGTCGCGACAGAGCCGCCGCTGGCTCCGCCCGCAGCAGGTGCTCCGCGCCCGGCGGTCGAGCTGGCGACGAGCTCGTGACCGGGAGCAGTCCCCCGTACGCCGCCGGGGGTTCCGGGGCTGGGCCGGGTGGGAGTGGCTTCTCCGTGACGGGGGAGCGCGACCTCGCGCGTGGCAGCCTGGTACGCCTCGTGGAGCTCGACGTGACGGGGCCCTCCGGTGCCTCGCTCCGGCGGGAGGTGGTCCGTCACCCCGGCGCCGTGATCGTCGTGGCGCTCGAGGGCGACGGCGTGTGGCTGGTCCGCCAGTACCGAGCGGCGGTAGACCGTGAGGTGCTCGAGCTGCCCGCCGGCAAGCGCGACGTGGCCGGCGAGCCCCCGGACGAGACGGCGCGCCGGGAGCTCGTGGAGGAGGTGGGACGCAGGGCGTCCCTGCTGCGCTACCTCGGTCGCTTCTACAACTCCCCCGGCTTCACGGACGAAGAGACCTTCTGCTATCTGGCGACGGAGCTCGAGCCGGTCGAGCGGGAGCCGCAGGGGCTCGAGGAGCGCCACATGGCGGCCGAGCTGATCGCGTGGGGCGTGCTCGATCGTCTGGCTCGGGAGGGCACCCTCTGCGACGCGAAGACGCTCGCGGGCCTCGCGCTCGCGCGGGGCGCGCTCGGCGGGCCCGGAGCCGCAGACGGCGCCGCCGGGCGCTGAGCCCGGTCTCGTGGCGGTGGTGGAGGGCCGGACGGGCGGTGCTCCGCTGTCACAGCCGGCGGAGGAGTTCCTCTCGTACCTGACGGTGGAGCGTGGCCGGCGCCCGAACACCATCGCCGCCTACCGGCGAGACCTCGTGGACTACGAGGCCTTCCTCGCACGCTTCGGGCACGGTGTCCGGGACGCGTCGGCGGAGGAGGTCGGGCAGTACCTCGACGGGCTGCGCAGCGCAGGTTGTCGCCCGGCGACCGTTGCCCGCCACGCTGCGGCCGTGCGTGGGCTGCACCGGTTTGCCGTCGCCGAGGGGTACGCCCCGGCGGACCCGACGCGTCTCGTGGGCCGTCCCCGCGTGCCGAGCGGGCTCCCGAAGGCGCTGAGCGAGGAGGAGGTGGCACGGCTCCTCGCCGCACCGAGCGGGGACTCCCCCCTCGTCGCCCGAGACCGCGCGCTGCTCGAGGTGCTCTATGCCACCGGGGCGCGGATCTCCGAGGCGGTCGGGCTGGACCGGGCGGACCTCGACCTCGAGGGCTCCTGGGCCCGGGTCCTCGGCAAGGGTAACCGGGAGCGGCTCGTCCCGCTCGGCCGCTACGGGACCGAAGCGCTCGAGGCGTGGCTCGCCTCACCCGGGCGCGAGGTGGTGCTCGCGCGGGCGAGGCGGGCCGAGCCACGGGCGGTCTTCGTGAACGCGCGGGGCGGCCGGCTCAGCCGCCAGGGTGCATGGGGCATCCTCGAGCACTGGGGGAGGCGGGTCGGCCTCGCCGAGCGCCTCTCCCCACACGTGCTGCGCCACTCGTGCGCCACCCACCTCCTCGCGCACGGCGCAGACTTGCGCGTGGTCCAGGAGCTGCTCGGCCACCAGTCGATCATGACCACGCAGATCTACACCCGCGTCACCCCCGAGCGGCTCGTGGCGGCGTACCGGGCCGCGCACCCACGGGCCGGCCTACCCCCGTCGCCCCGCGCCGGCCGCTAACGTTGGATCACTATGTCCAGCGATGCAGCCACGGTCGACTACCGGGCGTTGCTCGAGGAGGAGCGCGCTCGGCTCCTCGAGCAGCTGGCCGAGCTCGGCTTCGGCGGCGGTGACGGACCGGCGTACGACCGGAACTTCGCGGACTCCTCGCAGGTGACGGCCGAGCGGGGCGAGGCCGAGGCGCTCGCGACGCCGCTCGAGAAGGCGCTCGCGGAGGTCGAGCGCGCCATCGCGAAGCTTGCCGCCGGGAGCTACGGGCGCTGCGAGCGCTGCGGGGAGCCGATCTCGCCCGCGCGTCTCGAGGCGATGCCCGCGAGCCGGCTCTGCCTCTCCTGCGTAGGGAAGCGCTGAGCGGGGGGTGCTGAGCCCGGGGAACCGGACCCGCCAGTACCAGGTTCTGGCGCTGGTACTGGCCGTCGCGCTGATCTACCTCGTGCTCCGGGGGCATCTGGTCTCGGTCGGCGACTTCCTCTTCCTCGCCTGCCTGATCCCTTCGGTGATCCTCCACGAGGTCTCCCACGGTGCCGTGGCGCTCGCCTGCGGGGACGACACAGCCAAGCGCGCCGGGCGGCTCACGCTCAACCCGCTCCGACACGTCGACCCGTTCGGGACGATCATCCTCCCGGCCCTGTTGATCCTCGTCGGCGCGCCGGTCATCGGCTACGCGAAGCCCGTGCCGGTGAACGTCGGGAACCTCCGCTCGCCGCGGAACCAGGGGGTGCTCGTCGCGCTCGTCGGGCCCGCGGTCAACGTGGCGCTCGCGCTCCTCGCCGCCTTCCTCCTGCGCTACCCCCTCGCGAGCGAGCTCAACCGGGCGTTCGAGACCGGGTCCGGCGCCCTTCCCTGGTGGCTCCAGCTCGTGGTGGACTTCGGCGAGGTGAACGTGATCCTCGCCATGTTCAACCTGGTGCCGATCCCGCCGCTCGACGGGTCCGCGGTCGTGGAGCGGCTCCTCCCCGCCCAGTGGTGGCCGGCCTACCTCTCGCTCAGGCGCTACACGATGCCGGTGCTCTTCCTCGTCTTCTTCTTCGCGCCCCAGGTCTTCGCGGCCGCCATCGATCCGGCGATCTCGCTCTGGGCCCATCTCGCCCAGCGGTGACGGAGCGTGCCCCGCTCGCGATGAGGCTCCGGCACGGCGCACACCTCGTGTGGCGGTTCCTCGGCTCCCTCCCGCCCTGGGGACCCTCGCCAGCGGCGGAGCGCTTCGTCCGGGCGCGCCTCGACCCTGCGGAGTGGGACCTCTGGCGCACGCTCAGCGGGCCCGACCGTCGCCACGCGCTCGGGGTCGCCCGACGGGCCGAGGCCGCCGGGGCGGGGCCGGATGGGGTCGCAGCCGCGCTGCTGCACGATGTCGGAAAGCTCGAGAGCGGCCTCGGGACCGGAGGGCGGGTGATCGCAACGCTGGTCGGCCTCGGCCTCGGGCACCGCCGGGCCGTGACCACGCTCACCACCAAGGGGGGCTTCCCGGGCCGCTGTGGGCGCTACCTCGACCACGCGCGCCTCGGGGGCGAGTTGCTCCGCCGCGCCGGCGCCCGGCCGCTCGCCACCGCGTGGGCACGAGAGCACCACGACCCGCCGGGCGCCGGATCGGTGCCTGCGGACCTGGCGAGGGTGCTCCGGGCGGCCGACGGGGACTGATCCCCCAGGGCGCCCCGGGGGCTCGGCCGCCACGGGGTCCCGCCCCGCCTGGGTACGGGGCCTAGCCTGGGCGTGTGGAGCGAACGATCACCGGCTTCGACCGGGATGCGGGCGGCGACTGGGTCGCCCGGCTCTCCTGCGGGCACTCCCAGCACGTCCGGCACCGGCCGCCGTTCCAGCTCCGCGAGTGGGTGACCGACGACCGAGCCCGCAACGGGCGCATCGGCACGCCGCTCGACTGCCCGCTCTGCGACACCGACGAGCCCGAGGACGAAGGCGGCGAGCCGGCGTGCTGGCTCCACCTGGTCTGCCCCGAGTGCGGGGCGATGCTCGCCGGTGGGTCCCATCGGCCGGGCTGCGCGGGCGGGGATCCCACCTGAGCTTCGTGGCCCGGCTGCTGGGCGGCGGGCAC
>JAJYWE010000008.1:10594-33839 GCA_021791675.1 Actinomycetes bacterium | reverse complement strand
GCACCCTTGGCCAGCACGGCGGTGACCGCGCCGGGGTCGGCGGCGAGCTCGGCGAGGCGGGCCTGGATCGGGGTGAGCAGCTCGACGAGTGCGTCGGCGAGATCCGCCTTGAGGGGCCCGTAGCGGTCGTAGCGCTCGGCCACGGTGGCGGGGCGCTCACCCGTGGTCGCGCCGAGGAGCTCGAGCAGGTTCGACAGTCCCGGCTTGGTCGCCGGGTCGTAGCGCACCTCGCCGTCGGAGTCGGTGACGGCGCGGGCGATCTTGCGACGGACGACGTCGGGT
Organism: Actinomycetes bacterium; assembly: GCA_021791675.1. Classification (GTDB taxonomy): domain Bacteria; phylum Actinomycetota; class Acidimicrobiia; order Acidimicrobiales; family JAKAOS01; genus JAJYWE01. Next base: position 33,557 of record JAJYWE010000008.1, on the reverse strand, counting down.
GGGTCGGCGAGCGCAATGGTCCCGGCCGCGGACGGCCCAGACTTGGACATCTTCGCGGTCGGCTCCTGGAGGTCCATCACCCGTGCGGCGACGGGAGGCACGCCGGCGCGCGGGACCACGAAGACCGTCCCGTACCGCCGGTTCCACCGCTCCGCGAGGTCGCGGGTCAGCTCGAGGTGCTGGCGTTGGTCGTCCCCGACGGGCACGACGTCGGCGTCGTAGAGCAGGACGTCGGCGGCCATCAGCGCCGGGTACGTGAAGAGCCCGGCGCGTACCGTCGCGTCGCCCCGCCCCTTGTCCTTGAACTGCGTCATGCGGGAGAGCTCGCCGAAGGTGACCGTGCACTCGAGGAGCCAGGAGAGTCGGGTGTGCTCGGGCACGTGGCTCTGGACGAAGAGGGTGCAGACGTCCGGGTCCAGGCCACAGGCCAGCAGCGTGGTCGCCAGCTCGAGGGTCCGGCGCTCGAGGACCGCAGGGTCGTGCGCCAGGGTGAGGGCGTGGAGGTCGGCGACGAAGAAGAACGAGTCGTCCTCGTGCTGCGTCCGCGCCCAGTGCGAGAACGCGCCCAGGTAGTTCCCGAGATGGGGGCTGCCGGACGGTTGGACCCCGGAGAGGACGCGACTCATGGGGCGTCATGCTAACGGTCACCCCCGGAGCCGAGCGGAGCGGCGCTGCACCGGGCTGCGCCGGGCACGGCGTGGCGGTCCACCAACGCCCCGACCGAGGCCGGTAGGGTCGCGCCCGTGGTGCTGGCCGTGCGGACCCCCGTCTTCGAGGGACCCCTCCAGCGCCTGGTGGAGGCCGTTCTCGACGGGCGGGTCGACCTCTGGGCGCTGTCGGTGGCCGAGCTCGTCGGCACGTTCGTGGACGGCCTGCCGGCCACCGGGGAGGGCTTCCCGCTCGAGGACGCGAGCGAGATGGCCGTGCTCGCCGCGGCGCTCGCCGCGCTCAAGGCTCGTCGACTCGTGGCCCGCGGGAGCGAGCTGGAGCTCGATGAGCTCGTCCGGACGGACCGGGATGCGCTGCTCGCACGCGTCGTGGAGAACAGCGCCTTCCGCCGGGCCGGTGCCGCCCTCGAGGCTCTTGCCGAGGAGGCGGCGCGGAGCCTCCCCCGCCGGGCACCGGCGGAGGACTGGGTCGACGGTGTCGTGGCGGAGCTTCCTGCGTCGGTCGACGCAGGAACCCTTGCTCGGCGCGCGCAGGCGGTGCTCTTCCCACCGCCACCCCCAGTAGTCGACACGGCGCACCTCGCGCCCCTCACGGCATCGCTCGAGCGCACCGGGTCGACGCTCGCCCGCAGGCTGGCCGGGCGCGGCCGGGAGCGTTTCGCCGAGGCCGTCTCGGGCTTCGACCGGGTCGAGGTCGCCGTGGCGTTCGTGGCCGTGCTCGTGCTCTATCGGGAGCGTCTCGTCGAGCTCGACCAGCCGGAGGCGCTCGGCGCCCTCTGGCTCAGCTGGCTCGGCGAGGACCCCGACGAGGCGATCAGCCGGCTCGGGTGGGCATGACGGCCGGCGATCCGCGACCGGGGCCAGGGGCCGGTCCGGAGGACCCCGCGGGCTCGGACGATCGGGGTGGTTTGGACGAGGCGGAGCGGCGCGCGGTCGAGGCGGTGCTCCTGGTCGCCGAGGGGCCCGTGCCAGCTGCCGCCCTGGCGGAGCTGCTCGAGCGGGGCGAGGCCGACGTCGAGGCGCTGCTCGGGTCGATGGCGAGCCGCTACGAGTCCGAGGGGCGCGGCTTCGTGCTGCGCCAGGTGGCAGGAGGGTGGCGTTTCCAGAGCCATCCGGACTGCCACGACGTGGTGGAACGTTTCGTCGTGGCCAGCCGTCCCGCGCGACTCTCGCCGGCAGCGGTGGAGACGCTTGCGATCGTCGCCTACAAGCAGCCGATCTCGCGGGCGCAGCTCTCCGAGGTCCGCGGCGTCGACGCCGAGGGAGCACTGCGGACCCTGGTGCAACGGGGCTACGTCGCCGTCGTCGGCCACGACCCTGGCCCGGGCCACGCGGCCCTGTTCGCGACGACGCCGGCCCTGTTGGAGCGCCTCGGGCTCGCGTCCCTCGACGAGCTCCCGCCGCTCGGGGATTTCGTGCCCTCGGCGGCCGAGGTCGAAGCGCTCGAAGGGGAGCTCCGGCAACGGTGAGCCCACCCCCCCCGCAGGCGAGCCCGGCTGCCGGCGCGGCTGCCGGCGCGGTCCAACGCCCGGCTCGCGAGGCCGAGACGCCCGACGGTGAGCGTGTCCAGAAGGTCCTGGCCCGGGCGGGTCTCGGGAGCCGGCGGGCCTGTGAGCTCCTCGTCGAGGACGGCCGGGTGACCGTGAACGGCGCGCCCGCCCACCTGGGCCAGCGGGTGGTGGTGGAGCGTGACCAACTGAGCGTGGACGGCGTGCCCATCGGCGTCCGGCCCGGGCTCGTCCACTACCTCCTCAACAAACCCCCAGGGGTCCTCACGACCGCCGCCGATCCCTTCGGCCGGCCCAAGGTGCTCGATCTGGTGCCCGACGAACCGCGCGTCTTTCCCGTCGGCCGCCTGGACGCCGCCACCGAGGGGCTGCTCCTCCTCACCAACGACGGTGAGCTGGCGCAGCGGTGCGCGCACCCGTCCGGCGGGCTCGAGAAGGTCTACCTCGCCGAAGTCGTCGGCCATCCCCGGCCGGGGGCGCTGCGCGCACTGCGGGAAGGTGTCGAGCTCGACGACGGCCTCACGGCACCGGCCAAGGTGTCGCAGCCCGCACCCGGGCTCCTCCGGATCACCCTCCACGAAGGGCGAAACCGGCAGGTCCGCCGCATGTGCGCCGCGGTCGGTCACCCGGTGCGACGCCTGGTGCGCGTGCGCTACGGGCCGCTCACCGGCCCCGGGCTCGCGCCGGGGGCATGGCGGGCCCTGAGCATCGCGGAGGTGCGCGCCCTCGAGGCGGCGGCGTCCGGGCGCAGGACGGATCGCCGACCGTAGGGGCGCTACGGCCGGCCGAGCGGACCCCGGCCCGGTCGTCGCTCCCGCTCGGCGGCCGCCGGGGTCGCCCTCTCCCGGAGCGGACCCAAGCCAGGCTCTGGCTCCTGCCCGCTCGTCTGGGCCCGGAGCGGCCCCGGTAGCATGCCCTCGCAATGGCTCTGCGTGCGCTCAGGGGCGCGACGACCGTGGACGCAGACGTGCCCTCCCAGATCACGGAGCGGGTGCAGGCGCTGCTCACCACGCTGCTGGCGCGGAACGGCGTCTCCCACGACGATCTCGTGAGCATCGTCCTCACGGCGACCGAGGACGTGGTCTCGCTCTTCCCGGCGCAGCCCGCCCGGGCCCTCGGGCTCGGTGACGTGCCGCTGCTGTGCGCCCGGGAGCTGGCCGTCGTGAACGGCACCCCGCGCTGCATCCGGGTGCTCGTGCACTGCGAGTCGGCGCTCCCGCGGGCAGCGCTCCACCACGTCTACCTGGAGGGAGCGAAGGGGCTCAGGGATGACCTCCCCGACTGAGCGAGCGGGGACCGGGCAGGGACCGGGATGACCTCCCCGACTGAGCGAGCGGGGACCGGGCGGTGCCCGGGATGACCTCCCTGACCGAGCCTCTGGGGCAGGGCCGGCGGTGACACTTCCCGCGGCCGTGCCCGGTCGCGCCGTCGTCGTCGGCACCGGCTTGATCGGTGGGTCCGTGGGCCTGTCGCTCCGGAGCCTCGGCTGGAAGGTCTCGGGTATCGACCGCGACCCCGCCCGGGAGGCTCGGGCGCTCGAGGTGGGCGCGGTCGACGTGCTCGGTCGGGATGCCGGCGCCGACCTGGTCGTGGTTGCGACGCCACTCGGAGCGGTCGAGGGCGCGGTTCGCGAGGCGCTCTCCTGGCTCGGCTCGGAGGCAGTGGTCACCGACGTGGCCGGGGTCAAGGCGCCCCTTGCCCGAGCGATCGACGACCCGCGCTACGTCGGGGGCCACCCGATGGCCGGGTCCGAGGCGGATGGTCTCGAGGGTGCGGTCGCCGGGCTCTTCACCGGCGCCACCTGGGTCCTCACCCCGACGGAGCGGACGGCGCCCGAGGCCTTTGCCCGCGTGCGGGACGTCTGCGCAGCGCTCGGGTCGGAGGTGGTCGCGCTCCCGCCTGAGCGCCACGACGAGCTGGTGGCGGTGGTGTCGCACGTCCCGCACCTCGTCGCCGCCGCCCTCGTCCGCCAGGCTGCGGCGGCAGCGGCCGAGCAACCGGTCCTGATGCGCCTCGCCGCCGGCGGGTTTCGCGACATGACGCGGATCGCTGCCGGGCATCCCGGGATCTGGCCGGACGTCTGCGCTGCGAATGCCCCCGCGATCCTCGCCGCCCTCGACGACCTGGAGGGCCAGCTCGCCGAGCTGCGCTCCCTCGTCGCGGCGGCGGATCGCGGGCGGCTGTTCGACGTCCTGGCCGCGGCCCGGCGGACTCGTCGTCACCTGCCCACCGGCGCGCGGCTCGCAGAGCACCTCGCCGAGCTGCGGGTGGTCGTGCCCGACGAGCCGGGTGTGCTGGCGGCCGTCACGACCTGTGCAGGTGAGCGCGGCGTGAACCTCTTCGACCTCGAGATCGCGCACTCCGCCGAGCGCGACGGGGGTCTCCTGCTGCTCGTCGTCGACGCCCGGGCGGCAACCGACCTCGCCGAGGTGCTCCGGGCTCGTGGGTTCCGGGTCACCGTCGAGGACCTTCCGTGACGGGCGCGGGGGACATGGCCCGAGGAGATGGCAGGGGTGGCACCGACGCGGCGGAGTCGGCGTGAGCGGGGTGGGTGCTCGCCGCCCGGTGATTGCGATAGACGGTGTGGCCGGCTCGGGGAAGTCGACCCTCGCCGCCGCGCTCGGCCGGCACTTGGGGCTCCCGCGATTGGACACAGGTGCGATGTACCGGGCCGTGACGCTCGAGGCGCTGCGAGAGGGGCTCATCCAGCCCGACGGCACGGATGCGTCCACGAACGAGGAAGCACTAGCAGCCCTTGCTGCGAGCCTCGCGCTCGTCCTCGGGGATCGCGTGCTCGTCGCGGGCGAGGACGTCTCGGCGGCGATCCGCACACCCGAGGTCGACCGCGCAGTCTCGGCGGTCGCGGCGTGTCCGAAGGTACGCGCCGAGCTGGTGCGACGCCAGCGCGCCTGGGTTGTCGAGCACGGAGGCGGGGTGGTCGAGGGACGGGACATCGGCACGGTCGTGCTGCCGGACGCCACGGTGAAGGTCTTCCTCGTGGCGGACCCAGCGGTGCGGGCCGCGCGTCGGGCCGGACAGCTCGGCACTACGCCCGCGGCGGTGGCGGGAGCGATGGGGGAGCGCGACCTGCAAGACAGCCGCCGGCGGGCCTCGCCACTCGTGCCGGCCGAGGGCGCCCACCTCCTCGACACGACCGAGCGCAGCGTCGAGGACCTGGTGGCGGAGATCAGCGGCTGGCTCTGAGCCCGGGTCGATAGCGTCGCGAGGAGTCGGCGCTCGGCGAGGCGCCGCCCGCCGGGGTCGGCGGGGCCGCGCTCGGGCGAGGAGGAGCCGGCTCGGCGCTCGGGGGCAGGTCCTCGGGTGCGCCGAGAAGAATTGCGTCGAGCCGTCGCGGGCCGTGGACGCCGACAACGCGCCGGAGCTCGATGTCGCTGGTTGCCGAGGGCCCGCTGATCCACGTCAGGGGCCTTGCCGGGTCGAGTGCCTCGACGGCTTCGACGACCCCGGCCACGATCTGTTCGGCGCGGATGATGCAGACGTGATGGTCGGGGACGAGGCTGAGGGCGCGTCGTCCCTGGTCGTCCCGGTGGTCGAGGACGATCGTGCCGGTCTCGGCAATGGCCAGCCGACACGCCGTCACCGCGGTCGCGACGGCGTCCAGTTCGGGCGCCGGCCGGGACGGGTCGTCGTGGGCGGCCCCGGGGACGCCAGCGAGCCACGCAGGATCGAGGCCGGGCGCTGCGAGCACGAGCCCCCCGCGCACGCGCCCGGCAACCGCAGCCGCGACACCCTCCTCCTCCGTGAACCAGACGCCGCTCCCGTAGTCCGCGAGCCGCTCGGCGAAGCGAGCCAGGAGCGCCGCGGCGCTCGCCCCCGCGGAGACGGGGGGGGAGGGGCGCGCCGAGGCTGAGCCCGCCGCGGCCGGCGTCGGGGTGCCGACGGGCAGGTCGCGCGCCCTCGAGGGCACTGGCAGCTGCGTGGGCATGGGTGCCGGCAGCTGCGTGGGTGTGGGTGCCGGTGCTGGCACGGGTGCGCCGTCGATGTCTCGTCCGCCCTGGGTCCGCACCCACCACGCCCGGAACGACTCCCGGGGAAGGGGGGGCAGCGCGCGGCTCTCGGTCCAGCCGGCGAGCGGGGGTGGGAGATGGTCCAGGAGGCCCCGGGCCGCGAGCGGCGACAGCGTACCGACGACCCGGGTCGCGGCTGCCCAGCGACGTGGGCCGCCCATCATCCAGCCGGACGCGGCCATCACGGCCGCCTCGAGCGCGTCACCAGCGCGGCGCCGCGCCGCGCCCTTGGCTTTGGTGCGGGCGTGCTCGACGTGACGGGCGCGCAGCTCGACGAGCAGGTCCGGGATGTCGATGCGGACCGGGCAGACCTCGTAGCAGGCGCCGCAGAGGGTGGAGGCGAACGGAAGTGACCAGTTGTCCTCGATGCCGGTGAGCTGGGGGGAGAGCACGGCACCGATCGGCCCGGGGTAGGCGGAGCCGTAGGCATGACCACCGACGCGCTCGTAGACGGGGCAGACGTTGAGGCACGCGGAGCAGCGGATGCACCGCAGCGCTTCCCGGCCGATGGGATCGGCGCGCGTCGCGCGCCGGCCGTTGTCGACGAGCACGACGTGGAGGTTTCTCGGCCCGTCCCCTGGTGTGACGCCGGTCCAGGTCGACGTGTAGGGGTTCATGCGCTCGGCAGTGGAGCTCCGGGGGAGCAGCTGGAAGAAGATCCCGAGGTCGGCCCAGCTCGCGACGAGCTTCTCGATGCCGACGACCGAGATCAGCGTCTCGGGGAGCGTGAGGCACATCCGACCGTTCCCCTCCGACTCGACCACCACCAGCGTGCCCGTCTCCGCGACGGCGAAGTTGGCGCTCGAGATCGCGACCGAGGCGTGCAGGAAGCGGTCGCGCAAGTACCGCCGGGCGGCGGCGGCGAGCGCCTCGGGTTCGTCAGCGAGCGCGGGGTCGACGCCGGGCATGTGGTCGAGGAAGATCTGGCGGATCTCCGACCGGTTTCGATGGATGGCGGGGACCAGGATGTGGCTCGGGAGGTCGTCCGCCAGCTGGACGATGAGCTCGGCCAGGTCCGTCTCCACGGCGTGGACGCCGGCCGCACTGAGCGCGTCGTTGAGCCCGATCTCCTGGGTGGTCATCGACTTGACCTTGACGACCTCGCCCACGCCGGTCTCGGCGACGAGCCGGCAGACGATCCCGTTCGCCTCGGCCGCGTCCCGGGCGACGTGGACGTGCCCGCCGGCCCGCTCCACGCGTTCGGAGAAGGTGGCGAGCAGCTCGTCCAGCCGATCGAGTGCGTCGTCCTTGACTGCGGCGCCTGCGAGGCGGAGCGCCTCCCAGTCGGGCACCTCGCCGACCGCGGCCGCCCGCTTCGCGCGGATCGTCGCCGTCGCCCGACCCAGGTTCGCCCGGAGCTGGCTGTCACGGAGCGCGACTCGGGCCGCGTCGGGGAAGGGCTCGCGCTGGCGGAGCTGGCCGATCGGTGAGGCGTGGGGCAGGTCGAGGGGGCCGGCCGGGCACCCCCGCCCCCCGTCCCCCGTCGCCGCACGCCGATCCCGCACGGGGCCGGTCATGCGCCGGCACCGCCCTCACGTGCCGCCAGGATCTCGGCCAGGTGGATCGGGCGGACGCCGGTGCGGAGCCGTGCGAGCCCACCGCCGATGTGCATGAGGCACGAGGCGTCCGCGGCCGTCACGTACTCGGCGCCGCTCGCGCGCACCGCCGCCATCTTGTCCGCGAGCATCGCGGTCGAGGTGTCGGCGTTCTTCACGGCAAAGGTCCCCCCGAAGCCGCAGCAGGTGCTCGCGTCCGGGAGAGGAGCCAGCTCGAGGCCGCGGACGTGCCGGAGGAGCGTCAGCGGTCGCTCCCCGAGATGGAGCAGCCGGGTCGAGTGGCAGGTGGGGTGGTAGGTCACGCGGTGGGGGAAGCTCGCCCCGAGGTCGACCACGCCGAGGACGTCGGTGAGGAACTCGCTCAGCTCGTAAGTCTTCCCCGCGAGTGCGCGAGCGGCGTCGGCGAGGTCCTCGTCGCCCGCTCGGGTGGCGATCGTGGCGTGCTGGTGCCGGGCGGCGGCGGCGCAGGAGCCGGAGGGCGTGACCACGGCGTCGAAGGCCGAGAACACCTCGGTGTGGCGTCGGACGAGTGCGAGCGCCTCCCGGCGATAGCCAGAGTTCGCGTGCATCTGGCCGCAGCAGACCTGTCCCAGGGGGAACTCGACCTCGCAGCCCGCCCGCCTGAGCACTGCCACGGTTGCCCTGCCGACGTCGGGGAAGAGCGCGTCGGCGAGGCAGGTCACGAAGAGCGCGACCCGCATCAGGCTCGGCGTGCGCGCCTGGCGCTCTTCCGTCGTGGGGGGGCGGTCGAGGCCCGCACGACCAGCTCCGTGCCGAGCACCGCCTGGCGGTGCTCGTGTGCTAGCCCGCTCGCCTCTTCGAGGAGCAGCTCGCCGGCGAGCTGGCCGAGATCACGCGCCGGCTGGCGGACCGAGGAGAGCGGGACGGTCGCGGCCGCAGCGAAGTCGATGTCGTCGTAGCCGACGATGGAGAAGTCGTCCGGCACGGACACGCCCTCAGCGGAGAGCTCCCGCAGCATCCCGAGCGCGAGGAGGTCGTTGCTGCAGAAGGCCGCCGTCGGTCGGTGCGCCTCGGGCATCCCGAGCAGCTGCGTCGCGGCCTCGTACCCGCCTTCGATGGTGAGGGCGCGCGCCGTCACCGACACGAGCTCGGCACCTGGCTCGTCGTGTTGCAGGAAGGCGACGTGGGCGCCCTTCGCGCGGTCGGCGACCTGGCTCTCCCGCCCCTTGCCGCCGACGAAGGCGACCCGGCGGTGCCCGAGGGCGAGCAGGTGCTGGACGGCGCTCCGCCCGCCGCCGACGTCGTCGACCGACACGGAGCACGCGAGCCCTTCGGGCGCCTCGCTGTCGAGCAGGACCACCGAGATCCCCTGGCGGCGGAGGCGGGTGACCTGGCGGTCTATCGGGCCGACCGGCACCACGAGGACTCCCTGGACGCGCTGTTCCGTGAGGAGCTGGATGTAACGGTCCTGGCGGTCCTCGTCGGTGTCGCTGTCACAGAGCACCACCGAGAGCCCCGCTGCGCCCAGCACGTCCTCGACCCCGCGGGCGACCTCGGTGAAGAACGGGTTCGTGATGTCGAGGACCAGGACCCCGGCGATCCGGCTCCGCTGCGCGCGGAGCTGGCGGGCTGACTCGTTGCGGACGAAGTGCAACTCGGCGATCGCAGCCTCGACGCGTGCGCGCGTGTCACTCCGCACTCGATCGGTCCGGTTGAGGACGTTCGACACCGTCCCGACCGAGACCCCGGCATGGCGCGCGACATCCTTGATGTTGACGGATCCGGCCAACGACCTGGCCTCCCTCTCGATGGGGAGGAGCTTACCCAGGCCTCGCGGCCCATGCCAGATGATCGGCCTTGCCGGAAGGCATGGCGTTGCGTACGCTGCTCCGTAGAACGATTCATACAGAGTGCCCGGAAGGGGTCGGTGGCTGGTGCGAACCGGTGGCGAGCACCTCTGTCGGGACGCCCAGACGGGGGGTCCGGAGAGTCGAAGGACGAGACGGTGGAAGGATGGCCGAGATGAGCGAGCAGGACGGCGTACTGGCGGCGCTGAGCGAGCAGCGGATCGAGACCCCGTCGTGGGCCTTCGGGAACTCGGGCACGCGCTTCAAGGTGTTCTCCCAGCCCGGTGTCCCGAGGGACGCGTACGAGAAGGTAGCCGACGCGGCGGCGGTGCATCGCTTCACGGGCGCTGCCCCGTCGGTCGCCCTCCACATTCCCTGGGACCGCGTCGAGGACTACGCGCTGCTCGCCAAGCGTGCGGGGGAGCTCGGGATCTCGATCGGGACGATCAATGCGAACGTCTTCCAAGACGACGACTTCCGGCTCGGCAGCGTCTGTCACGCCGACCGGCGCGTGCGGGAGAAAGCCGTTGCCCACCTGCTCGAGTGCGTCGACATCATGGACGAGACGGGGTCGAACGCGCTGAAGCTCTGGTTCGCGGACGGGACGAACTATCCCGGCCAGGACGACCTCCGGGCTCGCCAGGAGCGCCTCGCCGAGTGCCTTCTCCGAGTGCGCGACCGCCTGGGGCCCGGCCAGCGGATGCTCCTCGAGTACAAGCTCTTCGAACCGGCCTTCTACCACACCGACGTCCCTGACTGGGGGACGGCCTACGTCCACTGCATGCGCCTCGGCGACGCGGCGAAGGTCGTCGTGGACACCGGGCACCACGCGCCCGGCACCAACATCGAGTTCATCGTGGCGATGCTCCTGGCGGAGGGCAAGCTCGGCGGTTTCGACTTCAACAGCCGCTTCTACGCCGACGACGACCTCATAGCGGGGGCAGCGGATCCCTTCCAGCTCTTCCGGATCCTCCACGAGGTCCGCCGGGGCGGTGGGCTCGACCCGGCGACCGACGTGGTGTTCATGCTCGACCAGTGTCACAACGTGGAGCCGAAGATCCCGGGGGAGATCCGGGCGGTGATGAACGTCCAGGAAGCCCTCGCGAAGGCACTGCTCGTCGACCTGGACGCGCTCGGCTCGGCGCAGGAAACCGGGGACGTGCTCGGCGCGAACGGCGTGCTGATGGACGCGTTCGCCACCGACGTCCGACCACTCCTCGCGACCTGGCGCAGCGAGAAGGGCCTCGACCCCGACCCGCTCGCCGCATACGCCCGCTCCGGGTACGGGGCGCAGATCGCCGCCGAGCGCGTGGGCGGCAGCCCCGCGGGATGGGGAGCGTGAGCGCCATCGAGGCCGGCCGCGCCGGCCACGCCGATCCCGACCGGGTCGTCGACGAGCTCCTCCAGCGCAGCCACCGACTGGGGAGCGACCCGCGGAACACCAACTACGCCGGGGGGAACGCGTCGGCGAAGGGCGTCGCTCGAGACCCCGTGACGGGTGAGCCGGCGGAGCTCCTCTGGGTGAAGGGCTCGGGGGGGGACCTCGGGACCCTCCGGCGCGAGGGGCTCGCCGTCCTGCGCCTCGACCGCCTCCGTGCCCTGCGGGGACGCTATCCCGGGGTCGAGCGGGAGGACGAGATGGTCGCCGCCTTCGACCACTGCCTCTTCGGCAAGGGTGGTGCTGCGCCGTCGATCGACACCGCCATGCACGGCCTGGTCGAGGCGGCGCACGTCGACCACCTCCACCCCGACGCAGGCATCGGCCTCGCTACTGCGGAGGCCGGCGAGCAGCTGACGAAGGAGTGCTTCGGCGAGCGCGTGGTGTGGGTGCCCTGGCGCCGCCCGGGCTTCCAGCTCGGTCTCGACATCGCAGCGGTGGCCCGCGAGCACCCGGAGGCGATCGGGGTGGTGCTCGGCGGGCACGGGATCACGGCGTGGGGGGCCGACAGCGCCACCTGCGAGGCCAACTCGCTCGCGATCATCGGGGAGGCGACGGCGTTCCTCGAGGCCCGCGCACGTCCCGAGCCGCTCGGGCCCGTCGTCCCATCCCAGGCGCCCCTGCCGGAGGCGGAGCGCCGGGCCCGCGCCGCTGCGCTGTTCCCGGTTCTCCGGGGACTCGCGAGCACCGACCAGCGCCAGCTCGGCCACTACCGCGCGACCGACGACGTGCTCGACTTCCTCTCCCGGGCGCGCCTCGCGGAGGTGGCGGCGCGGGGCACCTCCTGCCCCGATCACTTCCTGCGCACCAAGGTCCGCCCGCTCGTGCTCGACACGGCGGCCGACGCGCCGCTCGAGCAGGTCGTGGGGCGGCTCCGCGAGCTGCACGCCGCCTACCGGGAGGACTACGGCGCGTACTACGAGCGGTACGCGACGCCGGACTCGCCACCGATGCGCGGCGCAGATCCCGCCATCGTGCTGGTGCCCGGGGTCGGGATGTTCAGCTTCGGCAAGGACGCCCAGACCGCCCGGGTGGCGGGCGAGTTCTACGTCAACGCGATCCACGTGATGACCTACGCGGAGGGCGTCTCCTCCTACCAACCGATCCCGGAGTCGGAGAAGTTCCGGATCGAGTACTGGCAGCTCGAGGAGGACAAGCTGCGCCGGCTCCCGCCACCGAGACCCCTCGCCGGGCGGATCGCGCTCGTGACCGGTGCGGGGTCGGGCATCGGCAAGGCGGTCGCGCACCGCCTTGCCGCGGAGGGCGCCTGCGTGGTCGCGACCGACCGGGACGAGCCGGCTGCCGCAGCGACCGCGGCCGAGCTCGGCGGCGCGGACACGAGCGTTGCCGCTCGCCTCGACGTCACGGACGAGAACGGCGTTGCACACGCGCTCGAGGACGGGATCCTGGCCTTCGGTGGCGTCGACCTCGTGGTGAACAACGCCGGGCTCTCGATCTCGAAGCCGCTCCTCGAGACGACCGTCGAGGACTGGGAGCTCCAGCACGCCGTGATGGCGCGCGGCTCGTTCCTCGTCTCGCGCGAGGCGGTCCGGGTCATGGAGGCCCAGGGCCTCGGGGGGGACATCGTCTACGTCGTCTCGAAGAACGCCGTCTTCGCCGGGCCGAACAACGTCGCCTACGGCGCCGCCAAGGCGGACCAGGCCCACCAGGTGCGCCTGCTCGCTGCGGAGCTCGGCGCGCTCGGCATCCGGGTGAACGGCGTCAACCCGGACGGCGTCGTGCGCGGCTCGGGCATCTTCGCTGGCGGTTGGGGCGCGAGCCGCGCCGCGGTCTACGGCGTCCCGGAGGAGGAGCTCGGAGCCTTCTACGCGAAACGGACCCTGCTCGGCAGGGAGGTCCTGCCCGAGCACGTCGCGGCGGCCGTCTTCGCACTGGTCGGCGGTGCGCTCTCGCTCACCACGGGGCTGCTCGTCCCCGTCGACGCCGGCGTCGCGGCGGCGTTCCTGCGCTGAGCGGGCGAGCGGTGGGGGGCGGGCCAACGGGACCCTTCGTCGCGATCGACCTCGGCGCGACGAGCGGACGGGTGCTCGCCGGGGTCGTCCAGGACGGCCGGCTCCGGGCGGAGGAGGTGGCGCGGTTCGCAAACGAGGCGGTCGGCGTTGGCGACCGGCTCTACTGGGACCTGCTCGGCCTGTGGCGCGATGCGCGCGCCGGACTCCGGGCGGCGGGGCGCGCCGGGCCGGTCGCGTCGGTCGGGATCGACAGCTGGGCGGTCGACTACCTGCTCCTCGACGGGGAGGGTGAGCCCCTCGGCCCTGCAGTTCACTACCGGGACCACCGCCACGTTGCGAGCCTCGCCGCGTTCCTCGAGCGCGTCACGCCCGAGGAGCACTACGGGCGGACCGGCACGGCGCTGCTCCCGATCGTGACGGCCCCCCGCCTCGCTGCCGAGCCGGAGGGGCGCAGGAGGCTCGCGCGGCAGATGCTGTTGCTCCCCGACCTGTTGCTCTCCTGGCTCGGGGCCCCCGACGCGGCCGAGTTGACCAACGCCTCGACGACCGGTCTGCTCGCTGCGGACGGCACCGGTTGGGCGTTCGACCTCGCCGAAGTACTCGACATCCCGAGGGCGCTCCTTCCCCCGCTCGCGCCGCCCGGGTCGCTCGCCGGAGTGGTGGACGCGGCCACGACGGCCGCGCTCAGCCTCGGCGAGCCGCCGAGGCTGGTTCGCGTCGCGAGCCACGACACCGCCTCGGCGGTCGCTGCGGTCCCGGCGACGGGGAGCCGTTTCGGCTACGTGTCCGTCGGCACCTGGTCCCTCGCAGGTGTGGAGCTCGCGGATCCCGTGCTCGGCGAGGCGGCGCGCCTCGCGCGCTTCACGAACGAACGGGGCGTGGGTGGCTCGGTCCGCTTCCTCCGCAACGTCATGGGGCTCTGGCTGCTCGAGGAGTGCCGACGGGATTGGCGGGCGGCCGGGCTGGAGGCCGACGCGACGGCGCTGCTCGCCGCGGCCGCCTCGCTCCCGCCACTCACCTCGCTCGTGGACGCGAGTTCGGAGGAGTTCCTCGCGCCCGGGCGGATGCCGGAACGGATCAGGGCGGCCTGCCGGAGGGCGGGAGAGCCGGTGCCGCGCGACCCTCCCGAGATCGTCCGGTGCATCCTCGACAGCCTGGCGCTCGCCCATCGACGCGCCCTCGAGGATGCCGAGCGCCTCACCGGTCTCGAGCTGGAGGTCGTCCACGTCGTTGGTGGGGGGGCGCGCAACGCGCTCCTCTGCCAGGCCACCGCCGATGCCTGCGGGCTCCCGGTGGTCGCCGGGCCTGCGGAGGCGAGCGCGCTCGGCAACCTGGCCGTCCAGGCCCAGACGCTCGGGGCGCTCGGAGCGGGGAGCGAAGCGTTGCGAGCCTGCATCGCCGCCTCCGTGCCGTTGCGTCGTTACGAGCCCACTGACGCGGGGCGATGGACTGCGGCGGTGGCCCGGACCCGGTCGGAGCCGGACCGGCTGGGCGGCCTCGACGTTCCGGGCAGGTCCGGCGGTCCCGAGCCGTCCGGCAGTCCCGGAAGTTTTGTCCCCGAGGTGACTTGACGGGCGCCCGGCCGGGCCGTACGCTTCGGGAGGTTTGAACGATTCAGGCCGAGTTCGGGCAAGGATCGTTCGGCCGACTGTGAGATCCCTGGGGGGCTTGGTCCGGATGAGGGCGAGCCCGGGCAGGTAGCGACGCCGGGTGGTCGAGTGGCCGGCTCATCCCGACGGCGCGCAGGGCGGCGAGCGCCACCGCCGGCGAGGCGCGGCGGACACGACCAAGGAGGCGGGTGCATGCAGGAGAGACTGGAAGGCGCACCGGGCGGTGCGAAGCGCGGGACCTTCGGGCGGGCAGGGAAGGTGCTCGCGTGCGTGGGGGCGGCTGCGCTCCTGCTGGCGGCGTGCAGCTCGAGCAAGCCGTCGTCGAGCACGCCCTCGAGCTCGACGACACCGTCGAGCTCGAGCTCGAGCACGTCCTCGAGTTCCACGAGCAGCTACACCTTCGCGTTCGTGCCGAAGCTGATCGGGATCCCCTACTTCACTTCCATGCAGGTCGGGATGGAGCAGGCAGCCAAGCGCTTCGGGGCGCACTTCATCTACGAGGGCCCGACGACGGCGTCGGTGTCCCAGCAGGCCGAGTACGTGACGACGCTGCTCTCGAACCCGAAGGTCGATGCCGTCGGCGTCTCGGCGAACAGCCCGACGGCGCTCTGCTCGCTCGTGAACGAAGCGAAGTCCAAGCACGTCATCTTCTTCGCGTCGGACTCGGACGTCTCGTGTGCGAACAACGACCTCTGGGTCGAGCAGGCTCGGGCGAAGGGCATCGGCGACCTGGCCGTGCAACTCCTCGGGCAGCAGATCGCCTCGATCGAGCACACGACGACGCCGACGGGTGACGTCGCAATCATCTCGGCAGGCTCGTCGGCGACGAACCTGAACGACTGGATCGGGTTCATGAAGACCGAGCTGGCGACGAAGTACCCGAAGCTGCATCTGCTGCCGATCGACTACGCGGGCGAGAGCCCGACGGAGTCGGAGACCATCGCGAGCCGGTACCTCGCGTCCTACCCGGACCTGAAGGGCTTCATCGGAGTTGCCTCGACGAACGTCCCCGGCATCGCACAGGCCGTTCTCGCCGCGGGCGACAAGGGGAAGGTTGCCGTGACCGGCGAGACCGACCCGAACACCATCCGGACCTACGTCGACGACGGGGTGGTGAAGGACGTGGTGCTCTGGAACCCGACCACGCTTGGCTACCTCGCCGGCTGGGCGGTCATCCAGATGCTGAAGGACCACGGCGGGTACCCCTTCAAGGCCGTGAACACGGTCCCAGGAATCTCGAACCCCATCAAGTGGTACCCGAGCCGCAAGATGCTCCTGCTCGGGCCGCCGCTCGTGATCAACAAGTCCAACATCAACCTGAACTTCTAGGCCACTGCGTCCCCCCCACGCAGTCGGCCCGGCCCCGGCCGGCCGGCCCGTCCCACCCTGCGGTGCGCGACGAGCTGGCCGGCCGGGACGTTCCGGGCGGGAGCGGCGCACTGCGACCCGGAGCCGTCGGCCGGCTGGCCCATCCGGTGCCCGCGCCCGGGCTGGGCGGGCCTCCCTCCGACGGTGGAGCGAGCAGCTGCGGCGCGATGCTGAGCGACGGCTGGATGGTCGCTACGGGGGGACGCGAGAAGGAGCGGACACGGGTGGAAAGGCGGGAGGCGGAGATGTGGCAGTCGAGCGGCGAGGCGGGCGGGGCTCCCCTGCATCGCAGGGAGCGGCCGCGGGCCTGCCGCTGGGTCGGAGGGGGTCGCCGTGGCGGCTGAGGGTCACCGCGGCGAGGGCGGGGAGCTGACGGCCCGTCCGGGTGCGGACGAGACCGGGACGCGCCCGCCCGGGGGCGGCGGAACCGCTGGCGGTGTCGGAGCGCCGTTCGCTCGGCTCGTCGGGGTGTCGAAGAGCTTCGGGTCGACCCGCGCGCTGTCCGATGTCGACGTGACCTTCGCTCGCGGCAGGGTCCATGCGATCGCCGGGGAGAACGGGGCCGGGAAGTCGACCCTCATCAAGATCCTGATGGGCGTGCTCCAGCCCGACCACGGGCGCATCGAGGTCGACGGGAGCCCCACGGCGATCGCCTCACCCGCGGCGGCGCGCGCACTCGGCTTCGCTGCGGTGTTCCAGGAGCCGCTCGTCTACCCCCACCTCGGTGTCCTCGAGAACATCTTCGTGGCCGGTCCGGAGCGCTCGCGCCTCGGGGACCTCGACCGACCGGCGATGCGCCGGCGCGCCGCAGCACTCTTCGAGCAGCTCGAAGTGGACACGGCGTTGCTCGATCGGAGGATGGGCGAGCTCCGCCTCGGGCACCAGCAGCTCGTGCTCATCGCCAAGGCGCTGATCGAGGACGCCAAGCTCATCATCTTCGACGAGCCGACCTCGATCCTCTCCGGTGCAGAGACGGCCCAGCTCTTCCGGGTCATCCAGCGGCTCCGCTCGGGCGGGAGCGCCATTGTCTACATCTCCCATCGTTTCGAGGAGCTGGAGGCGATCGCCGACTCGGTCACCGTGCTCACCGACGGGCGTGTCGCCGGCGCGTTCGAGGCTCGCCCGTTCGACCTCGACGCGATAGTCCGGCTCATGTCCGGCCGGGAGACGCGCGGCTACGGCGCAGCCCCGGCTGCCCATCGTGCCGGGACGACCGGGCCCCCCCTGCTCGAGGTGGAGGGGTTCACCCTGCGACCGTACTTCGAGGACGTGAGCTGGCGGGTCTCCCGTGGCGAGGTGCTCTGCTTCTACGGGCAGGTCGGAGCGGGGCGGACGGAGATGGCGAAGGCGCTCTTCGGCGACCTGCGACCGACGGCCGGGACGGTGCGGATGGAGGGGAAGCCGCTTGCCGCGCGCTCTCCGCGCCAGGCCATCCGAGCCGGCGTCGGCTACCTGCCCGAGGACCGTAAGGCCGAGGGGATCTTCGCCACCCAGGCGATCTCGGAGAACATCGTCGCGACGGTGCTCGGCCGGATCGTCGCCCGGCTCGCCCGGTACGTCCGTCGTTCCGAGGTGCGCAACCTCACCGACTCCCAACGCGAGGCGCTGCAGATCAAGATGGCCGGTCCGAGTGCTCCGATCTCCTCGCTCTCCGGCGGTGGCCAGCAGAAGGTCATCCTCGGCCGCTGGATGGTGGAGCGGCTCAAGCTGCTGGTGCTGGACGAGCCGACGCGGGGCATCGACGTGATGACGAAGGCGCAGTTCCACGAGATCATCCGCCAGCTCGCCGAGGAAGGTCTCGCGGTGGTCGTCATCTCCTCGGACCTCCCCGAGGTCTTCGAGGTCGCTGACCGCATCCTCGTCATGCGGCGGGGGCGGATCGTCGCCGAGTTCGCGAACGACGGGACGGCTCCACCCGAGGAGGTCCTCCGCCAGGCGGTCGCGCTCGACCAGGCCGATGCCGGAGCGAGGGGGGCGTCGGCCAACGGGAACGGGACCATCGTCGACGTGGGCGGCGTCTCGGTGCTCGTGCCCTCGGGCGATCCCGAGGAGAAGGAGGTGACGGGGCAGTGACCGACATCGGTATCGCCCTGCCGAAGGGGGTGTCGCCGGACTCGTCGCCGGCCTCGTCGCGGGTCCGCCACATGCTCGGGCGGATCGAGTACGAGGGCTACCTGGCCGGCGTGATCGTGGTGATGGCGATCGTGCTCACCTTCACGGTCGGGAGCGCGTTCTGGGGGTCCACGAACCTGAGCGGACTGCTGCTCGACGTGGCGATCGACACGGTGCCCGCGATCGGGATGACGCTCGTGATCGTGACCGGGGGGATCGACGTCTCGATCGGGTCGCTCGTCGGCGTGGTGGCCGTCGTGATCGGGCTCTCCTTCGAGGCCCACCTGCCCTTCGTGCTCGTGCTCCTGATCGGTATCGTCGTCGGGATCGGTGGGGGGCTCGTGAACGGTGCGATCGTCGCCTGGGGACGGGTCCCCCCGATCATCGTGACGCTCGGCACGCTCTCGGTGTTCGAGGCCATCACCTACCAGCTGCTCGGTGGGGTCTGGATCTCGACGATCCCCGCCGAGCTCACCCAGATCGTCGTCCTCGACCGCCTGGGGCCGGTCCCCTACTCCTTCATCGTCGCCGTCGCGCTCGTCGCGGTGTTCAGCTACATCATGGCGAGGCGGCCGATCGGGTTGAAGATCTACGCGACGGGCGACAACCCCGAGGCGGCGCGGACCGCCGGGCTCCCGATCCGGCGCATCCAGCTGTTCGTCTACGCGCTCCTCGGTGGTCTCACTGCCATCGCGGCACTGATGACCGTCGGCCAGAGCCCGCTCGTCATGCCCACCACCGGCCAGGACTTCGAGCTCACGGTCATCGCCGCCGCGGTCGTCGGCGGCACGAACATCCTGGGCGGCGAGGGCAAGGTGATCGGTGGCCTGCTCGGCGCGCTCCTCGTCGAGATGGTCGAGGACGCGGCGATCCTCTACCACGTCAACTCCTTCTACCAGCAGATCGTTCTCGGCGCGATGATCGTCGCCGGGGTTGCGATCGGCGTGGCGAGGCGCCGTGCGCGTCTCGGCGCCAAGGCGGAGCGATGAGCGCCGCCCCGATCGCGCCCGGACGCGCGGCGGCCGGGCCCGCACCGGGTGGTTCCCGTGCGGTCGGAGCACTCTCCCGCCTGCTCGAGTCCCGCGTGGTGGTTCAGTACGGCCTGCTGCCGGTTGCGCTCGTCGGGGTCCTGATCGCGGGCGAGGTCCTCGCACCCGGCGTGCTCTCGCCGTCGAACCTGTCCTCGATGACCCGTTTCGGGGTGGAGATCGGGATCCTCGGCTTCGCCGAGATGGTCGTCATCATCATGGGCGGCGGAGGCATCGACCTCTCGGTCGCCTCGACGGCGGCCACGACCCAGGTCGCGTTGGCAGTTCTCCTCCGAGGAGGAGTGGAGCTGTGGCTGGGTGTTGCGATCTCCCTCGCGATCGGCCTCGCGCTGGGGGCGCTCAACGGGTTCTTCGTGATCGGACTGGGGGTCCCCGCGCTCGTCGCGACGATCGGGACCTACTTCGGCTACGCAGGCCTCGCCCTCGTGATCGCGAACGGGGTCAACATCGCCGACTTCCCCGCTTCCTATCTCACCATCGGCCAGGGTGACGTCGCCGGGATCCCGATCGAGTTCCTCTTCATCTTCATCCCGGTCGCGATCGTCCTCGCGTACGTGACCTCGCGCACGAAGTTCGGCCACGAGATCCGGCTCACGGGGACCAACGAGCGCGCTGCCCTGCTCTCCGGTATCAACGTCCGGAGACTGCGCTTCTCGGGTTACGTGATCGCGGGACTGCTCGCTGCGATCGTCGGCGTGGTCGAGAGCTCCCGCTTCGGCACCGCGCAGCCGGTTGCCGACTCCACGTACCTCCTCACGGCCGTCACGATCGCGGTCCTCGGCGGGGTCGACATCTTCGGCGGGGAAGGGACGATCCTCGGCGTGGCCCTCGCCACCGCCGTGGTGACGATCCTCGAGTACTCCTTCAGCTTGGCGCAGATCAACTCCGTGATCGAGCTCGGGAGCGTCGGGGTGATGCTGATCGTCGTCGTGCTCGGCCAGGTCGGGCTGAAGTCGCTCCGGGCGTACGCTGCCCGGCGCTCGAGCGCGTAGGGCGGGCGTAGGAGGCGATGGCCCGGGCTCGACCGGGCCCCACCCAGCGCCCCGCGGCGCCGGAGCCGACGGGCTCCACGAGGAAGGAGGCCACCTGATGCACAACCAGCTCGGCATCCACGCGCTGGTCCTGGAGCGCGAGTGGGACACCGACGCGGCGGTCCGGGCGGTGCGGAGGGCCGCGGCGGTGGGGTACGACCTCGTCGAGCTGCCGATGTTCGACCCGGAGCAGCTGGACCTGGTGGCGGTGCGGGCGGCGCTCGACGAGACCGGCCTGGCCGTGAACTGCTCGCTCGGCCTCCCCTTCGACGCGGACATCTCGAGCGCGAACCCGGAGATCGCGGCTGCGGGGGAGCGCCTCCTCCTGGGCGTGGTCCACGCGGCGGGGAGGCTTCGCGCTGGCCTGGTCGCCGGGGTCATCCACTCCGCGATGGGCAAGCATCCCGGGCCGGCGACGCCTGCGAACTGGGAGGCCGCGTCTGCGGGCTTGCGCCGCGTTGCGGATGCCGCGGGATCGCTCGGGATGCGGCTCGGGCTCGAGGTGGTCAACCGCTACGAGAGCAACCTCGTGAACACCGCTGCGACGGCGGTCGCGCTCGTGGACGCGATCAGCCGGGAGAACGTGGTCGTGCACCTCGACACCTACCACATGAACATCGAAGAGCGGGGTCCGTTCGAGGCGGTCGGCGACTGCGGCGACAAGCTCGGCTACGTCCACGTCGGCGAGAGCGCGCGCGGGTATCTCGGCTCCGGGTCAGTCGACCTGACCGGGCTCGTCCGTGCCCTGGCACAGGCCGGCTACACCGGCGCGATCACCTTCGAGGCCTTCAGTCGGTCCAGGGTGACGCCCGCGCTCGCGGCGACCCTCTCGCTCTGGCGCGACGTGTGGGACGACCCGGTCGACCTCGCGACGCACGCGCTGGCATGCCTCCGGACGGCGCTGCGTGCCGCAGAGCCGGGCGTCGCCGGGGCAGGACCGTCTCCCGCAGGCCGCGCCGCCTCGGCGCCGGGTCGGGGCGGCGCGGCCGCTGGTGAGCCCGGGTAGCTCCGCGGCAAGCGGTGCCGCGCCCCCGAAGGACTGACAACGCTGGGGCCTGCGAAACTGAGGCTTGACAGAGCATTCACAGATCCGTACCATCGTCCTGATGAATGAAACGATCTAGCGAACACGAGCACCCGAGGTAGAAGGTTCGCTATCAGGCCCGATGATGGCCGGGGTTCGGTCAGTGCCGCCGTCGCACGCACGCCCCCCCACCAGGACGTCGCGCGTGTCTGGCGCTTGTCAGTGGTGCTGTCACGAACTGATCCGGTCGACGCCGGTCGTGGGGGCCGCGTCGAGCCGGTGGAACCGTCGGCGGCGCATCGCCGAGGAGGAGCCCCCGCCCGGCCGGAGTGGCCGCAGAGCGACTCGGGCGAGGGGCGGGGCGATCACGTCACCGATCCCGGCGGGAGGGGTTTGAAGCGTCTCGGTGTGGGACCTCGCGGAGCGGTCTGGCTCGAGAACAGGAGGAAGACCATGGAGCGACGGAGCGGCACCTCGAGCGACTGCCCTGGGGACGCACGCGTCTCGAGCCGGGCGCCGTCGGGACCGGCTGCCGAGCATGGCGGTACGGGAGACGGTCGCGCGTGTTCGCGTCCGGCGGGCTCGTTGCTGTTCGGTGTCCGCTCGGTCGCCTGCCGCTCGGTCGGTTCGCGCTCGGCCCTCGGGCGGGTGCGACGCCCGTGGCGGGTCACGGGCGTCGTGGCGGCGGCGGTTGCGATGACGCTCGGGATGGTGGCAACCGGCGCTGCGCCGGCGTCGGGCGCGAGCCAGCCAGCAGCCACGGCGTCCGTGGGCCGGGCCCAGCCGTGGCCCGCGAACCCGAACTGGCAGCGCTACGTGGAGGCACCCTCTTCTCGCCACGTGACCCCCGTTGCCGTCGTCAGCGCGACCAGCAACGTGAGCAACCCGCAGGCCCTTCTCCACCCCGGGAGCGGGGAGACGACCACGCTCACGAGGACCTTGGTTGGGCTGGACGACTCGGGACCGGACGGGTGGCCCGTCGGGACGGTTGCGACGGCGTCGTCGTACCACGCAGGGACATCGAACTCCGGCCACAGCTTCGTTCCCTCGAACGCGTTGGGCGAGGGCGGCCCGGCGGCCTACTGGAACAACGCGACCGCCGGCTCGACGCACAGCTGGCTCGAGGTCACGACTCCATCGCCGGTGACGCTCTCGTCGGTGACGCTCAACTTCGACGCGAACGGGGTGCCCGTCGACTTCTACGTCCAGACCTGGGACGCGGCGACCTCGGCGTGGGTGGACCAGCTCACCGTGACGAACAACAGTTCCACCACCTTCGCCGGGAAGTTCACCGCACCGGTCGAGACCGCGCATCTGCGCATCTTCATCACCCTGGACCAGGACACGAGCTACGGGCAGTACAGCCGTATCGCCGGCGTGTTCCCCTACTACTCGCCTCCCACCCACGTCATCCTCGACTACGGCAAGGACGTTGGGGGGGTGCCGAAGTTCGATGTCGTCGCGGAGTCGGGGAGCCCGCAGCTCGAGGCGGGCTACAGCGAGTCCTCGCAGTACCTGACGCCGATCGGCGACATGGGCCAGTCCGGACCCTTCGGGTCCGGCGACCCGCATCGCTACGACGTCTACACCGTGACCAAGCCGGGCGTCATCGTGAACCGCTTCGTCCAGGGAGGGGAGCGCTACGAGGAGCTGAGCCTCCTCAGCCCCGGAAGCGTGACGCTCTCCGGCGTGTGGATCCACTACGAGCCCTACCTCGGTGCGCCGTCGACCTTCAAGGGCTACTTCGTCTCGAGCTCGAACGAGCTCAACAAGATCTGGTACGACGGTGC
>JAJYWE010000008.1:0-10494 GCA_021791675.1 Actinomycetes bacterium | reverse complement strand
GCCCCGGAAGCGTGACGCTCTCCGGCGTGTGGATCCACTACGAGCCCTACCTCGGTGCGCCGTCGACCTTCAAGGGCTACTTCGTCTCGAGCTCGAACGAGCTCAACAAGATCTGGTACGACGGTGCATACACCGCGAACCTCGTCCAGATGCGTCCGAACACCCCGGCGGGCTACTGGACGGTCGAGAACGGCTCGCTGAACGCGGACGGGGGAGGCACGGGGCTGCTCCAGCAGGGGAGCTCGTGGACGGACTACACCCTCTCGCTCCAGACCGAGATCCTCTCGGACCAGTCCGGGTGGGTGGTCCGAGCCCAAGCCCCGAACACCAAGTACCTGCTTCTCCTCGACGACAGCACGGACGCGGTCGGGCCGCCCAACGCCTTGCAGGAGCTCGTCCAGCACGACGGCACCTACATCGAGATCGCCGACGTGCCCCTCGGCTTCAGCGTGACCCCCGACACCTGGTACGACGTCCGCGTCGTCGTCTCCGGCACGACCGTCACGACGTTCCTCGACGGGAGCCAGGTGGCGTCGTTCGACTCGAGCGACTCGAGCAGCTTCCCGGCCGGGGTGGCGGGGCTCTCGTCGGGCACGATCGGCCTACGCGAGTACAGCGACGGCGAGGACGCCAACTTCCGCGACCTCTCCGTCACTGCACCGGACGGGACGGTGCTGTTCTCGAGCCCCCTCGACGCCGCCTCGGACCTCTCCGCCTTCGACGTGCCGGGGGTGAACCAGATCCCGGTCGTCCTGGACGGCGCAAAGCGGGACCGTGCGGTCTGGGAGGGCGACCTGAGCGTGAGCGGGCCCACCATCTACTACTCGAACGACGCCGCGCGCTACCTCCGCGGCTCCCTCGAGCTGCTGGGGAGCTACCAGCTCACGAGCGGCTTCGTACCGGGAGTCGAGACACCGGGTACGCCGGTGCATACCGGGCCGGCGATCCCCGGCGAGGTGACGAGCTACTCGGCGAGCTACTCGATGTACTGGGTCGTGAACCTCGCGACGTACGACCTCTACACGGGTGACACCGCCTTCGTCGACCAGGAGTGGCCCCGCGTACAGGCCGAGCTCGCCTGGAACGCCGCCCAGCTGAACAGCCAGGGCCTCTTCGTGACGAACGGGAGCGACGGTGCGAACTGGCACTACACCGATCTCACCGGCGCCCAGACGTACTACAACGAGCTCTACTACCGGACGCTGCTGGCCGCAGCGCAGCTCGCGACCGTTGCCGGTCACCCGAGGGCGGCGGCCAGCTACGACGCGCAGGCAGCGGCGCTGAGGACGGCGATCAACACCTACCTCTTCGACCCGACGACGGGGTCGTACAACGAGAGCACGACCGTCACCGGCGTCGTTCCCCAGGACGCGGACGCCTACGCGATCCTCTACGGGATCGCCCCGAAGAGCCGAGTCGCCGGCATCGTGAAGGCGATGGAGTCGGCGCTGTCGACCCCCGCCGGGGCGCTCGACATCTCGAACCCCGCCCCGGCGGGCTACGGCCAGCTGATCGGGCCGTTCATGGGCTCCTACGAGGTCTGGTCGCTCCTCGCGTCCCACCACACGGCTCAGGCGATCCAGCTGATGCGTACCGAGTGGGGCCGGATGACCGTTCCCGGGCCCGACTACACGGGGGCGATCTGGGAGACCGAGGGGACGAACGGTTCGATCCAGTCCGGTACGACCAGCCTCGCGCACGGCTGGTCGACCGGGCCGACCTCGGCGCTCAGTGAGTACGTGCTCGGGATCGGCCCGACCAGTCCCGGGTACGCCACCTGGCAGGTGGAGCCTCACCCCGGGACCCTCTCCTGGGCCGAGGGACAGGCTCCCACGCCGCACGGCGCGATCGTCGTCGACTGGGGCCACGAGACGACCGAGGGCCGCTTCGTGATGAAGGTGGACGTGCCCGCGGCCACGTCCGGGACGATTGGCGTCCCCAGCTTCGGTCGCCAGGCGGTGATCCACGTGAACGGGCGCCTCGTCTGGAACAACGGGGTCTTCCACGCCGTGCCCGGCATCACCGGGGCGCACCTCGGCGCCCACGACGTGGTGCTGGACGTGAACCCCGCCGCACTGGCCGGGGGTGCGAGCACCGCCACGCTGCTCGTGAACGCGAAGGCAACGGGGGCGTGAGCAGTTCGGACAGTTCATCCGGGAACCTCGAGGGAGGGAGTGCGAGCATGGCCTGGCGTCGACACGGCGTGCGGCAGTGGCAGGACACCGAGGCGACGCCTCGGACGGGTGGTCGGGCTCGGGGTGCGCGCCGGGACCCGGCGCGCCGGGTCGGCTCGGCGGGCTCGAGCCGGCTCCTCGCGATCGGCCTGTCCGTGGCGATGGTTGCGGGCTTCACGGGTCTCGCCTCGGGCGCGCCGGGATCGTCCACGTCCGGCTCCGACCCCGGATCGTCGGGGACGTCCCTCCTCGGCCTGCCGCCCCTCTCCGCGGCGAGCCGGTACGTCTACGCACCCTCCTCCCGGGTGGTGCACCCGAGGAGCGTGGTCGAGTCCACCGCCGTCGACGACGACTTCGTGACCGCAGGGTCGCTGGACCCCTCCGTCACGATCGCCGGCCAGAGCCCGACCAATGCGGGACCCTCTGCATCCGAGGCGGCGCACGACTTCCAGGGCGGGCCGCACGCGACCCGGGTGCGCCTGATGGGCGTCGGGATGCAGGAGGCAGGCCCCGGGGTCCCACGCGCGTTCTTCAGCGTGGACCTGCATGTCCCGGCCGGGGCTCCGGTGCGCATCCGGGTCGAGGACGCGGCAAGCGCGACCGCGAACTACTGGGTGCTGGTCGACGGCGTGAAGGTCTACCACCGCACGCCGCAAGTCGATCAGCAGGGCCTGGTGTCCGAGTCCGGTCCCCAGTTCAAGGGCCTGGTGCACTACTCCTTCCCCGTCCCGGCGACGCTCCTCGCCGCGGCGCCCCGTGACGGCACCGCCAGGGTGCTCACCGTCGAGTTCCGCAACGCCCTGAACCCCGGCCCCGGCGCCCGCATCGCGCGCGTCTGGGCGATCAGCCCCGGCAACGCGACACCCCCCGCCCCCTACGGCGGCGCGGTCGCCGACCCGGCGGGGGCGATCACCGGGCCCGGCATGACCCTCACCGCCCACACCTACGGGCGTCCCTATGCGATCTTCGACTTCGGCCGCGACGTCGGCGGCCGGGTCTCCTTCGACGTCTCGGGCGTCACGAAGCCCGTCACCGTCGGGCTCGCGTTCAGCGAGTCCTACGAGTACATGACCTCCGCGTCGGACCAGGCCTGTGGCACCTCCGGGGTCTGCACCGAGACGCACTACCTCACCGTCTCACCGGGACAGACGGTTGTGAACGACCCGAACCTGCGCGGGGGCTTTCGCTACCTGATGGTCTTCCTCGACACCCCCGGCTCGATCCACCTCTCCGACCTGCGGGTCCACTTCACCCCCGACCCGGGCGTCGCGGACCCCGCCGCGTACACCGGTGCGTTCCTCTCCTCCTCGGGGCTGCTCAACGCCCTCTGGTACGCCGGCGCGTACAGCGTCGAGATGGACACGATCGACCCGACGACCGGGCGGCCCTACCCGGCCACGCCCGGACCGCTCCAGTTCGACGCGACCGTCGCCTCGGGCAGCACCGCCATCGTCGACGGGGCCAAGCGGGACCGCCTCGACTGGGCGGGGGACCAGTCCGTCGAGGACCCGACGGCGCTGCTGTCGAACCCCGGCACCCCGACCGCCGGTGAGGCGCTCGCGGCGGAGAACTCCTTCTCCTCCCTCGCCGCCAACGCGTTCCCGAACGGCGAGATCCCTGGGGTCTACCTCACCGACACGCTCGGCTACCAGCGCGGCTGGGGGGTCTACTCGCTCCTCGCGATCCTCAACTACAACGACATCTACCTCTACACCGGCGACCGGACCTTCCTCGACAAGTGGTGGCCGACCATCCAGGCGGACCTCGCCTGGGCGGCGGGCCTGGTCGGCTCCGACGGGCTCATCGACGTGCCGGGACAGTTCTCCGGCTCGTGGGGGTACGGGGCGAGCGGCCACGTGACCTACGTGAACGCCGTCTACGTGCTCGCGCTCCGTGACATGGCGAAGATCGCCACCCTCGAGGGCGACGCGAGCCTCGCGGCGACCTACACCGCCGAGGCGAGCTCGGTCGCCGCGGCCATCAACGCCAACCTCTGGAACGCCACCGCGGGCGCCTACCAGGTCTCGCTCTCCGACACCGCGATCCCCCAGGACGCCAACGCCATGGCCCTCGTGGCCGGGGTGGCGACCGGCGCTCGTGCCCAGAGCGTCATCCGCTACCTGAACGGACCGATGGCGACCAAGTACGGGACGGAGACCATCAACGAGGCGGGCAACGTCGTCGGGCAGTACGTGAGCCCCTTCATCACGGAGGACCAGCTCCTCGGCGAGCTCGAGCAGAACTCGACCGCGACGACGAACACGGCGATCGCCTCGCTCGAGCGCACCTGGGGCTACATGCTCACCTCGCCGCTCGGGACCGGGTCGACCTTCTGGGAGGCGCTCTCGCTCGACGGCCACCCGGAGATGGGCGCGTACACGTCCCTCTCCCACGGCTGGGCGTCCGGGCCGGTCTCACTGCTCTCGAACGAGGTCCTCGGCGTCACCCCGACCGGTGGTGGGCTCTCGACCTTCACCGTGCTGCCCCACGTCCCCTCGTCGCTCCCCTGGGCCGAGGGCAAGGTGCCCGCAGGGAGCGGGACCGTCGAGGCCGCCTGGCGCCAGGGAGACTCGGGGCGGCACTTCGCCCTCGAGGTGAAGGCCCCGACGGGCGACACCTACACCGCAGGCGTGCCCGTCCAGTCGGGTGGGCAGTCGGTCTGGGTGAACGGCACCCTCGTCTGGAAGGGTGACACGGCGGTGTCCTCCACCGCGACGGAGACCGACGGCTACGTCGAGGTCGCCGGACTGTCCGGGACGACGACGCTCGGCTCGGCCGCCTGCAGCGCCGCAGGCTGCCCAACCAGCGCGCCGGAGCACTTCGGGTCGCAGCCGATCGTCCCGGCGGCGCCGGCCGTGCCGGCGCCGGGCAACGGCTCGACGGGGACCCTCGTCTCCGCCACGCCCCCCCGGCCCTCCCGACCGGTCCCCGAGGGGGTCTCGCCGTCCCGCTACATCCTCTCGCCCGCGTCGCGCAGCGTCGCCCCGGTGCGTCTCTACGAGGTGCTCCCCCGGGGCGGGAGCGTCACCAACGCTGCCGGCCTGGTGCGCCCGGACGGCAAGCCGACCGTGCTCAGCCTCCCCTCGGGGGACCAGACCTCCTCGCCGCTCGTCATCCTCGACATGGGGAAAGAAGTGGGTGGGCTCGTGAGCGTCACGGTGAGCGGGGTCTCCTCCCCGGCACCCACGCTGCAGGCCTGCTTCTCCGAGTCGACCGCCTACATGGCGCTCCAGCCCTACCAGAACGACGGGGAGTCGAACTACGCGCCGGGCTGCGACACGGCGAACATCAACAACGGCCTCCCGGGGGTCCCCTACACCTACGACTCCGACAGCCACCTCATCCCGGTCGTCTCCTCGAAGGTGCCCGGCACCTTCACCGACACCCAGATCCGAGGGGGCTTCCGCTACCTCACCCTCTACCTGTCCTCTCCCGGGACGATCGACATCACCAAGGTCCGTGTCGACATCACGGCGGCTCCCAACCAGGCCAACCTGCGGGACTACGCGGGGAGCTTCCTCTCCTCGAGCAACACCTTGAACAAGCTCTGGTACTCGGGCGCCTACACGGTGCAGCTCGACACCGCAGCGGCGAACACGCTGAAGAGCTGGCCCTACACCTATGGCGAGACCGATCACGCCGACGCCGAGATGCCTGGCACCACTCCCAGCGAGACCGTGATCCTGGACGGCGCGAAGCGCGACCGCGACGTCTGGGAGGGTGACCTGTCGGTGGAGGGCCCGGTGACGGCGCTCACGACCGGGGATCTCGTGGCCTGGCGCAACTCGCTCGAGGCGATGGGCGCGCAGCAGGTCGCCAGCGGCTACGTCCCCGCCGAGGGGCTGGTCGGTCCGCACAACCTGGGCGAGGAGTTCAACTACGGCACCTACGTCCTCTGGTTCGTGCACAACGTCTACCAGTACTGGCTCTACACCGGTGACAGCTCGTTCCTGGCCCAGGAACTGCCGCGCGCGACCGCCGCGGAGGCCTACGTCGCCAAGCAGGTCGACGGCACCGGCCTGCTCACCTTCGCGAACACCGGCATCCGGGGCACCGGCCCCAATGCGGATCCCGGGAACGGTGCGTGCGGCACCTTCGCCTACTACATCTGCGGCCATCTCACCTACATCAACGCCCTCTACGCGCTCACCCTGAAGGAGATGGCACAGCTGGCAACGGCAGCGGGCCAGGCGAGCGCCGCGAAGTCCTACGCGACGCAGGCCGCGAGCCTCACCGCCACGATCAACGCGACCCTCTGGAACGCGAAGGTCGGCGCCTACGAGCTCTCCCCGAGCCACGCGAACGTCTTCCCCGAGGACGCCCAGGCGATGGCGGTCCTCGCCGGCGTGGCGAGCCCGTCCCAGGCGGCGCAGGCGCTCTCCTACCTCCGCCAGAACACCTGGGAGACCTTCGGCTCCGAGCTCACCTCGCCGACGGGATCCTCCGGCGGCCTCCCGCCCGGCTACGAACCCCTCGCCCAGGGCTACGAGCTGCTCGCCCGCTACGCGGCGAGCACCTCGGCGATCGACAACGCGCTCGGCGAGCAGCTCATGAACCGGGGCTGGACGCACATGCTCGACGCCAGCTACGGACCCCAGAGCACCTTCTGGGAGAAGGAGAACCAGGAGGGCCTCCCGGGCATCGCCCAGTTCACGAGCCTCGCGCACGGCTGGGCCGCGATGCCGACGGTCGCGCTCACGACCGAGGTGCTCGGGGTGCAGCCGACTTCGGGTGGCTTCGCCACCTACACGGCCGAGCCCCATCCCGGCACCCTCACCTGGGCCAAGGGGACCGTGCCGACGCCGCACGGCGCGATCGGCCTCTCCTGGCGGCGCAACCCCGCGGGGCAGTTCCGCATGACCCTCGACGCGCCGTCCGGCACGACCGGTCAGGTCCTCGTGCCGGTCTCCTCGGCCGACACCGTGGTGACGATGGACCACACCGTGGTCTGGAACGGCACCGCCGGCGTTGACGGGGTACACGTCGCCGGAGGCTACGTCGTGATCCCGGACGTGGCCGCGGGCAGCACCACCTTCACCGCACGCCCGACCGCCTCGGCAGCGACCTCGCTCTCGGTCACCGTGAGCCCCGGGAGCCAGACGGCAGCCCCTGGCGACTCGGGCGTGCTCCGGGTGAGCGTCTACGCCGACGGGCCGGGGACGGTCTCGGGAACCCTCACGGTCGCCGGACCCACCGGCTGGACGGTCGGCCCCGGCCCGCAGACCTTCCACCTTGTGAGCGACGGCTCTCCCGTCCACGAGCGGCTCGACGTGTACTACCTGAAGATCCCGTCTGGTGCGGCTGGGAGCGACCGCATCGGCGTGGCAGCGACCACCACGAGCGGGGTCACGGCGAGCGCAACGGCAGAGCTCCAGGTGATCGAGACCAAGACGCTGTACGACTTCGCGAACGGGTCAACACAGGGCTGGACGGCAGGCCCAGGTGTCTCGAGTGTGGCGGTGGTGCAGACCTTCGCCAATGGGCCAGGAAAGTGCGCTCCAGGTCCGGACTGCCTCGAGGCGGCCGGGGAGTCCCTTCCCGGTGACGCTCCCCGGGTCGTCGAGGTGACACCGACCTCGCCGTTGAACCTGGCCGGGGTCACCGCGCTCGTCGTCTACCTCGACAGCTACGGCGGCGCACCCGGCCGGACCGGCTACGAGGCCACGGTCACGGTCGTGAGCGGGAGCCACACCCTGGTGTCGTCCGAGCCGATCTCTGCGAACACCTGGAACAAGGTCACGGTGACAACGCTCGGGAGCTGGCCGTACGCCGGCGACGTCACCCAGCTGCAGGTGGCGTTCAACGCGACCGGGACGACCGAGCTGTGGACGCCCGAGTTCCAGCTCGGCGGCGTCTTCGCGGTGGACGGCTGAGCGCAGGGTGGCGTCCACCCTGCGCGTGGAGTGTGGGGGGTACCAGCACCGGGGCGAGGTGTCTCGATGGTCGACGCGTGGCGAGTCGAAGGAGGGCCTGGACGGCGTGCCTCGGCGGGCGAGCCGCACAGCTCTGCCGTCAACGTCGGGAGCTGACGACGATGGCACTCCTGCGGTCTCGGAGGCAGGCGCCCGGGGAAGGGGTCGTCGCCGCGGCAATCGCCACTCGTTGGTTTTCCGGGGCGTCGCGCAGCTGCGGAGCTGCGAGGCTACCCCGGCGCCGGAGAGCGGAACTCACCCAGGGGCCCGTGTCGGCTCCGTGAGGACCCGGGCGCGGCCGGCCTGGCCCCGGCCTACGCGAGCCCGCCGGGGGCGTGCTTGCCGCGCACCACGGCACTCTCAGCACGTTGCTCTGCCCCTCCAAACCCGCGTGGACCGTCAGGCCAGTAGGTAGACAGATCTACCTAGAGAGAACGAGAATAGGTGTATGCCCCGTGCTCCCGCGGCGCGTGAGCGCCTCCTCGACGTGGCAGCGAAGCGCTTCTACGCCGACGGCATCGCGGCCACCGGCATCGACCGCCTCGTTGCAGACGCTGGCGTGGCGAAGATGAGCCTCTACAACAACTTCGCCTCGAAGGACGAGCTCGTCACCGCCTACCTGCACCGCCGCCATGCAGAGTGGCTCGGCCTACTCGAGGCACGCGTGGCACGGGCGGGTTCCGCCCGGGAGCGGGCACTCGCGGTCTTCGACGCCTACCTCGACCACGCCGAGATGGCCTACGAGCGGGGGTTTCGCGGTTGCGGCCTCCTGAACGGTGCTGCGGAGCTGCCAGTCGGCCACCCCGGTCGGCTCGCCGTGCGCGAGCACAAGCAGGAGGTCAGGGATCTGCTCGTCGAGCTGGTGACCGCCACCGGGGTGGGCGAGCCCGAGGAGCTGGCCGAGCATCTGTACCTGCTCGTCGAGGGTGCCGTGGTGAGCGCGGGTCTGGAGGGGAGTCCTGCGCAGATCCACCGGGCGCGAGCGCTCGCGAGTGGGCTGCTCGCGGCGGGATGAGTGAGGCGGGGCGGCGGCGCGCTCGCGGTCGACTGGCTGCCCCATGAAGCGCTGCCCATCTGCGTGCGCACCGGGCAGCGGCCCGGCGCCACCGGCGGGCCGGTGGAGCGTCCTCGCGGCAGCCCTGCTCTGGGGAACGACGGGGACCGCCGCGACCTTCGCACCGGCCAATGTGCCCGCGGCCGTGCTCGGGGCGGCGGGGATGGGCCTCGGGGGGATCGTCCTCCTCCTGGCGGGCGGGCGAGACGCGAGGGTCGTGCTGCGGGGCGCGCTCGGGCGAGACCGGGGGACGCCGATCGGGGGAGCCATCCTGGCGGGCGCCGTCGCGGTCGCGCTCTACCCGCTCTGCTTCTACTCGGCGATGCACGTGGGCGGTGTGGCACTCGGGGTCACGACCACCATCGGATCGTCGCCGGTTGCGGCGGCAGGGTTCGAGAGGGTCCTCACCGGGGAGCCGCTCCCGCGAGGCCTGGTGGCCGGCGGGGCGGCCGCGCTGGTGGGGACGGCCGTCCTCGGGACTGCCTCCCTCGGCCTCGCCGGCCGGTCATACGGCGCGATCCTCGCCGGTGTCGGTCTCGGCTTGCTCGCAGGCTCCTGCTACGGCGCCTACTCGGTGGCCGGGGCTCGGGCGATCCAGGCCGGGGCGAGCTCTCGGGGGACCATGGGGGCGATGTTCGGCCTCGCGAGCATTGCACTACTGGGCGTCGTCGTCGCCAGCGCGGCCGAGGTCCTCGCGACTCCTCGGGGTGCGGCGGTGATCGGGTACCTCGCCCTCGTCCCGATGGGAGCGGGCTACGTCCTGTTCGGGCGCGGCCTGCGCTCGACGACCGCGACCGCCGCGACGACCCTCAGCCTTGCTGAGCCGGTCGTGGCGGCGCTCGTCGCGCGGGTCGTCGCGGGCCAGCCGGTGACGGCGTTGGGCTGGGTGGGGATCGGTCTCGTCGCTGCGGGGGTGCTCGTCACCGCCCGGCGAGTCGCCGTCCCCATCGTTGTCCGGCCGGAGGAGCTGAGGGGAGGGTGAGGGTCTCGAGCCCTTCGGACACTGTCGACCCGCCCGCCCTTGCCAGGTCAGGGTGCGGTCTGCCTACACTCGGTCGCGTGCAGGCCGGGAAGGCGCAGGCCGGAGATGCTCCATCCGCGGCCGCACCGGACCGGAGCGCTGTGTCGGGAGCCGGTGCAGCGGGCCGCGCGACCGGGCGGACGCTCGACCTCTCGCCACCCTCGCGCGCCGCACTGGCCGCCTATGCGGTTGCCCGGACCCTCGTAGTCGGGGTCTCCCGGCTGCTCTGGCGGCTCGAGGTCGAGGGGCTCGAGCACGTCCCCGAGGCCGGCGCGTACGTCGTCGCTCCCGTGCACCGGTCCAACATCGACACGCTGGTGGTCGCGGCGGTCT
>JAJYWE010000134.1 GCA_021791675.1 Actinomycetes bacterium | reverse complement strand
ACCGGGTCCTCGTTGTGGACCGTGATGCGCTCGCCAGGTGTCACGTCGAGGAGCGCCGGGTGGAACGCGAAGTTCTTGATGATGATCGTCGCATTCGCGCTCGTGGTTCCCGAGGAGGGCTTCGTGGTCGCGCTCGAAGGAGCGGGTCCCTTTGTCTGGGTGGTCTGGCTTGTCTGGGCCGCCCCGGTACTGCCCCCGCAGGCTGCGAGCCCCAGTCCGAGCACGCCTGCGAGGGCGAGGGCGGGGGCACGATGGTGTCGCGAGGTGCGGGCGGGGGCGCGCGGTGTCGTTCGTCTGATGGTGTCCACGCGATGGTCTACGGATCCACCCGCGCTTCGGATCAAACCGCGCTTCGGATCAACCCGCGCTTCGGATCGACGGGGATGCCGACGACGGCCGTGCCGACGACGGCCGTGCCTGCGACGACGCTGGTGTCGGCGAGGGCAGTATGGCTCGTCATCCGGGTCGGAGCGCGCTCCGTACACTTGCAGGGAGAGAGGCAGGTCGATGTCGGAGTCGAGTGGACGAGCGTGGCAGCGGTGAGCGAGCGGCCCCCGCGCGTGGACGAGCTGGCCGAAGCGAGCGACGCCGCGCTGGTGGTGGCGGTCGGACGTTGGCACCAGGATGCCCTCGCGGAGGCCTATCGCCGCCACGGCGGTGCGGTCTTCGCCCTCGCGCGCCGTGTGCTCGGCGACGCGGCACGAGCGGAGGAGGTAGTGCAAGAGGTCTTCCTCCGACTGTGGGACCACCCCGAACGCTTCGACCCGGCTCGGGGGAGCCTCCGGACGTTCCTGCTGGCGAACACCCATGGACG
Organism: Actinomycetes bacterium; assembly: GCA_021791675.1. Lineage (GTDB taxonomy): Bacteria > Actinomycetota > Acidimicrobiia > Acidimicrobiales > JAKAOS01 > JAJYWE01. The sequence continues at coordinate 2,515 of JAJYWE010000134.1, read as the reverse complement.
GGCGGTGGACCTGCTCCGGGCGGACGGCGCGCGCCGCAGGCGGGAGGACAACGAAGCCCTGGCGGTCGCCGGCGCTGGCTACGACCTCGAGCACGAGGTGTGGGACCTGGCAGTCGCGGCCCACGTGAAGGCGGCCGTGGCCGAGCTCCCGGAGGACGAGCGCCGCGCCATCGAGCTCGCGTACTTCGGCGGCCACAGCTATCGCGAGGTGGCAGCCCTCCTGGAACAGCCGGAGGGCACGGTGAAGAGCAGGATACGGACCGGCTTGAAGCGCATGCGCCTCGCGCTCGCCGGTGCTGGACTGGAGGGAGCATGAGCGAGACGCGTACCCACGAGGAGATCGAGGAGGCGCTCGGCGCCTACGCGTTGGACGCCGTCGAGCCCGAGGAGGCTGCGGCGATCGAGCTGCACCTGCGCGACTGCCCGCGATGCCGGACCGAGGTGGCGCAGCATCGGGAGGTTGCGGCCAAGCTCGGTTACGCAGGCAGCCCGGCGCCGGAGGCACTCTGGCTCCGTATCCGGGAGAGCCTCGAGGAGGCTCCCCCGGCGCTCCGTCTCGCACCGAGGACCCTGGACGGCATCGCTGGCAGCCGGGCCGGTGGGGCTCGTGAGGGCGCAGCCGGGGTCGAACCCGACGGGGCGTCGTGGGGGGGCGGACTGCCCGGCGGCGCCGAGGGTGCCGTCGGCGAGGACCGGGGTGTGGGATCCGGCGGGGTCGAGCTCGGCCAGCCGCGGCTGGCCGCTTGGGGTGGCCGCGGAGCAGCGGGTGGTCCAGCTGTCGGCGGACCGGGCACGCCGGTCCTGCCCGACGAGCTGGCGTCGCGCCGGGCCGCTCGTGACCGCCGGCGCCTCGGTCTCCGCCCCTTCGCAGCCGCCGCGGCGGTTGTCGTGATCGTTGGGCTCGGCTTCGAGGTCGCGCGCCTCCAGAACCAGGTCAGTGTGGTGGGTCGGCGGGTGGCCATCGTCGGACGTGTCGGGGGTCAGGCGGAGTCGCGCCTCACGGAGCAGCTGATCCAGGCGATCGGCGAGCCCGGCGTCACCAAGGTCGACCTCGCCTCCACCACCTCGAACGCCTCGGCGGAGGCCGTCATCCTCCCCTCGGGCCAGGGCTACCTCTTCCGCAACACGCTGCCGGGCCTGCCCTCCTCCGAGACGTACCAGCTCTGGGCGGTGACCGGCTCCAAGCGGATCTCGCTCGGGCTGCTCGGCAACCGGCCGGGTCTGGTCGCCTTCACGACGGAGCCGGCCGCCCACTTCCAGCTGCTCGCGGTGACCGCCGAGCCGGCAGGGGGTGTCGAGGTCACAACGGCGCCGGCGGTCGTCTGGGGTCCTCCGGTCTCGACCTGAGACACAGACGCAGACGCCGGGGCCCGGGCGCTCGGCCTGGTTCGTACGGCGACCGTCGCGCGGACTTCGGTCGCTCGCTGCGCCGGCGACTCCCGGCTCCGATCAGGTGTCGCCGTCCGGGCGGGAGTGGCGCTGCCCTCGACGAAGCTCGGCCCGCAGCGCCCGCCAGGAGGTGACGACGATGCCCAGTCGACCGACCAGCGTCTCCAGCTCCACTGCCGGGATGAGAAGGTCCAGCTCGTCCACGTGCTCGGTCCACCGGCTCGTGAGGGCGCGCAGCTCGGGGGTGTCGGACGCCGGTGCAAGGACGAGCTCGGTGACGCCCGGGGCGAGGTCAGCGAGCAGGTGTGCGAGGCGGGTCGCGAGCGGGAGCGAACCGCGGGGGAGCGGAACGCTGCGATCGGGGAAGATCGCGCCCGCCGAGGCGGCGAGGTCGCGGAACGGGAACCCGGCGCGGGACTCGGCGTCCCGGCCGGGGAGGCGCATCGGGAGTGCGAAGTCGAGTGCGAGATCCAGGTAGACGTCGAAGAACTCGGGCCTGAGCACCAGCGTCTCGAGGTGCGAGCTGAGGTGGGTCACGTCGAGTCCCCACCAGATCGCCCGCTCGACCTGCGCCCGGCACTCCCGGCGGACTTCTTCCAGGTCTGCGTGGTCCCAGGTGTCCGCCGGCGTCCGCGGGAGACCTCCGTCGCCGTCGAGGAGCGACGGGGCCTGGGTGATCGGACCCCAGCGGTACTGGTCGTGCTCTGCGTTGAGCGTCAGCTCGACGCCGATGTCCTCTCCGAGGTAGCGCGAGACGGCTTCGCGCGCCCACGGCGCCGGGACCACCAGCTCGGCGCCGGAGGCGGCGCCTCGACGGAGGGCGTCGTAGATGCCGTGGTTGGCAGCGTGGCACGTTCCGAGCCCGGTACAGGAGATGACGAGCGCTCGCGCCTCGGCGCCGAGCCCGAGGCGCGCTCCCAGGTGCTCGCCGGCCACGTCCGGGAGCGTAGCGCCGAGGGCTCAGGGCTCAGGGCTCAGGGCTCAGGGCTCAGGGCTCAGGGCTCAGGGCTCAGGGCTCAGGGCGGGGGGGCGACGGGCTCCAGGCGGGGGGCGACGGGCCCCAGCCAGCGTTGTACCGTCTGCGAGGCTCAGGCACTGCGCGCGACTGCGCTGCTCTCGACGGCAC
>JAJYWE010000133.1 GCA_021791675.1 Actinomycetes bacterium | reverse complement strand
GGGCGCCGGAGGCATTGGTGTTCTCGTTCGTCCCGCGCCGCCATGGGCTCTGGGGGTCGCAGGAGAACACGGGGGCGTCGGTAGCGACGCTGGAGCGGGCGTGGGCGGTCATGTCCCGGCCCTGGTCCCGCGCGGGACTTCGGCGCAGCAGGACCAGCAGTCGTCCCGTCGCATGGGCGCTCGGGGTAGCGACCCGTTCGGCTCGGTGGTCATAGGGGACTCGCCACGGGATGACGGAGGGGGTGGTCTGCCCCACCAGGGTGAGGATCGCCGACCGGTTGGCGGTCCCCCTGATCAGATCGCCCTCGCGGCGGCCGGGCACCGCCCGGTCACCGGCCTCATCTGCCGGGGGGACCGCTGCCGAGCCAGCCCAGTGCTCACCTCCTCCGCAAGGACCGCGTCGGCCTCCGCCCTGCACGGCTTCGCCCGGCGCCGGCGTGAAGCGTCGGGTCCCGGGTCCACCCCGGTGACGCGGCCGCGCTGACCTGCTCCGCTGGCACCTCTCCACGATGCCCTCGTTGCGACTGGCGCTCCACCCGTCACCGATCATCCGACAACGAGACACCAGCAGGGCGGTTCGACCAGGCTGGACCGGGGCGCAGGACGGTGCACCTGGAGCCACCGCCGAGAGCTTCGCGCCGGGCCCGCACCGCAGGGAGGGCGACCGCCGGCGGCTCGCTCGCGGTGGACGAGGAGTCGCCTGCGGCAACGGCCCGGCCGCCCGGCTTCGACGCGAGGGCTCAGGGGCCCCCGACCAGGGGCTCACCCGTCGTCATGATCCGAGCCGACTCGCGCCGCTCCAGTGGCTCCCTCCCCGGCGCCAGCGCCGCCCCGGCCAAACAGCCCCCCTCCGCCATCGTCGCGCCCGATCCTCGGCTCAGTGGTCGGGGGCAGTGACGCGGAGCCGGGTCCGCGGGGCACGGAGCACCTGCGTGGGTTGTCCCGAGAGCCCTTGGCCGAACGCGAACGCGACCTCGAGTCCGTACTCACCCGGCGGGAGGACGTAGCCGAGCTCCTTCCGGCAGCTCGCAGTCCCGAAGAAGAACTCGACGCTCGCGGTCTCACCCGGGGCGAGCTCGAGCACCCACCCGGTCCCGCGGGTCGGAAGGCCCGAGCCCCCGACACGCTCACCAGCGTCGTCGTAGAGGACGCCGGTGAGCGGCTGCCCTCCGTAGAGCGGGCCGACCGGGGCGTCGCCGCCGTTGTGGAAGACCAGCTTCCCATGGCCGTCGTCGCCGACCTCCACGACCGCCCGGTCGACCTCCACGCGGAGCTCCAGCCCGGGAAGGTGGACCTCTTCGGGGGGTGCGGGGCGGCGGCTCGTACCCGGCCGCACTCGCCCCCGAGGCTCCGGTCTACGCCGGCCCGGATAGGTGAACGCCCCCACCCGCAGCTCGACGGCCGGCCCGTAGCGCTGAGCCAGCTCGGCAGCGAAGTCCTCCTGGTCGGCACGGAGGTGGACCTGGACGACCCCGACTCCCTCGCCGATCCCCGAGGACACCGATCGCCCGGTCTCCGCGACGCGCCGGGCGATCAGGTCGTCGATCTCGGTCCTCATCGCTTGCAGTTCGGCGGAGGTGTGACGACCGGGCTCGAGGACCAGGCGATCCGGATGCGACAGCACGCGTCGCAACGCCCGGTCGTGGCCCGCGAGCTCGCCGGTGAAACTGGCGACGAGCCGCACCGTCGGGTCGTTCGAGAACCGTACGCCCACCCAGGACTCGGGGTGCGCCTCGCCGTACGCACGGACGGTCTCGAGATCGTCTCGAAGCGCGGCCTGGGACATCTCGAGGTCGCGGTCCCTGTCGATGCCATCCACGCCTCCCATTCCAGCCTCCTCGCCTGTTGCGCGCCTCGCCTGTTGGCGGCCTCACCGCCCAAGAAGCCGGGGTGACCCAGCCACACGGACAGCGCGGGCACCTCTCCCAAAGTAGACCTTCAGACGGACCATCATCCGCCGTCGGCCGTCGGGGCTGGATCGACCCTCGCGTGGCGAAACGGGGAGCACGAGAGGCTGGCGGCGACGAGCAGGAACCCGACGGCGGCAGCCCAGAGCATCGGCCGATAGCCGACGAGATCGGCGAGCGCACCACCGAGTGGTGCGCCGATGACGAGCATGGCCCGGTTGACCGACCGTCGGGTTGCGCTTGTCCTCCCCTGGAGATCGTCCGGTGTGACCGCCTGCCAGTAGCCCATCTCGTTGGCGCTCTCTGCTCCCATCGAGAGCCCGAGCAGCAACTGACCGGCCGCAAGGAGCAGCCAGCCGACCCAGCCACGCCCGCTCAGGGCGACGAGCGCCCAGGACAGGCCGGTGCCCGCTCGGGCGACGATGACGACCCGCCCCGCACCGAAACGTGCGCCGAGTCGGGTCGCGCTCGAGGCGCCTAACAGGCCGCCGACACCTGCGACCGAGAGGAAGAGCCCGAGGCCGAACGCCCCGATCCCGAGGGTCCGCAACACGTAGGGAGCCAGGATGGCGCCCGCGATCGCCCAGCAGAGGAACCAGGCGTGTGTGCTGAGGGCGAGCGGTCGCAGCGTGCGATGCCGGTAGATCCAGCGGGCGCCGGCAGCGGCCTCGCGCCAGACGTGCGAGACGGTGATCGGTCGCCGTGGCGGCTCGGTGATCGGGATCCGCGCGATCAGGAGCCCGGAAACCAGGTAGCTGAGGACGTCGACCAGGACCGCCCAGGGTGCGCCGACCAACGAGACCAGACCACCGGCCAGAGCCGGCCCGGTGGTCTGTGCGGCCGCCCCGCCCTGGTCGAGGCGCGCGTTCGCCCGCGTCAGCAGCTCGGGTGGGACCAGGCGGGGAAGGAACGACTGCGCGGCGGCGTCGTTGAACAGCGAGAGCAACCCGAACACGGCCATGAACGCCACCAACGTGGGGACCGACAGCCGGTGGGCGAGCGCCAACACCGGCACTGCCACCAACAGTCCCCCTCGAGCGAGGTCGGTGAGGACCAGGAGCGGTCGGTGGGCGGTCCGATCCACGACGATGCCGGCGACGAGCCCGAAGATCAGGTAGGGCAACCAGCGGGCAGCAGTGACCAGCCCGACGCCGAAGGCACCTCGACCCAGGGTGACCACGACCAGGACCTGGACCGCCACGGTCGTGAAGTACGTGCCGAGATCCGATGCCGACGACGCAGCCCAGAACTTGGTGAAGCCCGGGCAGGTCCCTGGCCGGGCTGCGGATCCCGGGGCAGCGTCCACCGCCATGTTCTACTGCTCGGCTCCTCACCCCGCCGGAGGGCGGACCCCGGAGCCGAGGTCGAGCGCCTGCGGGGAGGTCCCGAGCACCCGCAGGGAACCGAGCCCAGCGGAAACTGGGTTGCGGT
>JAJYWE010000048.1:12289-19056 GCA_021791675.1 Actinomycetes bacterium | reverse complement strand
AGACGAGAGCAGCGGCCCCCGAGAGGGCCGCTGAGCTGCTCGTTCCTGGTCGGGCTGCCGGGACTTGAACCCGGGACCTCTTGACCCCCAGTCAAGCGCGCTACCAAGCTGCGCCACAGCCCGTCTTTCGCCACCCTAGCTCCCGGCCTCCCGAGACGCACGCCCGGGGTCGCCTCGAGCCCCGGGGCGGCCCACCGACCCGCCCGCTCCGCGGATGCCGCCGACCCCGCCGATACGGCGCGTCGGTCCTGCCGGCGAAGTGACGGCCGGACTGGCCAAACCGAGGCGGCCCAGCAGGACCGGCGAGACAGCCGCCGCCAGCAGGACCGGTCACCCCGAACCGGCAACCCCCACCGGTAGAGGCGGACGGCCGACACGAACTCGCCGAGCCTCCGCCCTTGTGCGACGATCACACCATGGCCGCAGAGACGAGCTAATGGCGACGCCCGAGAGTCAGCCCGCTCCCGACCTCGAGCCCTGGCAGGAGCCTGTCCGCGGCGGTCCGTCGGACTTCGCCGCGCTCCGTCTGCCCGGGCTCGAGCAGGTTCGCGCCGCAGCCGACGGCCGCTTGCAGAAGTCGTCGATACTCCGGCTGACCGGTGGGCGCCTTGCCTCGGTGGAACGCGGGAGGGTTGGGGCGGTGCTCCCCGCCTCCCCGTGGCTGGCAGGCCCTCGTGGCGCCCTCCACCCCGGAGCGCTCGCCGTTCTCGCCGACCTCGCCCTGACGGGGACGGCGATGACGGCACTCCCGCCGGGGGTGCTGCTCACCACCGCCGAGCTCTCGCTCACCTTCCTCGCGGACATGCCCCCACCCGGTGGGGAGCTCGTCGCGGACGGACGGCTGGTCCACGCCGACAGCCGCCACGCGCTCGCGAGCTGCGAGATCAGGGGACCGGCGGGAGAGCTCCTCGCCCACGCGAGCGCCCGGACCTTCACGCTCTCCCCGGTGGACGTCTCCGGCTTCGGCGAGCTCGGCACCCCCCCGCCTGAACCCGACTGGGGGAGCCCGGACCCCTGGGCACGGCCCCTTGCCACGGTCGACCCGGTCGACCCGCGAACGACCACGGGCGCAGAGGTGCTCGCGGAGACGGCGAGCGGCACTCGACTCCGCCCTCCCGTCGACCGGTTGCTCGGCATCACCGCCCGGCAGATCGCACAGGGAGACGGTCCCGCTCCCGACGTCACCTTCACCATGCGGGCCTCGCCCTGGCTCGGCAACGAGTTCGGAACGGTGAGCGGGGGTGCCCTCGTGCTGCTCGCGAAGTCGGCTACTGCGGCAGCGGGGCAGGCCGCTGCTCGGCCCGGGAGCCCCTACCGCGCCCTCGACGTCAAGGTGAACCTGCTGGAGCCGGTGCCGCTCGACGGGCGCGAGCTCGTCGCCGTCGGACGAACCCGCCACGTCTCGAAGCTCACGGTCGCGACCGGGGAGGTGCGCCACAACGACGCCCTCATCGCCCTCGCCACCGGGTCCATCGTGCTCGGGAGCTGACCCGGCCCCCCGAGTGCCGACCCCGCTGGTCGCCAGCCCGTCCGTTCACCGCTCGGCGTCGTCGCTCTCTGGCCGGACGAGTGCGCCGAGCGCAGCCTGCGAGACTGGCCGGCCGACCTCGAGCACCGCGACGGGCTCAGCCTCCCAGACCCCGGCGAGCAGGTGGAACCGCCGCAGCTTCCTCGGCGCCCACCAGTTCGCCCGGCCCGCGAGGTGCATCAGGGCCGGGAGCGCGAACGTCCGGATCACGAGCGCGTCGACGACCACCGCCGTGGCGAGCCCGAGGCCGATCGCCTGCACCGCGCTCACGCCGTTGACCACGAACGTGAGGAACGTCAGCGCCATCGTCGCCGCCGCCAGGGTCACGATCCTCCCAGTGCGCTGCAGCCCGACTGCGACCGCCTCGTCGTCGTCCGCACCGAGGTCGTGCTCCTCCTTGATCCGGGCCAGGAGGAAGACCTCGTAGTCCATCGAGAGGCCGAGCGCGATGCCGAACACGAGGGTCGGCACCGTGAGGTCCAGGGTGCCCGGGGTCGTGAAGCCCAGCAGGCCGGCGCCGTGGCCGTCCTGGAAGACCCAGGTCACGACCCCGAGGCTCGTGACCAGGCTGAGCCCGTTCAGCACGACGGCCTTCACGGGGACCAGCACGCTCCCAGCGAGGAGGAACATCACCACGAGACAGGCGAGCGCGCCAAGAGCCCAGCTGAGCGGGAGCCACCGGCGGAGCGAGGCGGACGTGTCCACGGTCTCGCCACCCGGCCCGCCGACGAGCGCGCCGGAGGGTGCGGGTACGGCTCGGACGGCAACGGCCAGGTCCGCAGCGGTCTGCGTGCCCGCAGCGAAGGGCGCCACCACACCGACCCAGCTCCCGTTTGCGTCCCCCATCCCCGGGGGGGCGGGAGCGACCGCCGCACCGCGAGCGAAGACCCCGGCGGCGGAGGTCACCTCCTCGACGCCGCGGAGGCGAGACAGCCTCGCTGCGTAGCCAGCGAGCGAGGTCTCGTCCCGGGAGACGGTCGTCGCATCGGTGTCGGCGGGGCTCGCAGCGGTGCCGTCGGGGCTCGCAGCGGCGCCGTCGGGGCTCGCAGCGGCGCCGTCGGGGCTCGCAGCGGCGCCGTCGGGGCTCGCAGCGGAACCGTCGGCCATCGCATCCAGTGCCACGGGGCCCCGCCCGCCCGGGTTCGAGAGCACGACGGTCACGGGCAGCGCGAGGGCGGGGAAGCTCCGCGCAATGGTCTCGCTCGCCACCCGGGCACTGTCTCCTGGCGAGAGGAGGTCGAGCGACTTGGCTCCGATCCGCACGTGGAGCGCGGGGGCGCCGAGCACGGCGAGGAGCACCGCGACCGCGCCGAGCACTGCCCACGGTCGACGGAACGTCCACCGCGCCCGGCGGTAGAAGGCTCCCTCTGTGGGTGGGAGCGTCGCAGCACGACGGCTCCCGGCGCCGACGCCGGGAACGCGACCCCACTCGAGGCGTGCCCCGAGGACGCTCAGGAGTGCGGGCAGCACCACCAGCGCACCCACCGCCGCGACCACCACGGTGGAGACGCCGGCGTAGGCCGCGGAGCGGAGCCCGGGCATCGGGAGCACCACCAGCGCCGCGGTCGCCGCCGCGACCGTTGCCGCCGAGAGCGCCACGGTGCGGCCCGCCGTCCGCATGGTCCGCGACAGCGCCCGCGACGCCTCTCGACCGGCCGCCAGCTCCTCTCGGTAGCGGGAGACCAGGAGCAGCGCGTAGTCCACGCCGAGGCCGAGCCCGAGGCCGGTCACGATGTTGGCCGAGTACACGGACACCGTCGTGACCGTCGAGAGCCCGTCCAGGACGGCGAGCGAGACGACGACCGAGACGATCGCCACCGCGAGGGGAGTCGCCGCCGCCGCGAGCGTGCCGAACATCACCACCAGCAGCAGGCCGACCACGGGCAGGGCGATCAGCTCGTCAAGGCGCAGCCCGGCTTCTGACCGGTCGGCCGTTGCGAGCAGCGCCGGCCCGACGCCCCCGTAGGCGACCTGGACCCCCGGGGAGCCCGGCGGGAGGCTCGACTCCAGCCGTCGCGTTGCGTCCACCACTGCCGATCCGTTGCCGCCGAGCTCGGCGACGACGAGTGCCACGCGGCCGTCGGCCGAGACGAGGCGCGGGTCGACGACCAGCTGGAGGCCGGCACCACCCGATCCGAGCCCGCGCTCCCCCCGGACGGCGAACGGCGTGGCGACTGCGACCACGCCCGGCTCGCGCGCGAGCCGTCGGGCGAGCTCGGCACCCAGCGCCGGCACCGGCCCCGACCGGGCACTCCCACGCCGGGCCTCGAGCACGACCACGAAGTTGGGCTGGGCGAGTGGGAAGCGCGTGGCCAGGGCGACCCCGGCGCGGCTCGACTCCCACGACGAGACCGAGAGCCCCCGCGGCGAGAGACCGCTCTCCGCCCTGAGGGCGAAGGGCGCAGCGAGTGCCACCAGGACGATCGCCGCAGCGAGGACGAGGCGCGCCCGTGCCCGAGCGAACGCTGCCAGTCGGTCCATGTGCCCTCCTCCCGTCGCCGCGCCCGTCCTCGTGCAGCACCCGCACTGCCCAGCGAAACCAGCCAGCCCACCCCGCCCGATGGGCTCGCTCGCCATCGGCGGGTGCTCCACGACAACCCAGCGGCCACGCGGACCGTCGGCGACCGAAGCTACTCTCACGGGGCCGGTTGTGTGGGAACCCCGTGCCGCCGCCGGTGGGCACCCCCCGGGTTCGGGCCGACGCCGTTGGCTCGAGCGCTCCGTGCGACGTCGGCGGGCCGCAGCGCGAGGTCGAACAGGACGAGCGAGGTGCGACGATGGCAAGAGGCGAGGTGGACGTGCGAACGGTTCTCGGAACCGTCCCGCTCTTCGCGGCATGCTCCCGGAGCGACCTCCGCCTGGTTGCTCGTCACACCTCCCTGGTCGAGGTCCCCGAGGGAACGGCACTCGTCGAGCAGGGGGACAAGGGCGACGCCTTCTACGTCCTCCTCCGCGGGCGTGCCACTGTCGAGCGGGACGGGGACGAGGTGGACCAGATCGGGCCGGGCGACCACCTCGGCGAGCTCGCGCTGTTGGATCCCGCCCCGCGCAACGCCACGGTGCGCACCCTCGAGCCGTCGATCGTCGCGGTCCTGGCCGGGCCTGCCTTCCTCGCGCTGCTCCGGGAGACCGACGGGTTCGCCGAGCGGCTGCTCGCCTCGCTGGCCCGGCGGCTCCGCGAGCTCGGGGCGAGGTCGCTCGGGTAGCGCCGGCGGGCTTGCTCGGGCAGCGCCGGCGGGTTCGCTCGGCTCGCTCGGGCTGGCCCGCCCAGGGCACCGGGCAACTCCTCGGGGTGCAGAGCCGGTAGAACGGTCTCATGCGCAGACGCACACTCGGGGAGCTCGAGGTCTCCGCCCAGGGACTCGGCTGCATGGGGATGAGCGAGTTCTACGGGCCCGGCGACGAGGACGAGGCCATCGCGACGATCCATCGGGCGCTGGAGCTCGGGGTGGACTTCCTCGACACGGCCGACATGTACGGGCCGTTCACCAACGAGCGCCTCGTCGGGAAGGCCATCGCCGGGCGGCGGGACGAGGTCGTGCTCGCCACCAAGTTCGGCAACCAGCGCGGGGAGGACGGCGCATTCCTCGGCGTCAACGGGCGACCGGACTACGTCCGGGCGTGCGCCGACGCTTCGCTCCGCCGCCTCGGCATCGAGCACATCGACCTCTACTACCAGCACCGCGTGGACCCACAGGTGCCGATCGAGGACACCGTCGGCGCAATGAGCGAGCTCGTCCAGGCGGGCAAGGTCCGCTTCCTCGGGCTCTCGGAGGCTGCGCCGGAGACGATCCGTCGGGCGCACACCACCCACCCCATCACGGCGCTCCAGAGCGAGTGGTCGCTCTGGACACGAGACCCCGAGGTGAACGGGGTGCTCGAGACCGTCCGCGAGCTCGGCATCGGATTCGTGGCCTACTCACCCCTCGGTCGGGGCTTCCTGACCGGCGCGATCAAGGCGCCGGAGGACCTCCCCGAGGGTGACACCCGCCGTCGGCATCCGCGTTTCTCGGGCGAGCTGTTCTCGAAGAACCTGGAGCTGGTCGCCCGGGTCGAGGAGGTAGCGCGTCGCCTCGAGGCCACACCGAGCCAGGTGGCGCTGGCCTGGGTGCTCGCGCGTGGCGAGGACGTGGTGCCGATCCCGGGAACCAAGCGCCGCCGGTACCTGGAGGAGAACGTCGGCGCAGACGAGCTCGTCCTCGGCGCCGACGAGCTGGACGCGCTCGACGAGGTGTTCCCCCCGGGCGCCGCGGCCGGCGACCGCTACCCGGACATGTCGAGCGTCTACCGCTGAGCGGTCGGCGAGCCGTGACTGCGGATCTCACCGGGACCCGTGTGCTCGTGACGGGGTCCACGAGTGGCATCGGTCGTGCCATGGCAGGGGCCCTCCTCGAATCTGGTGCCGATGTCGCGGTCACAGGCCGCAGTGCCGAGCGCGCGCGCCAGGTGGCGACGGAGCTCGCCAGCGGACCGAGCTACGGCCATCGGGCAATTGGGCTCGCGCTGGACGTCACCGACGAGGCATCCATCGCCGCAGCGCTCGGCGAGCTCGAGGCTGCGTGGGGCGGGGCGGACGTGCTCGTCAACAACGCGGGCCTCGGCATGCGCCACGTGAACCCGCGGTTCTTCGACGACCCGCGGCCGTTCTGGGAAGTCCCACCGACCGGTTTCGCGGAGGTGGTGGCGACCAACCTGACGGGCTACTTCCTCGTCGCTCGCGCGGTCGTGCCGGCGATGGTCGAGCGCGGGCGCGGCAAGGTCGTCAACGTCACGATGAACCACGAGACGATGGTTCGGCGGGGATTCGTCCCCTATGGCCCCGCCCGCGCCGGTGCGGAGGCGCTCTCGCGGATCATGGAGCGAGACCTGGAGGGAACCGGCGTCACCGTCAACCTGCTCCTCCCGGGCGGCGCAACGGACACCGGCATGATCCCAGACGGCCTCGACGGACCCCGTCGCCAGGGCTTGCTCCCCCCGAGCGTGATGGCGGAGCCCATTCGCTGGCTCTGCAGCGCCGCATCGGACGGGCTGAGCGGTCTGCGGATCGTCGCAACGGAGTTCGTCTGGCCAGAGGGCCGGTCGGTCGAGCCAGCCTGAGCGTCGGTCTGGGATGTCCGCCGTTGGTTCGAACCTCGTGGGCTCGCGCCGGTCGAGATCCCTGGAGGCGCTCGCTGGCCTCTCGGCGACAGCCTGGGCATACCTGCTGCTCGGCCGTGGAGGGTACTGGCGCGCACAGCCG
>JAJYWE010000048.1:8818-12189 GCA_021791675.1 Actinomycetes bacterium | reverse complement strand
ATGCCCCGGCGCAGACGACCAGCCCCCCGGCTCGCTCTGGCTCTGGTTGGTGGACGCCGACATCGCCGTCCGGGACGGCGTGCTCGAGCGTCTGCTGGTCGAGGCCCGGAAGGGAGATCGCGACCTGGTCTCGGTCATGGCGAAGCTTCGTGTGGAGCACCCCGCAGAGCGGCTCCTCGTGCCGGCCTTCGTCTACTTCTTCCAGTTGCTCTACCCCTTTCGCTGGGTCGGGCGCGCCGGCTCGCGAACGGCCGCGGCAGCGGGTGGATGTGTGCTGGTCCGCTCGGAGGCGCTCGAGCGCCTCGGGGGCTTCGGGACGATCGCCGGGCAACGAATCGACGACGTCGCGCTCGCGCGAGCGATCCGCCGCGACGGGCGGGCTGGGGGGCCCCGACCGGGTCGGCTCTGGTTGGGCTTCGACGACGGCGTCGAGAGCCGGAGACCCTACGACGGGCTCCGGCCGCTCTGGGACATGGTCGCACGCAACGCCTTCACGCAGCTCGGGGAGTCGTGGGCGCTGCTTGCGGTAACGGTCGCGGGACTGGGCCTGACCTTCGTGGCTCCCCCGGTGCTCGCGAGCGCTCGGTGCATCGCGCCGCTCCGAGCGGCATGGCCTGGCGGCCGGGGGAGACGTCGCGGCGCCCTGGTCGGCGAGCCGGCAGGCTGGGTGCTCGCCGGCCCTTCCCGCACTGTCTGGGCAACCGCGGCCGCGACCTCTGCCGCCGCGGTCCTCTCGTACCTCCCGACCGTGCGGCGCTGCGGCCTCCCCCGCCGCTGGGCCCTAACGCTGCCCCTGGCCTCGATCCTCTACGCGGGAATGACCGTGGACTCGGCGCGCCGCTCCCGGGCGGGGCTCAGCTGGCGGGGGCGGCGTCTCGGTGGCGGGCGGCCACCCAGGTGACCGCTGCGATCCGCAGCCGACGTGCCGGCGGGAGCTCGGCGGGACGTGGCGGCTGATCGAGCCAGCCGGCGTGCGAGCCAGCCGGCGTGCGAGCCGGTGGCGGGTGACCGAGGCGGGGACTACCCGAGCCCGAGGCGGGGACTACCCGAGCCGGCGGATCTTCACGGCGGTCCCGTACGCACAGATCTCGGTCCAGTTCCCGCCCATCTCCGAGGTGTCGAAGCGCATCGCGAGCACCGCGTCTGCCCCCTTGGACTCGGCCTCGCCGGCCATGCGGGCGATGACCTCTTCGCGGCTGTTCGCGAGGTTCTTGGTCATCCCCTTGAGCTCGCCACCGGCAAGGGACTTGAACGCCGCGCCCATCTGCGACCCGATGTTGCGGCTACGCACCGTCAGGCCGAAGACCTCTCCGAGCACCTCCGTGACCTCGTAGCCCGGCAGGTCGTTCATCGTCGAGATGAGCATCCGCCAAGCGTAGACCTGGCGGGACACTGCCGGCGGGAGTCCGAGTGACGGAGCTGGCCCCGTCGGGAACCGGCGGGTGGGAGGATGGCCCCATGCAGCTCCTCATGGTCTGTCACGGCAACATCTGTCGCTCGCCGATGGCGGCGGTCGTCACCGCGGCCCTGCTCGCCGAGGCGGGTCTCGTCGGCGAGTTCACCGTCGCGTCCGCAGGCACCTCCGCCGAGCACGAGGGCGAGGACATGGACGGCCGGGCACGGGCTGCGCTGGCTCGGCGCGGTTGGCCGGCCGCCGCCCACCGCGCCCGCAGGCTCGTCCCGGCGATGGTCGAGCCGGGAGCGCTCGTGGCCTGCGCCGACCGAGCGAACCTCCTGGCGGTGGAGCGGATGAGCCTCGATGCGGAGGTGACCCTGCTCCGGCGCTTCGACCCGGACCTCCATCTCGACCCGGACACGCGTCCGACCCGAACGGCCGGCTGGGACGACGACGAGATCCCTGATCCCTGGTACGGGGGCCGAGCCGCGTTCGATGGGGCGCTCGAGATCATCGAGGGGGCGTGCCGGGGGCTCGTGACCGAGCTCGGTCGAGCGCTGAAGGCGCCGTTCGTCTGGCCCCGGGGCGACCGGGGCATGAGCGACACCGGGGCATGAGCGACACCGGGGCATGAGCGACACCGGGGCATGAGCGAGGAACGTGCCCTCCGGCGCGCCGAGGCGCTCCTCGGCCACCTGGAGGTCCGCCGCCGCCTCGCCGGGTCGGTCTGGGTGGTCGAGGTTGCCGGTGCAACGTACGTCGTGAAGGCAGACCCCGGTGCAGCCGACGAGGCGACGGGTCTCGAGGCACTCGGTGCCGTCGGCGGGGCCCCACCGGTCCCGGCCGTGGTGGCGGTCGAGGACGGCCTGCTCGTGGAGGGGTGGATCGAGCCGGGCCCGCGGACCGCTGCCGCCGAGGAGGGCCTCGGGCGTGGCCTCGCCACGCTCCACGGTTCCCCCTGGCCGACCTTCGGCGGCGGGTCGTCCTGGATCGGGCGCTGTCGCGTGGATCCGGGCCGGCACGCCGACGCCGTCGCGTTCTATGGCAACCGGCTCCTCGCTCTCGCCGAGCGCTGTGGGCTGTTGGGCGCCGTCTCCCCCGTCGTCGCCCAGCTCGGGGAGCTCCTCCCGCCGGCTCCACCGGCCCTCGTGCACGGGGACCTGTGGTGGGGAAACGTCTGTTTCGCTTCGGATGGGCGTGCGTGGCTCGTGGACCCGTCCGCGCACGGCGGCCACGCGGAGGAGGACCTCGCGATGTTGGCCCTGTTCGGCCCCGTCCCGGCGCGCCTCCTCGCCGCCTACGACGAGGTCCGACCGCTCACCCCGGGTTGGGAGGAGCGGGTCCCCCTCTGGCAGCTGCTCCCCCTCCTCGTGCACACCGTGCTCTTCGGGGGTGGGTATCGAGAGCAGGTCCTGGCGATCGCGAGGCGCTACGGCTGAGGGACGGACCCGCCGGCCGAGGGGGGCTCGGCTCGGTCGGAGGCCGGCTCGGGCTCTCCGAGGGCCACACTGGGGCGATGGACAGCTGGGGGACGACGCCGCGGGCGAGCATCGAGGCCGAGTGCACCCGGCGGGGCCGGGGAGTGGTGGTGAGAGGTTGCATCGACATCCTCGAGGGACGCCGGATCGACAGCGACCTCCTCCGCGCGCTCGCGGGACCTGCCGCGGCGACGGTGCTCGCGGGGCGGGAGGGCGGGCCGGAGGGCTACTGGCCGCGGGTCTGGGCCGCCCGGGGGCTCCTCCACGTCTGGGCAGACGAGGCCGCTCCGGCCATCGTGGTGGCAGCGACCGACGCAGCCTGGCGCGTGCGCGAGATGGCTGCGAAAGTGGTCGCCCGCCACCTCGTCGACGAGGGTCTCGCCGCGATGGCGGCACTGCTCGACGACCCGGTCCCCCGAGTCCGGGCCGCAGCCGCGCGGGCGCTCGAGCGGCTCATCGCGTCCGGCGCCTGACCGGCGGGCGGCCCAACGCCCGAG
>JAJYWE010000048.1:0-8718 GCA_021791675.1 Actinomycetes bacterium | reverse complement strand
GCTCACACGTGGTGGACGACCCAGAGGATCCCCTGCACGAGCCGGTAGGTGAGGTAGACGACGGTTGCGGCACCGATCAGGCGGAAGTGCCAAGGGACCTTCTTCGGGGCGACCAGGACGGTCCCGCACGTCGGGCACTCGCCCTTGTCGGAGAGCGCCTCCGCGTCGTGGAAACGGCTGCAGGACTCACACCACGGCATGTGCCCGCCTAGACCGGTGGGACCCCGTGGCGGCGCTCGGAGAACGCCCGGTCTCGCCCACGCGCCAGCGCCAGCCGGCGGATCAGTTCGTCACGGAGGTCCTCGGGTGCCACGACGGCGTCGACGACGAGGTCGGAGGCGAGGCGCGCCAGGTCCACGTCCTGCTCGTACTCGAGGCGTCGCGCCGCCACGAAGGCCTCACGTGCTGCCGGGTCCTCGATCGCGGCGATGCGGTTCGCGTAGACGGCGTTGACGGCGGCCTCCGGTCCCATCACCGCGATCTTGGCCGACGGGAGCGCCAGGCAGGCGTCGGGCGAGAAGGCCGGTCCCGCCATCGCGTACAGCCCTGCGCCGTAGGCCTTGCGCACGATCACCGAGATCTTCGCCACCGTGGCCTCGGAGACCGCGGTGATCATCTTCGCACCGTGGCGGATGATGCCGGCACGCTCGACCGCCGAGCCGATCATGAAGCCGGGCACGTCGGCGAGGAAGACGAGCGGCACGTTGAACGCGTCCGCGCAGGTGATGAAGCGCGCCGCCTTGTCCGCGGAGTCACCGAAGAGCACCCCGCCCTTGCGGATCGGGTTGTTCGCGACGATCCCGACCGAGCGACCGTCGAGGCGCGCCCAGCCGACGATCAGCTCCGGCGCGAAGAGCGGCTTCAGCTCGAAGAACGTGCCCTCGTCCACCAGGGACTCGATGACCTTGTGCATGTCGTAACCGGCCCGCTCCGACTCCGGCACCGCGGACGCCTCCAAGCGGGCCGCACTCGGCCGGGCAGGGGCCACCGGTGGCTCGCCCCGCCACGAGGAGGGGAGGTAGGACAGGTAGGCCCGGGCCGCGGCGATCGCCTCGGCGTCGTCGGCCACGAGGTTGTCCCCGCAGCCCGACACCGTCGCGTGCATGCGCGCCCCACCCATCTCCTCGAGGGTCACCTTCTCACCGATCACCATCTCGGCCATGCGCGGCGAGCCGAGGTACATCGAGGCGTTGCCCTCCACCATGAACACCACGTCGCAGAAGGCCGGGATGTACGCCCCGCCGGCGGCCGACGGGCCGAAGAGGCAGCAGACCTGGGGCACCTTGCCCGAGAGACGAACCTGGTTGTAGAAGATCCGCCCTGCGCCGCGCCTACCGGGGAAGAGCTCCACCTGGTCGGTGATGCGGGCGCCGGCCGAGTCGACCAGCCAGCAGACCGGGAGCTCGTGGGCGAGGGCGTGCTCCGTCGCACGGACGATCTTCTCCACGGTGCGCGCGCCCCAGGAACCGGCCTTGACCGTCGGGTCGTTCGCTACCACCGCCACCGGACGGCCCTCCACCGTGCCCACCCCGGTCACCACCCCGTCGGCGGGGAGGTCTCCTGCCAGGGCGTTCGCGAGCAGACCGTCCTCGGCGAAGCTCCCGGCGTCGAGGAGCAGGGCGAGGCGGTCCCGGACGAAGAGCTTGTGCTGGGCCTCGAGCTTCGCCGCCGCCCGCCCGGTCGGCGGTGCAAGCGCCGTAGCCGCCAACTTGGCGATGTCGCCAGCGGACAGCGGCCCAGTCTCGCCCGCCGGCCCCGACCCGGACCCGCCGGCGGGCTGCGACCCGATCGCCTCGACCGGCAGCGCCGAAGCGCTCGCTCCGTCCCCGTCCATCCGCCACCTCCGATCGGGCAGCCGGGCGCGTCCGCTCAGACCCGGCGAACCGCCAAGATCGCCACGTCGTCCACGAGGGGCTCCGCTGCGAAGTCCTGGGCTGCGGCGAGCAACCCCTTGCAGAGCGTAGCGACGTCCTGGTTGGGGTCCCTCCGCAGGTAGCCCGCCACCCGCTCCTCGCCGAACAGCGCCTCGCCGGCCCGTGCCTCGGCGAGGCCGTCGGTGTAGAGCAGGAGCACGTCGCCGGTCTCGAGGGACAGCTCGCGGGAGAAGTAGCTGGCCTTGGGATCGAGCGCGAGGAGTGGCCCGGTCGAGCGGAGGGGCTGGACCGACCCCCCGTGCCACAGCCACGCAGGGGGATGGCCCGCGGAGGTGAAACGCAGCGTCTTCGCTCCCGTGTCGAAGACCACCGCGCACAGCGACACCAGCTCCTCCGGCCTGCCCTGCGCGGAGATGGAGGCGTTCAGCTCCTCGAGCGCCTGCGCGGGGTCCCGGTACTGGCGGAGGAACACCCGCAGCAGGTACTTCACCTGGAACGCCGTGATCGAGGGCTCGATTCCGTGGCCGGTCACGTCCCCGATGACGGCGGCGAGCCGTCCCGGCCCGGTCGGGACGAGGTCGTAGAAGTCGCCGGCCATCGCCCCCGACCCAGGCTGGTAGACCTGGCCGACCTGGAACCCGTCCATCTCGGGGAGGTCCCCCGGCGCGAGGCGGGCGGCCCAGCGCATGGGGGCGAGCTCCTCCTGCGCGAGCACCTCCTCGGCCCGGCGCTCGAGCAGCGAGCGCTCCTCGGCGAGCCGGCCGGCGTCGACGAAGCGCCGCCCGTAGCGCAGCGTCAAGAAGACCGGCACGATCGCGAGGACGAAGGGGACCGCCAGGTACTGCGTCCCGAGGAGGACCGTGCCGAGGGTCGCGAGCGCGAGCAGGCAGTAGAGCAGGAAGGTGTGGAAGTCCTTGTTGCGCGTGGCCTCGGCGAGCGCGACCGAGTCCTCGCTCACACGCGAGAGGTCGGCCTCACGCCGCAGCCGGGCGACAGCCCGCTCGAGGCGGCGGAACGACCGGTACCAGAGCACGGCGGCCGCCACGAAGCCCACGGCGAGGGCGAGCAACGCGAAGCGCTCCAGCGTGACGGTGACCGAGACGTCGCCGAGCGGTCCGGCCCCGAACACGCCAACCAGCGCGTGGGTCCGCCCCGCCACGAGGCCATGGCCGAGTCCGGAGCGCCCGGGCGCAGCGGGTGCGAGAGCGGCCAGCTCGGCGAGCTGCCTGGCGCCTCCCGGGCCGATCATCGGCGGCCCCGCTTCGCGCCGTCGTCACGGCGCCGGACACGCAGCTCGATCGGGGTCGGACCGAGCGCGAAGTGCTCGCGGATGCTGCGCTCCAGGTAGCGCAGCCAGGTCGGCGCGAGCGTCCGGGTGGCGAAGAGCGTGATCGTGGGTGGCTCGACGCCTCCCTGCGTGGCGTAGAGGACCCGCCCGTCCGGGGCCGGGTGGCGACGCTGGGCGGCCTGGACCACCTGGTTGAGCTCGCGGGTCGGGACCCGGCGTGCGTAGGCGGAGAGCGAGCTCGAGATCGCCGGGAGCAGGCGGTGGACCCCGAGGCCGGTGAGCGCGCTCGTCGGGAGCAGCGGCGCGTAGGAGAGGAACCCGAGCCGGTCCGCGACGTCGCGGCGGACGTCGCTTCGCTCTTCGGTGCTGAGCAGGTCCCACTTGTTCGCCACGATGACCACGGGACACCCGGCGGCGTCGACGCGTTCCGCGAGCCGTTGGTCCTGGTGGGTCACACCCTCGCTCGCGTCGAGCACGAGCAGCGCCACGTCGGCGCGGTCGATCGCCTGGAGCGCCCGAACGAGGGAGTAGTACTCGACGCCGTCGCCGATGCGGGCCTTGCGGCGCAGCCCCGCCGTGTCCACGAAGCGAATGGACCCGGCCGAGGTCTCGACGAGGGTGTCCACCGCGTCCGTCGTCGTGCCCGGGAGGTCGTGGGTGACCGAGCGCTCCTCGCCGACCAGCCGGTTGAACAGCGTCGACTTGCCGACGTTCGGCCGACCTACCACGGCGATAGAGGGCACCTTGGCGACCCGGGCTGCCTCTGCCTGGTCCGCCGACGCATCGTCTGCCGACGCCTGATCCACTGGCGCATGGTCGGCCGCCGGCGCATGGTCGGCTGCCTGCACAGGGCCGGCCGCCGCTGGGCCAGCCGCTGCCGGCTCGGGGGCCCCCGCACCCGCGGTCTGATCCTCGGCCGGCGACGAGCCCGCCCCAGCCGTCGGCCCCGGCTCGGACGTCGACGACGCGGCAGCTGCCCGCCCCGGCTCGGACGGCGAGCCAGTGGCGCCAACCCGCTCCAGGCGACGCACGACCTCGTCGAGGAGGTCCCCACTCCCCCGTCCGTGGAGCGCGGAGACCATCCAGGGCTCGCCGAGGCCGAGCCGCACCAGCTCCCAGGCGTCCGGCTCCCTCGAGGCAGCGTCCACCTTGTTCGCGACGACGAGCACCGGCCAGCCCCGGCGGCGAACCAGCTCGGCGACGGCAAGATCCTCTTCCGTGATCCCGACCGTCGCGTCCAGGACGAGGAGCAACAGCTCGGCGGACTCCGCTCCCGCTGCGGCCTGTGCGGCGACCTGGCGATCGAGGAGGGATCCCGCCTCGACGTAGCCGCCGGTGTCGACGAGCTCGAAGTCGACGCCGTTCCAGTGGGCCGCCATCACGTTCCGGTCGCGGGTCACGCCGGGAGTCCCCTCGACGATCGCGGCGCGTCTGCCCACGATGCGATTGACGAGCGAGGACTTCCCGACGTTCGGCCGCCCGATCACGGCGACCCGGGGGAGGCGCGGCGCTGCCACCCGCGAGGTCATGCCCTCGCCTCCAGGGCGCGCCGCAGCGACCAGCCGTCGCTCGCCACGACCTCGACCGGGCGCGGGAGGTCCTCGAGGGTGCGGCCGTCGAGGAAGCGCCCCTCCGAGAGGCACGCGTCCGGGAGCAGGTAGCGATGTCCCTCCGGCTCTGCTGCGAGCGTTCGGGCGAGGTCCTCGCCGACGAGGAGCCCCGCGACCCCGATGTTCCCACCGAAGAAGCGGTTCTCGACCGGGATCAACCGGACGTCTGCCCGGCCGAGGCCGGCGACGAGTGGCTCGAGCACCCGCGCACCGTAGCGCCCCGTGAGGACACCGACCGGTCGGCGGGTCCGGCGGGTGGGGGGCGCGAGCGTGACGAGCGTCCTCGCCGCCCGGTAGCCGGCCGCGGGGGCGCCGTCGACGGCGGCGAAGAACCCCGGACGAACGCCGTGCGCGAGGCGTTCGTCGCCGGCGAACGCTCCGGTGAAGGCCGCAGCCATCCCGATCCCGTTCTCGTGCTGGGGGAAGCCGTCGTAGGCGGACGCTGGAGGGAAGGGTCTGCCCGCCAGCAGGTAGTACTCGTCGGCGGCGTACACGAGCCGCCTCCCGAGCACCTCCGCGAAGAGCCCCTGGTAGCGCTCGACGAGGTCGACCACCGCCGCCGCCTCGTCGGTGGTGTGGGCCCGCATCGCGGCCTCGGTCGTGAAGTCGCTCACCCCGAGGGGCACGACCCCCGCCGTTGCGAGCGCAGGATAGGACTCGAGGATCCCGGTGAGCGTCGCCTCGAGCACCTCCCCGTCGTTCACCCCGGGGCAGACCACGACCTGACCGTGGACCTCGATCCCCGCATCGAGGAGGGCGGACAGCCAGCGGAGGCTGGTGGCGCCCCGCCGGTTTCGCAGGAGCGACGAGCGCACGTCCGGGTCGGTCGCGTGGATCGACACGAACAGCGGGGAGAGCCGTTCGCTCACGACCCGCTCGAAGTCGAGCTCCGTGAAGCGCGTGAGGGTGGTGAAGTTCCCGTAGAGGAAGCTCAGCCGGTAGTCGTCGTCCTTGGTGTAGAGGCTGCGGCGCATGCCCTTCGGGAGCTGGTAGATGAAGCAGAACTGGCAGTGGTTGTCACAGGTCCGCACCCGGTCGAACACGGCGGAGGAGACCTCGATGCCGAGCGGCTCCCCGGCCTCCTTCCGGACCACGACCTGGCGTCGCTCGTGCCCACTGCGCAGGTCGAGCACCACGTCCGCCTCGTCCACCGCCAGGCGGTACTCGATGACGTCCCGGGGTGGGGTGCCGTTCACTGCGAGCAGCTCGTCGCCCACTACGAGCCCGGCGCGGGCGGCCGGCGAGCCGGGGGCGAGCGCGGCAACTCTCGGGGGGCTCACTCACCCAGGATACGCCCCGGCCCGGAGGGGGCGGTCCCCGCCGGCTACGTCGGGGCGCTCGGGGCGCGGACCCCGGGTTCGGAGAACCCCCCGCTACGCTGGGAGCATGGCGGTCAACCGGGTGCTGCTCGCGGAGCCGCGCGGGTTCTGCGCCGGCGTCCAGATGGCGATCAAGGGTCTGACCTGGATGGTCAGGGTCTTCGAGCCGCCGGTCTACTGCTACCACGAGATCGTCCACAACAAGGTCGTGGTGGAACGCTTCCGGGCGCTCGGGGTGGTCTTCGTGGAACGGGTGGAGGAGGTCCCGCCCGGTGCGCCGCTGATGCTCTCCGCTCACGGCACGGCCCCCGAGGTGGTGGCCGCGGCACGGGAGCGGGGCTGCGTCGTCGTCAACGCCGTCTGCCCCCTCGTCACGAAGGTCCACCAGGAGGTGAAGGTCCGGGCCAAGCGAGGCTTCTCGATCGTCTACGTGGGCCACGCCGGCCACGACGAGGCCCTCGGCACCACCGCGGTCGCTCCCGACGCCGTCCACCTGGTCGAGGACGAGGCCGACGTCGCCGCGCTGCCCGACCTCCCCGGACCCGTCGCCCTCATCGCCCAGACGACGCTCAGCGTCGACGAGTGGTCGGGCGTGCGAGAGGCGGTGCTCCAGCGCTTCCCGGAGGTCTGGATGCCCGGGCGGAGCGACCTCTGCTTCGCCACGACCAACCGTCAGACGGCCCTCAAGGCCGTCGCGGCGGCGGCCGACACCGTCGTCGTGATCGGCTCGGACAACTCCTCGAACACCGTCGCCCTCGCCAAGGTCGCCGAGCGAGCCGGGGCCGGGAGGGTCATCCGGGTCAACACCGCCGACGAGCTGCCCGAGGATCTCGCCGGGACGGTCGCGTTGACCGCCGGTGCGTCTGCGCCGGAAGAGCTCGTCGCAGAGGTGGTGGCGCGCCTCGACCCGACGGATGGGGTGGAGGAGGTCCACGTCGTCGAGGAGGAGGAGTACTTCCCACCACCGCCCGAGCTCCGGGCGCTGCTTCGCGCCGTGGCAACGGCTGCGGGCACCTTCTTCGGGACCGCGCCCACTGCGGCGCACCCCGCGAACGACGACCGCGACCTCGAGGCGGCAACGGTCCTCGGCGAGCTCGTCGGCCAGCGCGCCACCGGCTAGCGCCCCGTGCCCGGGGGGGAAGGGCTCGCACTCGCCGCCGGCCTCGCGCGTCCCTCCTCCCCCACACTCGCCGTCGCGGCGCTCGTCCTGCTCGCGGCGGCCCTACATGCCGGGTGGAACGCGCTCGCCAAGGCGATCGGGGACACCCTGGTGGCGTTCTGGCTCATCAACGCGACGGTTGCCGCCACCGGCGCAGTGCTCGTGGCGCTCCTCGGGCTCCCGCCCGGCGCAGCGCTGCCCTTCCTCGCAGGGTCACTGCTCATCCACGTCGGCTACAACCTCGCCCTCCTCAACGCCTATCGCGTCGCGGACCTGAGCCAGGCCTACCCGCTCGCCCGGGGCGTCGCCCCCCTGCTCGTGGCCGTCGTCGCCACCATCACCATCGGCGAGCGGCTCGGGGTGGCACAGGTGCTCGGACTCGTCGCCGTGGCGGGCGGGCTCGCGAGCCTCGGCTGGCCCACTCGGGGAGCATGGCGCGCCGAACGCCGCGGGATCGGCCTCGCCCTCCTCACCGGGCTTGCGATCGCCGGGTACTCGATCACCGACGGGCTCGGCGTCCGCCACGACCCCTCGGCGCTCGGCTACGCCGGCGCGCTGTTCCTCCTGGAGGGCGGGGTCCTCACGATCGTGCTGCCGCTGCGACGCGGCCTCCTCGGGCGCGTCCGGGGTGCCGGGGGCGGCGCGCTCGCCGGCGGTGTCGCAGCCGGGGAGCTCTCCTTCGTCGCGTACGCGCTGGTGCTCTGGGCGCAGTCGAAGGTCGCGCTCGCCACGGTCTCGGCGCTCCGCGAAACCAGCGTGGTGATGGCAGCGCTGTTCGGGGTCGTCTTCCTCGGCGAGGGACCCGCCAGGCGGCGGCTGCTCGCCGCGCTCAGCGTTGCCGCAGGTGTCGCCGTGCTCGTCGTCGCCTGAGCCACGACTCGCCCGCGCCGGGCTTCGCCTCGTCGAAGGCCTCCTGGAGCCGTTCGGCGAGCAGGCCGGTGAGCTGACGGAGCTGCTCCCGGCTCGCTCGCACCGCCTCCGGTGGGGGGATCGCCTCGCCGATCACGATCCGCACGGTGCGCAGGCGCGGGAGGACGGTCCCCTTGCCCATGGCGGCCTCCGAGCCCGCGATCCCGACCGGCACCAGGGGCACGTGCGCCCGGGAGGCGAGGTAGGCGGCCCCCTCGAAGAGCGGCTGGACCTCCTCGCCGCTGCAGCGCTGGCCCTCGGGGAACAGCACGAGCGGCTCGCCGTTCCCGAGGACTTCGAGGCAGCGCCGGAGCGCCTCCCGGTCGGCCGCACCGCGGCGCACGGGGAAACCACCGAGGGAGGTGAGCACCCACCCCGGGAGCTTGTAGCGCCACACGCCCTCCTTGCCCATGTAGCGCAGGCGATGTCGCGAGACCGCCGCGACCACCAGCGTGTCGATGTTGGACCGGTGCACGGGAGCGACGACGTACGCGCCGGCCTCGGGGACGTGCTCGAGCCCCTCGACCTCGAGCCGCCAGAGCAGCCGGGAGACCCCGA
This sequence comes from Actinomycetes bacterium, assembly GCA_021791675.1. GTDB lineage: Bacteria > Actinomycetota > Acidimicrobiia > Acidimicrobiales > JAKAOS01 > JAJYWE01. The sequence goes on along the minus strand of JAJYWE010000048.1, from coordinate 1 downwards.
C
>JAJYWE010000132.1 GCA_021791675.1 Actinomycetes bacterium | reverse complement strand
GGTCCCGAGCGTCCTGCCGCGATTCAGTCCTGCAGCGTCACGGCCACCTTCACGTCGTCTGCCTGGCGGTCGAGGGCGGACTGCCAGTGCTCGAGCGGGACCCGTCGTGACACGACCCGCTCGAGCCAGCCCCGGTCCGCCTTCGCGAGCGCCTCGGCCGCCTGTTCGTAGTGGCGCCGGTTGGCGTTGACGCTGCCCACGACCGCCTGGTTCTCGAGGACCATGTTGCGGTTGAGGAGGCCGCCGTCGAGCGAGATCGCGTGCCCACCGGACGAGACGCCGGTGAGGCAGACGACGGAGCCCGCGGCGCCGTGCTCGACGGCGTCGAAGACGAGCGACGCGACGCCCGTGCACTCGATCACGACGTCGATCTCGCCGCCGACGTCCGAGATCCCCCCGCTGTGGTAGGTGGCCCCGATCGTCGCGACGAGCTCGGGCTTCGGCCCGGACGTCACCTGGTCGATCACATGCACCTCGAGGCCGCGCTCGCGCCCGATCAGCGCCGCCAGGAGCCCGATGGGCCCCGCCCCGGTCACCACCACGCGGCTCGGCGCGAAGTGGGCGCGCCCCCCGATGCGGTCCACCTGCTCCCAGGCCTTCGCCACGACCGAGGTGGGCTCGAGCAGCACCCCGAGCAGCTCGAGCGAGGGGTCCACCTTCACCAGGTACTCGGGGGTGATGCGGTAGCGCTCGGAGCAGTAGCCGTCGTGCTCCTTGATGCCCCGCTCGGTGTAGCGGCCGTTGCGACAGAAGTCCCATTCGCCCACTGCGCAGTTGGGACAGGGAACGGGGTCCGGGCGCCGCACGATCCCGACGACCCAGTCCCCCTTCGCGAAGCCGCTCCCGTCCGGGGCCTCGGCGACGCGTCCGATCGACTCGTGGCCGAGCACCAGCCGCTCGTGTCCCGGCGGGGCCCAGCCGTACGCGCCGGAGAGGATCTCCGCGTCGGTCCCGCAGATGCCGACCGCGACGGTCTCGACGAGCACCGGCCCGTCGGTCGCGGGTGGCTCGTCGACCTCGTCGAGGCGGGCGCTGCCCGCGGTCCCGGGCGTGACGGTGAGTGCGCGCATCAGCTGGCTCCTCCTGGACGGACCCGTCGGGTCGTGCGATGGCTCTGGCGGTGGTGGGCGGGGCCGGCCGGGCCCGCCGCAGCGGCGAGGTTGAGCGCCGAGTTGACGAGGGAGACGTGCGAGAACGCCTGGGGGAAGTTGCCCACCTGGCGACCGGCGATCGGGTCGTACTCCTCGGCGAGCAGGCCGAGCTCGTTCGCGAGCCCGGCGAGGCGCTCGAAGAGCGCCACCGCGTCGTCCCGGCGGCCGGCCAGGGTGTAGTTGTCGGCGAGCCAGAACGAGCAGGGGAGGAACGCGCCCTCCCGGCCCTTCAACCCGTCGACGCTGCCGCCGTCGTCCGGGCGGTACCGCAGTACGAACCCATGGTCGAGGAGGTCGCGCTCGATCGCCGCGACGGTGCCCTGCACCCGTGGGTCGCTCGCCGGGAGGAAGCCGACGAGCGGGATCATGAGGACGCTTGCGTCCAGCTCACGCGAGCCGTAGTACTGCGTGAAGGCGTTGCGCTCTGCGTCGTAGCCGTGCTCGAGGACGTCCGCCCGGATGGCGTCACGCGCCGCGGCCCACCGCTCGACCGGGCCCTCCAGGCCGAAGGCGGTCGCGCTCTTGACGGCGCGGTCGAAGGCGACCCAGGCCATGACCTTCGAGTGGGTGAAGTGCCGGCGGGGCCCGCGCACCTCCCAGATCCCGTCGTCGGGCTCCTTCCAGCCCGACTCCAGGAACTCGAGGAGGGCGGTCTGCAGCTTCCAGGCCTCGGCCTCCGGGTCGATCCCGACCTCCCGGGCGAGGTGGAGCGCGTCCATGACCTCGCCGTAGACGTCGAGCTGGAACTGACCCGATGCGGCGTTCCCGACGCGCACCGGTCTCGAGCCCTCGTAGCCCGCGAGCCAGTCGAGCTCCATCTCGGTGAGCCGGCGCTCGCCCGCGGGGCCGTACATGATCTGCAGGTCCTGCGGGTGCCCGGCCACCGCGCGGAGGAGCCAGTCCCGCCACGAGATCGCCTCCGCGCGATAGCCCGCCTCCATGAGCGAGTAGAGCGTGAAGGTGGCGTCGCGCAGCCAGCAGTAGCGGTAGTCCCAGTTCCGCTCCCCTCCGAGCGCCTCGGGCAGCGAGGTGGTCGGGGCGGCCACGATGCCCCCGGTCGGGTCGTAGGCGAGCGCCTTCAACGTGAGCAGCGAGCGCACGACGAGGTCCCGGTACGGACCGTCGTAGGTGCAGGCCGAGCTCCACTCCTGCCAGAACCGGGTGGTCTCCTCCACGACGAAGCGTGACGAGGAGGGCCGCGGCGGGCTCTCGTGCGAGGGGTACCACGAGAGCATGAAGGGGATCTCCGCGCCCTCCGGCACCGCGAACTCGGCGACCGTGCGCCAGCCCTCGCCGTGTGCCTCGACCGGCGACCAGAGGCGAACGGCGTCGGGTCCTGCAATCGCGGTGAGCAGCCCGTCGAGGTGGCGGACCCACGGGACGACCGAGCCGTACCCGAAGCGGACCACCAGCTCCATGCGCATCTGGACCCGGCCGCGCACGCCCTGGACGAGCCGGGCCACCTCGGGGTAGTGCTCGCGCACGGGCATGCAGTCGACGATCCGCACCGTGCCCTCCGCGGTGTCCATCTCGGTCTCGAGCACGAGTGTCCCGTCCCGGTAGCGCCGGCGGCAGGCCGTGACCTCACCGGCGGGCGCGAGCTTCCAGTACCCGTTGTCCGGCCCCCCGAGCAGCGATGCGAAACAGGCCTCCGAGTCGAACCGCGGCACGCACAGCCAGTCCACCGTCCCGTCGCAGCCCACCAGTGCCGCCGTGTGGGTGTCGCCGATGATCGCGTGGTCCTCGATCCGCAGCTCGGTCACCGGGCCATCCTGCCAGCATTTCCCGTGGGGGGCATGCCGAGCGGCGCGGCGCTTCGCCGATGTCGCCCCAGCGCCTCGGGTGCTGGCCCCTTCGCCAGCGCATCCGGCGAGGCGATCCGGCTCGCCTGCGCCGGCCGGCGCTAGCCGATGCAGGCCCCGGTCCCGGGGTTCCCCGGGTGGGCCTCTGCCTGGTCGACTCGGGTCACGACGCCGGACGCGGCGAGGGCGAAGCCGACGTCCGGCTCCGTCACGCTCTTGGAGAAGACGACCCCGAGCACGGAGCCCGACGGCGTGACGAGGGGCCCGCCGGAGTTCCCGGGGATGACGTCCGCGTCGATCTCGTAGACCGGGCGGACCGTCGTCCCCTGGCCGTAGATGTCCCGGCCGACGGCGGAGAAGCGCGCGGCGACCCCGGCGGGCACGGCCGTGAAGGGACCCCCGCCGGGGTAGCCGAGCACGACGGCGACGGTGCCCCGGCCGACCGGTGCCGGGTCGAAGTGCAGGGCCGGCTCGTCGAGGCCGGGCACCCGGAGCACCGCCAGGTCGAAGCGCGGGTCGAAGAAGATCGCTCGGGCAGCGAGGCGCGTGCCGTCCCGCTCGATGACGCTCGGGTGCGGTACCCCCGCGACGACGTGGGCGTTGGTGACGACGAGGTCGGGTGCCACGGCGAAGCCCGAACCCTCGATGAGCTCGCCGCAGCCGG
>JAJYWE010000047.1 GCA_021791675.1 Actinomycetes bacterium | reverse complement strand
CCGTCCGACCCGCTTCGCCTGCCCGACCCGCCCGGGTTGCCCAACCCGCCCCAGCCATCCGGGCCGTCCGACCCGCTCCGCCTGCCCGACCCGCCCGGGTTGCCCAACCCGCCCCAGCCATCCGGGCCGTCCGACCCGCCCGGGTGCTGCGGGTTGTCCGCCCGAGCGACGGGGGGACTGCGGAGGGGGTGAGGTGTGCACTCGCGAAGAGTAGCAACTTCAACTTGCGTCGAGCAATGATGAATTGCAACTGATGCCACTGGCGGCCCGAAGTAGGCTCTCGCAGCGACGTCGGTGTCCCGCTGCGCAGGCATGGATTGGCCCGGCTGTGTCGTACGGCGTGGGCGGGTCAACCCGCGCGGCGCGGCCGGGTGGTACCAGCCGGCCCGTCAGGGCTCTGCCGGCCAGCGGGGTACCGGCCGGCTCGTCGGGGCTCTGCCGGCAAGCGGGGTCGGGTGGTATCGGTTGGCGCGGCCGGGCGTTGCGGGTGCCGGCGGTTTGGGCGACGGGAGAGGGAGAGGGCGATGCCGGTCACCATCGGGGTGGACTCGTCGACGTCTGCGACGAAGGTCGAGGTACGCGACGCCGACGACGGCTCGCTCCTCGCCTCTGGTGCGGCAGAGCACCCGCTCGCACGGCCGCCCCGCTCCGAGCAGGACCCCGCGGCCTGGTGGGTGGCGCTCGGCGCGGCGCTCGAGGCGGCGCGGAGCCCGGGCTCGGGGTGGTCGGGATGGGGGGACCTCGGCAGCGCGATCGCAGTCGCCGGCCAACAGCACGGCCTGATCGCCCTCGACGCCCGCCGGGAGGTTCTCCGGCCTGCCAAGCTCTGGAACGACACGGAGTCTGCCACCGACGCGAGTGCACTGGTCGACGCGCTCGGGGGTGGCGCCGCCTGGGCCGCGGCTTGCGGGAGCGTTCCCGTCGCCGCCTTCACGATCACGAAGCTGGCCTGGCTGCGCCGCGTCGAACCGGTCGCCTTCGCCCGGCTGGCGCACGTCCTCCTCCCGCACGACTACCTGACGTCCGTGCTCACCGGTGAGCTGGTGACCGACGCGGGCGACGCCTCCGGAACCGGGTACTTCTCGCCCGCCGAGCGCCGCTGGCGCCCGGATCTGCTCGCCCTGGTCGACCCCGACGTCGACTGGTCGGCACGGCTACCTCGCGTGCTCGAGCCGGCGGTGCCCGCCGGTGAGCTGCTCGGCGACGTCCGGCGGAGCCTGCACCTCTCGGGGCGCTTCTGCGTCGCCCCTGGCACGGGGGACAACATGGCTGCCGCGCTCGGCGTCGGGCTCGTCCCGGGTGACGTCGTCGTCTCGCTCGGTACGTCGGGAACCGTCTTCACCGTGACAGAGTCTCCGGTGGCAGACGGTTCGGGCGAGATTGCTGGTTTCGCGGATGCGACGGGTCGGTACCTCCCGCTGGTCTGTACGCTGAACGCGACACGAGTCCCGGACACCTTTGCCCGCCTGCTCGGCGTCGATCGAGCTGTGTTCGGCGCACTCGCGCTGTCGTCTCCCCCGGGCTCGAACGGGGTGGTGCTCCGTCCCTACCTCGAGGGCGAGCGAACCCCGGATCGTCCGGACGCGACTGGCGTACTGTCAGGGCTACGGACGACGACCACCCAGGCGGATGTCGCCCGTGCTGCGATCGAGGGGGTGCTCTGCGGGCTGTTGGACGGCCTCGACGCGCTGCGGCGAGCAGGTGTTGCCGTCGACGGGAGACTCGTCCTCGCGGGCGGCGGCGCTCGCTCCGCAGCGTTCCGCCAGGTGCTCGCCGATCTCTCGGGCCGTCCGGTGGAGGTGCTCGGCGAGGAGGAGCTGGTGGCACGTGGCGCGTGTGTGCAGGCAGCAGCCGTCCTCCACGGGCGGGACGTCCTCGAGGTTGCCGAGGCGTGGCGTCCTCTCCCGACGGTGGTCACCGATCCGGTTGCGACACCGGAGCAGGCGTCCACCGCTCGCGCTGCCTACGCGGTGTCGGTCTCCTGACCTGTCACGTCAGGCGCTCGGCCCGGTCAGGACCAGGATTGGTGTGACACTGCTCCCGAGGAAGCTGAGCGACGGGTTGTTCGCGGCGTTGTAGCGGATGTCGACTGACGTGGGAGTCCCCACTTCCCACGTCGCGACGGTCGCATTGGTGTCGGGCGTGAGGAACACCAGCCGGCGACCGTCCGGTGCCCACGTGAGGTCCGGGGTGGAACTGACCATCGGCGCCCCGGGGACGACGCGGGCGACGAGGCCCGAGCGTCCGTTGCGCCCGGCGCTGACCAGCACGAGGCTGCCCGGGGCGCCGGGCTGGCTCGCCGAGAGGCCCTCGAGGGCGAGCCGGTCGCCGACCGGGGTGAGTGCGCCCTCGGCCTCGTTGTCGAGGAGGAGCCCGGGCGGGACCCGCGTCGTGGTCGTCCGGCCGGTCGCGAGGTCCAGTTCGTGCACCACGTCGGGGTGGCCGTGTGGGCCGCAGGAGCCCCAGGCGATCACGTCGCCCCCACCGGCGAGCGGGAGGGTGCAGCGACCGGCTGCGAGGAGGTGGGTCCGGCCGGTGCGCGGGTCCCAGGCCACCAGGCTGCGCACGTCGTAGCTCCCGGCCGAGGGTCCGGAAGCGAGGAGGAGGTCCTGGCCGGCGGCGAGTCCCGTTGGCACCAGGTTGTCGGGGACCGTGACGGGCCCCTCGAGCACCTTCCCGGTCCTGGTGACCTCTTCGGCCTGGTCGAGCGTGAGCACCCACACGGCGTTCGGCGAGCGAGCCGGTGCGAGTGCGACGGCGCCCGATCGCACGGCCAGGAGTTGACCGGGACCGTTGAGGTTCGCCGGTGTCGAGAACACGGCGCTCTCGGCGAAGGAGACGACGACCGCTGCGGCCCAGCCCGGGCGAGCGATCACGCTCCCGATCCCGTCACGGCCGTCGAAGGTGACGCCGGGAAAGTCCACGTTCGCAGGTCCAGACACGTCCCGACCGAGGTCGAGCTGGGTGACCGCCTCGGGCCCCACGAGTAGCAGGGTGTCCCGGCTGGGTTGGCTGAGCAGCTGGCGCAGCCGGTCGAGCTCCGCGTTCGCCGCGGTCAGGTGGACCGCGGGGCCCCGCGGTGGAGAGGTCGAGAGACCCTGCTCGGCCGCGCGGACCAGGCCCCCGAGCCGGCCGAGGGCGGGGAGCAGGTCCGGCGTTCCGGCGAGGACCGGAGAGCTCCCGATCGCGGGCTGCCCGGAAGCCTGCCCGCCGGAGCTGCCCAAGGCGTCGAGCACGTCACCGGAGAACTGGACGTCCTGGGGGTGAGCGGCGAGGAAGTGTCCGTCCCCGCGGAGCGTCGCGGCCATGGTTGCGAGAGACGCCGCCTCCGTGGCACGAAGACGCACGAGCCGGCCGGAGAGGAGCACCGTCACGCCACGGGTCCGAGCCGCGAGGGACGAGAACGCCTGCGCCTCCTCCAGGTACAGAGCCGGGGCCGCAGCGCGGATGCCCGGGAGGTCGCTCGGGGTCCCGACGGTCCCCATCGTCACGAGGTCTTCGCGCCGGCTCTGGTCGAGCTGTTGCGCCGTTCCGACGAAGCTGGCGAGCCGCCGGGCCGCGGAGGCGTCGACGGTGGCCCGCACCCAGAGTGCAGCCTCCACGAGCCCGATGGCGGCGACCGCGAGCGCGCCAGCGAGCCGCCAACGCCGACGACGGGTGCGCGAGGCGGCGTCGAGCGGCCGGGCCCCGCGCTTCGCCGGTGGGGGGGTTCGGCGGTCGAGCACTTCCGGGTCCGCCGCATCGGCGGCGATGTCACCCCAGCCGGGCTCGGGCGGCCCGGCCCCCTCGCGCCCAGCCGCGAAGGTGCCCCAGCTCGGCTCGGATCCCGCCCACTGCGGCACCCTCCGATTCCAGGAGGGGCTGGCGTCCAGGTAGTTCGACGACTCGGCCTCGTCGCCCTCGACGACGACCAGCAGGTCCTGTTCGTCGCCTTCCCGCGTCACCGTCGCGAGCCTACGCCGCCCGGCGAACTTGTCGGGGAGGGCCCGCTGCCCTCAGGGCGCCGGCCTGAGCTGCTCGCGGGCGGCGCGAGGTGGGGTGCCAGCCGGGGGCGGATGGCGCTCGAGCACGTTAGCGTGTGACGACCGGGAGGGGCCATGGAGGGGGTGACCGTAGCGGGCGGGCTGGCGATCGTGGGAGCGATCGGCCTGGCGGCGCTGCTCGGGGTGAGTGACGCGCCGAACGCAACTGCAGCCCTCGTGTCGGCCCGAACGGGAAGCTACCCCCAAGTTGCGGCCTGGTCGGTCCTCTGGCACGTCGTCGGTGGGCTCCTTGCCGGAGCGGCCGTCGCTCGAACGATCGTGGGCATCGTCCACGTCCGGCCGCACCTCGCCGCCGCGGTGTTCGCTGCCGCGTGCCTCACCTCGGTCGTCTTCACGTGGGTTACCACCCACCGAGGCTTCCCGGTGAGCGCCAGCGTCGCCTTGGTGGGTGGGCTCGCGGGCGCCGGCGTCGTGGCCGGTGGCACGCAGGCGGTCGACTGGGGTGGGGTGACGGGGGTCCGGCTTTCTGGGGTGACGGGGGTGCTCGCCGGCATCGTCCTGGCACCCTTCGTTGCCGGCGCGGTCGCCGGCGTCGCCGACCGTCTCGCACGGCGCCTCGCGTATCGGGCACCGCGACGCGCCCTCGGCGGTGTCCACGGCGGGCTCTGGGCGGCGTCGGCTGCGGTGGCGCTCGCGGACGGGACGAACGACGGCCAGAAGGCGATGGGCATCCTCGCCGTCTCCGTCGCGGGCACGGCATCGCTCAGCTCCGCCGGCGGCATCGCGACGTGGGAGCGGCTCCTCTCGGCGCTCGTGCTCGCGCTCTTCACGGTCCTCGGGGGGCGGCGGGTGGTGGCGAGGGTGTCCCGGGGGCTCGCACAGGGTGGGGCCGTGGACGACCTGGCGGCGCAGAGCGCGTCGGCGGGGATGATCCTTCTCGCCGGGGTCGTCGGCCTCCCGCTCTCGACGTCCACGGTGGTCACCTCTGCGATGGTGGGAACGGGGGTGACGGGACGCCGGCACCACGTCCGGTGGTCGGGGGTGCTCGAGATCCTCGCGATGTGGGTGGTGACCGTGCCGGCCTCGGCGCTGCTCGCGGCCGGCGTGTTCGAGATCCTGCGGCGGCTCCCGTGAGCACGCCGAGCGCCGAGAGCAAGCCGAGCGCCGGGAGCACGCGAAGGCCCTGGCCGACCCAGGGGTTTCGCCGGTTCTTCTCGCGGGTGGCACCGGACGTCGTCGGTCTCCTGGTGGCGCAGGGCCAGGTGTCCGTCCGCGCCGCCGCCGCCTTCCTCGCCTGGTCCTCCGCCGGCGGGCGAGCGGGGGGCGACGGGACAACGGGGAGTGGCGGGACCGCAGGGGGCGACGGGACAACGGGGCGTGGCGGGACCACAGGGGGCGACGGGACAACGGGGCGTGGCGGGACCGCAGGGAGTGGCGGGGGGCTCGGGGCCGACAGGAGCGCAGGAAGCGGCGCGCGTGAAGGCCGCGGCGCGAGCACCGCACCAGGGAGCAGTGCGAGCGGAGGGGTTCGCGAAGGCGCAGGAGGCATCGAGCGTGAGGCGGGTCCCCCCGGCCCGGATGAGCTGGCCGCGCTCGAACGGGAGGCCGACGGGGCGCGACGGGCACTCCTCGAGGCACTCCGGGGGGCGCTCGCGACCCCCATCGACCAGGAGGACCTCTACCTGCTCTCGGAGCGGTGCGACCGCGTCGTCAACGCGCTCCGCGATATCGCGGCTGAGGCGGACGAGCTGGGCTGGCGTCCGGACTCCTTCGCCGAGTCGATGGCGAGCCACGTCCACGCCGGGATGGGCCACCTCGTCGAGGGGTTCGGGGCGCTCCACAAGGGTCACGGCGAAGCCGGGGTCGCCGCCGACCGGGCGACGGCGGAGGGGCGCGCGGTGGCCTACGTCTACCGGGACGCGCTGCGCGCGCTCCTCGGCCCGCAGCCTCTCGGCGGTACGGGTTCTCCCCCCGGCGGGCCGTTCCTGGATGTGGTGACCGGGAGGGAGCTCCTCACGAGCCGGGAGCTCTACCGGTCCTACGCGCGACTCGGCGAGCTCGTCGTGGCGGTCGCCGACCGGCTCTGGTACGCCGTGCTCGCGGAGGTGTGAGCCGCTCCGGCTCCCGCGGCCTACCGCCGGGTGCCCCGAGCGGCCGAGCTCTGCGAGACTCCCTCGGCCGAGCTCTGCGAGACTCCCTCGGCCGAGCTCTGCGAGACTACGGACGTGGTCGAACGCAATGTCCTCGGCGGTCCGTTGGAGCCCTGCTCGACCGACCCCCTGACCGGCTTCTTCCGGGACGGGTCGTGCTCGACCGGGCCGCAGGATGTGGGGAGGCACACCATCTGCGGTGTCGTCACGGCCGAGTTCCTCGAGCACCAGCGCTCCATCGGGAACGACCTCGTCACGCCGGTGCCGGCCTACCGGTTCCCCGGCCTCGTGCCCGGCGATCGCTGGTGCGTCACGGCGCGCAACTGGCTGCGCGCCCACCTCGACGGAGCTGCCTGTTTCGTGGTGCTCGCCTCCACCCACGAGCGGACACTCGACGTCGTCCCGCTCGAGGTTCTCCGTGCGCACGCGGTCGACGTCCCTCCGGACCCGGGTGGTCTCGCGCCGTGACCGCCGAGCCCGCTCTGGCCGCAGCGCATTCTGTTGCACGAGAGCGCTGGTAGGGTGCGCCGGTGGTCCCGGGGCGCGATGCGGCGACGGTCGCCGATGTCGAGCCGGGCGAGGTGCGGCCGGTCGCCGCGATGCTCGCCCGGGCGTTCGACGACGACCCGGTCATGGGGTACCTGCTCGGTAGCGCCCACCTGCGGGGGGCGCGCCTCCGCTCCTTCTTCGGCGCGCTGCTCGGACGGTTGGTCCTGCCGAGTGGCGTTGCGACGGCCGCCGGCGGTGGCGCGTCGGCAGCGCTCTGGTCCCCGCCGGACGCAAGCGGTGCGCTCGGCGCGTTCTCGCGCCCGGGCCAGCCGAACACCGTCCGACCCGGTGAGCTGTGGTCGCTGCTCAGGGTCGCGCTGCCCTTCGGGCACCGCATGGTGACGACGGCCCGGGACTTCTCGCAGGTCGGCAAGCACCACCCCACCTACCCGCACTGGTACCTCATGGTGCTCGGAACCGAGCCCGCACGTCAGGGCCAGGGGCTCGGTTCGGCCGCGCTCGGACCGGTGCTCCGACGTTGCGACGAGGAGGGACTGCCCGCCTACCTCGAGTCCTCGAAGGAGCGGAACGTCCCCTTCTACGCGCGCCACGGCTTCGAGGTCACGGCCACGCTCGCCCTGGGGGAGGAGGGGCCGACGATGTGGTGCATGGAGCGGGCCCCCCGAGCGGGTTGAGGACTGGGGGGATCGTGCCGAGGTTTCGGCTCTCCTCCCTCGTCCGTGGGTAGGGTGAGAGAGCTGGCGGCGCGCCGACCCGTGCCGTGGTTCGGCGCCGCTGCGGCTCCACTGCGGGTTCGTGGCCGAGAGAGACTTCGTGGCAGCAGAGAGACAGAGCCCGCGTGCCCCGGGGTCGGGCACATGCCAGAGTGAGGAGGCGCGGTGTCGCAGCGTGAAGCAGCCGGGGCCACCGGCAGGCTCGAGCTCTTGGCCATGGGACGAGCCGATGTCGATCTCTACGCAGAGCAGGACGGCGCGCGTCTCGAGGAGGCGGACAGCTTTGCCAAGTACGTCGGGGGCTCGGCGCTCAACACCGCAGTCGGCCTCGCTCGCCTCGGCGTGCGGACGGGGATGCTCACCGGAGTCGGGGACGAAGCGATGGGGCGGTTCGTTCGATCCACCCTCGAGGCAGAGGGTGTCGACACGACTGCCGTACGGACCGTGCCGGGAAAGCTGACGAGCCTCGTGCTGCTCGCCGTGCGTGAGACCGACGGCTTCCCACGGATCTTCTTCGCCGAGGACGGCGCGGACCTGTCGCTCGAACCCGACGACGTGGACGAAGGGGTCGTCGCGCGGGCGGGGGCCGTGCTGGTCGGCGGCACCTATCTCTCCCGCCCCGGCCTCGCCGCCGCAGTGGACCGAGTCGTCACCCTGGCTCGAGCGGGCGGTGCGCGGATCGTCCTGGACATCGACTACCGGCCCGTGCTCTGGGGTGCCGTCGGGCCGGACGGCGGCACGCTCGACGCAGTGCCCTCTACGGCGGCCACCGACGCGATCCAGGCACTGTTGCCCCGCTGCGACCTGGTCGTCGGGACCGAGGCCGAGCTGCGCATCGCCGGGGGCTCCGAGGACCTCTCTCGAGCGCTCGAGCGGATCCGAGAGCTGAGCGCTGCGGTCCTGGTCGTGAAGCGCGGTGCCTCGGGCTCCGTGGTGCTCGACGGACCGATCCCGACCGACCTGGACGGGGCTGGTGTCCGGGCCCCGGGCTTCGCGGTGGATGTCGTGAATGCTGCCGGAGCCGGGGACGGGTTCCTCGCCGGATTCCTCTCGGGCTGGCTCCGTGGCTCGGCGCTCGAGGCGTGCGCGGTCCGTGGCAACGCCGTCGGCGCGCTCGTCATCGCGCGGCGAGGCTGCGCGCCGGCGATGCCGACGGCGCCCGAGCTCGAGGCATTTCTCGCGCGGTCGATCCCTCCCCGGCGCCCGGCCGAGGACCATCGACTCGGGCAGCTTCATCGGCTCGCGGGGCGTGCGACGTCACCCAGCTCGCTCTACGTCCTCGCGTTCGACCACCGCTGGCAGCTCGAGCAGCTGGCGGATCGCCTCGGTGCTTCCCGGTCGCGCCTCCCCATCCTGAAGGAGTTGATCTGGCGTGGGTTCTCCTCGGTTGCCGGGGGGAGGGGCGACGTGGGGGTGTTGGTGGACGACCGCTACGGGGAACGGGTGCTCGAGCTCGCGTCCGGGAGCGGCTGGTTCGTCGCGAGGGCCCTGGACGAGCCGGCAAGCCGGCCACTCCGCGTGCTCGGTGAGCCCGACCTCGCGAGCTTCCTCCACAGCTGGCCGCGGGACCACGTGATCAAGGTGCTCGCCTATCTCGGCCTCGACGACCCGGCCGGGCAGTTCGCCGCGCAGGTCGCCACGCTCACCCGGGTCCAAGAGGCGTGCCGTCGCACCGAGCGCGAACTGCTCGTCGAGCTCCAAGCGCCCCCAGGAGAGCGTTACGGAGAAGGCGAGCTCCCCGAGGTGGTCGAGCGGCTCCTCGGGGCCGGGCTCGAGCCGGAGTGGTGGAAGCTCCCCCCGAGCCCGCACCCCGCCGACTGGGCCCGCCTCGCCGGGGCGGTAGAGGCGAGCGACATCGCCTGCCGGGGCCTGCTCGTGCTCGGGCAGGGGTCCACGGAGGAGCAGCTCCACGCCGCTTTCACCGCCGCCGCGGGACAGCCGCTCTGCCGGGGCTTCGCCGTCGGCCGGACCATCTTCGAGGCGCCAGCTGGCGCCTGGCTTGCGGGCGAGCTCGACGACGAGGCACTCTCCGGGCGGGTTGGCGACCGGTTCGTGGAGACCATCGACCGCTTCGGGGCCGCGCGTGCTGCGGCCCGCGCGACGGCGGAGCAAGGATCCGCCGCAGGCGTGAGGAGGACGGGATGACGACGAAGGAAGACCTCTACCTTCCGGCTGGCACGGCCGCGGCGGGTGCGGACCCCGTGGTGGTGACGCCCGAACGAGCTGGCTGGACCTACAGCAGCCTGCGGGTGCTCGGGCTCGCCCCCGGGGAGGCCCGGGTACTGGAGACGGGCGGCGAGGAGCTGGCCGTCCTGCCGCTCGCGGGATCGTGCCTGGTGGAGGTCGAGGCGAAGCGTTTCACCCTCGCCGGTCGGGCCTCGGTCTTCGACGGCCCGAGTGACTTCGCGTACGTACCGATCGAGACCGAGGTGCGGATCAGCTCCGCCGGCGGTGTGGAGGTGGCACTCCCCGGGGCGCGGGCCACGCGCCGGCTGGATCCGGCCTACTGCCCGGTCGGGGAGGTCCGCGTCGAGGTCCGCGGGGCGGGTGACGCGACACGCCAGGTCCACAACTTCCTCTCGCCGGACGCCTTCCCCGCGGACAAGCTCTGCTCGGTCGAGGTCCTCACCCCGCCGGGGAACTTCTCGTCCTACCCGCCCCACAAGCACGACCGGGAAGACCCGGAGACCGGCGAGGCGGTGCTGGAGGAGATCTACTACTTCCGCTTCGCCGGCGAGGGTGGGCACGGGCTGTTTCGCGTCTACGCGGCCGAAGGGGACTTCGACGTGACGGAGGTGATGCGGGACGGGGACGTCTTCCTGGTGCCCCGCGGTTACCACGGCCCGTCGGTCGCCGTGCCCGGCCACACGATGTACTTCCTGAACGTGCTCGCCGGCCCGGCACCGGAGCGGACCATGTGCTACTGCGACGACCCGACCCAGCACTGGATCCGGGAGCGCTGGGCCGAGGAGGTGCCCGACCCACGCCTCCCGATCGGACAGCCGGGCTGAGCGCCCGGGGGGTGTGCGCTGCCGGCGAGTGCGGGCCGGGCCGAGCGTCTCGTCAGTCGCCGAGGCCGACGGCCCGGAGATGGGCCCTGGAGGCGCGGGCATCCTCGAGGGGCACGGAGTCCCCCGTCGGGCTCGCGTCCTGTTCGACGGTCGCCCATCCCTGGTAGCCCACGCGTGCGAGGGTCTCCGCAACGGCGCGGAAGTCGACCAGTCCTCGACCCAGTGGGCAGAAGATCCCCCTCGCGTACGCCTCCCAGAACCCGAGCGCCTCGGCGTCGACCGCCACGAGGACGCGTGGATCGACGTCTTTCAGGTGGACGTGGGTCACCCGCTCGCCGTAGCGGTCGAGCAGCGCGATCGGATCGGTGCGAGCGTAGGCGGCATGCCCCGTGTCGACACAGAGGCCGACGAGCGTCGGATCCGTCGAGTCGAGCAGGTGGTCGACCTCGTCCTCGAACTCGATGCCGGTCCCGGCGTGCGGGTGGAACGCCACGCGCACGCCGCGTTGCCCGGCAACGTCCGCGATTGCGTGGACGGTGTCGCAGAGCGTGGCGAACTCCTGCTTGCCGAGACGCTCGGCCGCCGTCGGTCGGCCCGCTGTGGCCATCCGACCCGGGGTCCAGCTGGTGATCGTGACGAGGCGCGTGCAGGCGAGCCCCTCCAGCAGCGCCGCGATCTGTTCGGCCTTTGCGACGACCTCGTCGGTGGTCGACGGGTCGTGGAGGACCTCCATCAAGACGCCGGCCGACAGTTGCAGCCCGCGGGCGTCGAGCGCGTCCCGAAGCGTCGCGGGGTCCGTCGGGAAGAAGCCGAGGGGTCCGAGCTCGATGCCGGTGTAGCCCGAGAGCGCGACCTCATCGAGGACGGTCTCCCAGCTCGGGTAGGTGGGGTCGCTCGGCCGCTCGATTCCCCACGAGGTCGGTGCGTTCCCGATGGTGATGCTCACGATGTCTCTCCCTCTCCTTCTCGCTGGCCGCGGGGGGCGGCTCCGCGATCCTCTTCGGATGGCCCCCCGACCAGGACTGGGGTCCCACCCGACTCGAGCGACCGCTGGGCCGCCAGCGCGAGCAACAACGCCGCTCGCGCGTCCTCGCCCGTCGCTGGCCCGGGTGGGCGGGGCGAGGCGAGCGGCGTGCGTCCGCCGGCCGAGACGAGGGGGCTTCGCTCGCCGGCCGCTTCGAGCTCGACGGGAGGAAGCTCGTCGCGAGTCGAGTCAGCGCCAGCGGAGTCGTGTGCTGCGCGCCGGCAGGCGGCCGCAAACGCCACCAGCTCCGCCACGTAGGCCTCGGCGTAGCGCTCCGGGAAGAAGTGGTAGAGGGGGGCGCCGCGCGCGCCCGTCGCGTCGGCGACGACGAGCTGGTTCGGGAGCGGGTTCCCGGCCCAGGCCGTCCGCTCGCTCCCGTGCGCCTCCGCCCGCTGGTCGTAGCCGTAGGTCGAGCGACGGCAGTTCTCGATCACCGCGAAGCCCCCGGCGGAGAGGTTCGCCACGAGGACGGCGACGTCGACGTCTCCGGCCTCGGCTGCGGCCGGGTCGACCAGGCTGCGCGCGAAGGCACTCACCGAGACGGCCTCGTCGCCGCTGAGGAACCGGACCAGGTCGAGGTCGTGGATCGTCATGTCCGTGAAGAGACCACCGGGTCCTCGCGGGTACGACGGCGGGGGTGGCTCTGGGTCGCGAGAGGTGATCCGAAGTTGCACCAGTCGTCCGAGCTCTCCGGCAGTGATGGCCCGGGCGAGTGCTGCGAACCCCGGATCGAAGCGCCGGTTGAAGCCCACCTGGAGAACGACGCCGGCCGTCTCGACTGCGGCGAGAGCGGTTTCGACACCGGTGAGGTCCTCCGCCAGCGGCTTCTCGCAGAAGACGTGACGGCCGGCGGCAGCGGCGAACGCGACCTGGTCCGCGTGCACCGCAGTGGCAGAGCAGACGAGCACGGCCTCGACACCCGGGCTGGCGACGAGCTCTTCCCAGGAGGGCCACACCTCTGCCCCCAGCCGGTCTGCCAGGGCTCGCGCAGCATTTGCGTCGGGGTCGGCCACACCCGCGATGCGAAACCGGTCGGCGAGCCGGGCCAGGTTCCCTCCGTGCAGAGTCCCGATCCGACCCGCTCCGAGCAGCGCGACGCCGAGACGACCGCCGCCGACCCCGAGTGCACCGGTCATCGGTAGTAGCGCTGGGAGCGGCGGGCGGCCTCGTAGTCGGCGCGTCGGGCCTGCGTCTCGGGCTCTGCCGAGACCTCCGCCGGGGCGACGTCCCACCAGGCTTCGGAGGGGGGGAGGTCGTCGTAGCGGGTGACCTCCACCACGATGACGGTGGTGCCCGTGGCCGCGCGGGCCACATCCAGCGCTCGTTCGAGATCCTCGAGGGTCTGGACCGCGACGCCCCCGACACCGAAGCCGCGCGCGGTTGCTGCCAAATCGAGGGTGACGGCAGGCCCCTCGAGGCGGCCAGCGACGGTGCCTGCGTGCTCGCTCTCGTTCGGCCGGGGCGCGAGTTGGAGCGGCGCACCGCTGCGCGCGAGGAACTCGTTCCCGAAACTCAACCCCACCCGGTTCATCTGGAGGCGGCGGATCACCTGGAAGCCATGGTTGTCGAGGACGACGACCGTGACCTTCAGACCTTCCTGCGCCGCGGTCACGAGCTCGGTCGGGCTCATGAGGTAGGTGCCGTCGCCGACGAGCACGACGACCTCGCCCGCCGGGCGGGCGAGACGTGCCCCGAGCCCGCCCGGGATCTCGTAGCCCATGCAGGAGTAGCCGAACTCGATGTGCGCGCGGCGACCGCCGGAGGCATCCCACGCCTTGAGGAGGTCGCCCGGGGGGGCGCCCGCGGCAGCGACGACGCAGTCTCCCGGACGTGCGCGCTCGTTCAGCAGGCCGAGCACCGCGGCCCGGGTGGGCACGCCGTCGATCGTGGCGCGAAGAGCCTGGGCGCGGGCGGCCAGCCAGCCCTCCTTCGCAGCAACCGCCTCTGCCTGCCAAGCGGCTCGCTCGACACCCGTCGGGGCCGCATCGGCGAGGGCGTCGAGCACCAGGCGCGCGTCGCCGATGACCTGGAGCGCGCCGTGCTTCGCTGCATCGTGGCCGCTCACGTTGACGCCGGCAAAGCGTACGGCTGGGTCCTGGAAGAGGGACGCCGAGGCCGTGATGAAGTCGCCGAGACGAGTCCCGACGGCGATCACGAGGTCCGCCTGTCTTGCGAGGGCGTTGGCCCCGGGGTTCCCCTCCACGCCGATGCCACCCATGGCCCGCCAACTGTCGGCGACGAGTGCGCCCTTCCCGGCGAAGGTCTCGGTGACCGGCACGCCCCAAGCAGCGGAACAGCGTTCGAGGGCCTCCTCGGCACCGGAGTACCAGACACCGCCGCCGGCGATGATCAACGGGCGCTCCGCCTCGACCAGCAGTCGGGCGAGCGCGCGGGTCGCCCCGACATCCGGTGTCGGGCGTCGGATGCTCCAGGTCCGCGGCTCGAAGAAGCTCGTCGGGTAGTCGTACGCCTCGCTCTGGACGTCTTGCGGGAGCGCGAGCACGGCGGCACCGCACTCGTCGGGGCTGGTCAGGATCCTGATCGCCTCGGGGAGGGCCGTGAGGAGCTGCTCCGGCCGGCTGATCCGATCGAAGAAGCGGCTCACGGGTCGGAACGCGTCGTTCACGCTGAGCCCGAGCTCGACCGGGTGCTCGAGCTGTTGGAGCACCGACCCCTGGAGACGGGTGGCGTAGGCGTCACCGGGGAGCAGCAGGACGGGGAGGCGGTTGATGGTCGCAAGCGCTGCGCCGGTCACCATGTTGGTGGCGCCCGGCCCGATCGAGGAGGTCACGGCGAGGGTCGCGAGACGGCGGGACTCGCGTGCGAAGCCAGCGGCGAGGTGGACGAGGGACTGCTCATTCCGCCCCTGGACATAGGGAAGCCGGTCGGTCGCCTGCGCGATCGCCTGTCCGAGCCCGGACACGTTGCCGTGACCGAAGATCCCCGTCACTCCGGGAACGAAGCGCTGTTCCGCTCCGTCGCGTTCCGCAAACTGGACGGCGAGGAACTCGACGAGAGCCTGGCCGACCGTCCGACGAACTCGAGCCTGCTCCCTCACGTGCCCTCCTCGCGGTCTCATCTCGCGCGCTCGCGTGGTCACGCGCCGGGGCTCCTCCCCGCTGGCGTCTCGACCGTTCGTGACACCGTTGGGCGGTCGGCGGGAACGCTCATGCAAGACGAGGTGGCAGACCGTGTCCTAGGCGGTACCGGGCGACGTGACCACGCTACGCGCCGCCGATGCCGAGGGCAACCGAGCGGAAGCGATGGCGGCCCGGGTCGGTTGCGCGCAGGGCTGTCGCGTCCGGGGTCACCACGGGTGGCGGCGCCCGCTTGACAGGGCCGAGTCGGACACCTAGAAACGGGACCCGTTACCTGCTGCCCCGCCGCCGGCGGGAGCGGCGGAACCGACGCGAGAGACGGGGGGCGCACGTGCGCGTTGCGGTGCTCGGAGCGGGCCGGATGGGCAGGCGCCGAGCGGCCTTGCTGTCGGAGACGCCCGGCGTGGAGGTGGTCGTCGGCTCGCGGTCCGCGACGCAGGCAGACTTCCCGGCGACGATCCAGGTGGCCGCTCCCGACGACGCGCTCGCCGCCGGCGTCGACGCGGTGGTCGTCTCAGTCGTCACCTCTCTCCATGCGGACGTTGTCCGCGCCGCGCTCGCCCTCGGCGTCCCGATCTTCGTCGAGAAGCCGCTCACGCTCGACGTCTCCGAGGGAGTCGGCCTTGCCCGCCTGGGTGAGGAGCGGGGGGTCGCTATCCAGGTCGGTTTCCACCGGCGTTCCGACCCCGCCTATCGCGAGGCGGCGGCGAGAGTCGCCGACGGTCGCCTCGGTCGGCTCTACCACCTGCACAGCGTGGCGCACGACCACGAGCTGCCCCCGGAGACCTTCCTGGAGGCGTCGGGTGGGATCTTTCGTGACCTGCTCGTCCACGACATCGACGCGGCGCGTTTCCTCACGGGGAGAGAGGTCGTCGAGGTCTACGCGGTCGCCAGCAATCGCGCGCATCCGATGTTCCCCGAACACGGGGATGTCGACACGGCGACGCTGCTCCTCACGATGGACGACGGGCTCGTGGTCAGCGCGAGTGGCTGTCGGCACGATCCGGTCGGCTACGACGCACGCACCGAGATCTTCGGCGAGCGCGACTCGCTCACGATCGGCCTCGGGGAGCGAACCCCGCTCCGGGCTGTCCAGGCCTCGGGCGAGGGTGGGTCGGCGTGGTCGGCCGGGGTCCTCGAGCCGGCTGGCGAGACTTCGCTGCACGGGCCGGCGAACCCCTACGCCGGCTTCTTGGACCGGTTCTCGACCGCCTTCGCGGCGGAGACGAGCCGGTTCGTCGAGCTCGTCGCCGGGACGGGAGAGAATCCCTGTCCACCGAAGGACGCCCTCGCTGCCCTCGTCGTGGCCGAGGCAGCGGAGCGCTCGTGCGCCGCAGGCCGGCCCGTGCCGGTGCCGGCAGAGGGAGAGTGGTATCGATGACCCGCCGATCGATCGGTGTCGGGCTGCTCGGCGTGGGGTGGATGGGCCAGCTCCACACGCGTTCCTATCGCCGCCTGGCGGAGCACTTCCCGGAGCTCGAGGTCGACATCCGCCTCGTTGCTGCTGCGGACCCGAGCCCCGCGCGGCGAGCCCTCGCCACCGAGCTGGGGTACGCGTCGGTCACGGAGGACTGGCGCGAGGTCGTCGCGGACCCCGAGGTGGACGTCATCTCGGTCGCGGCACCCAACTACCTCCACCGGGACATGGGTGTGGCAGCTGCCCGGTCCGGCAAGCCGTTCTGGGGAGAGAAGCCGCTCGGGCGGGACGCCGCCGAGACCGAGGAGATCGCGCGGGCGGTCGCCGAGGCCGGCGTCGTCACCACCGTCGGGTTCAACTACCGCTACGTCCCCCTCGTCGAGCACGTCCGTGCGCTCGTCGCGTCCGGAGCGCTCGGTGTGCCGACCGGCTATCGCGGGTGGTTCCTGAACGACTACGCCTCGAGGCCCGACGGGGTGCTCTCCTGGAGGTTCCGGCGGGCGCTCGGGGGCTCCGGGGCTCTCGGTGACCTGATGAGCCACGTCGCCGATCTCGCCCAGTTCCTACTCGGGCCGGTGGCCGAGGTCGTCGCGACCACGGACCTCCTCATCCCCGAACGCCCGCTTCCGACGAGCGAGGACGCGGGGCACTTCACAGTCGGCGGGGGACCGAGCGCGCCGGTCGAGAACGAGGACGCTGCGCGAGCGCTCGTGCGCTTCGCATCGGGGCTGGGTGGCTACCTGGAGGTGGGCAGGGCAGTCGTCGGCCCGCACTGCTCGCTCGGCTTCGAGCTCTACGGGACGGAGGGATCCGTGCGGTGGGACTTCGAGCGGATGAACGAGCTCGACCGTTACGTGGCGGGCGGCGCAGGGGGCGACGTCGGCTTCCAGCGCGTGCTCGCGCGACCCGGTCACGGCGAGTACCACCGCTTCCAGCCCGGGCCCGCGATCTCGATGAGCTACGACGACCTGAAGGTCGTGGAGGCGAGCCGTTTCGTTGCCTCGGTGCTCGGGGGGGAGCCGGCGCCCGGTGGTGTGCCGGACGCCCTCGCCGCCGCGCGGGTGATCGCTGCGATCGAGACCTCGGCGAGCTCGCGGGCGTGGGTGTCGGTCGGGGATCGCTCGGCGCCGTGACGCGCGCCGGGGGTGCTGTGGGTGTAACGTACCCTTCCGAACCGAGGGCGAGGAGAAGGGGGTCCTGATGGGGGGAGGTTGAGCGCAGCTCGGTGCGTGGGCCCGCAGCGGGGCGCCACGCCCGCCAGCCCCGGCCCCGCCCGGCCCATGCATGGCGCCGAGGTAGGGGTCGGGAAGGGAAGCAGGCGTCCAGGGAGCCTCCTGCGGTCCTGACCACGAACCCGCAGGAGACAGAGGGATTGGACATGCGTGCAATCCAGCGGGGCGGGATGAGCTTGCGGTTCTCGCTGCTTCGGAGCGCTCGGTAGAAGCAACCGAATGCTCGATGCGAGAGAAACCGAATGCTCGATGCGAGAGAAACCGAATGCTCGATGCGAGAGAAGATGCGAGAGAAGCAGTATGGCGCCCCGCAGGGGCGACCTTGACAGGAGAGCGTGCGGTGGCGAGAGCCGCCCCAGCTCGAGAGCGGAGGGGACGGGCAGCATGTCATACGAAGTCAAAGAGGTCGACCCGAAGGAGCACGAGGTTTCCCGGCGTCGCTTCCTGCGGAACGCGGGAGTTGCCGCCGCCGCCGTACCGTTCCTCGGGGCACTCCTCGAGGCGTGCAGCAGCTCGCCGGCGAACGGCGCGAGCGGGTTCGGCGGGCAGGGCAAGGACCCGTTCGCGAAGCACCCGAACTGGACCTTCGCGCTGGTGAACCACGTCACGACCAACCCGTTCTTCGTCCCCACCCGCTACGGCGCGTCCGACGCGTGCAACCTCCTCGGGGTGAGCTACACCTGGACGGGCTCGGCGGACTCCATCGTCTCCCAGATGGTGACCGCGATGGACACGGCGATCGCCGACAAGGTCGCAGGCATCGGCGTCCCGGTGATCGACCCGACCGGCTTCATCGAGCCGACGAACAAGGCGCTCGAGGCGGGCATCCCGGTGGTGGCCTACAACGCCAACCCGCCCGCCAACTCACCCAACAACCAGATGGCCTACATCGGCCAGGACCTCTTCGCAGCCGGCGTCGCGGCCGCCGAGCGCATCCTGCAGAAGGGCTACGTCTCCAAGGGTGACCTCGTCGGTGGCATGATCGCCACCCCGGGCACCGCGAACATCCAGCCTCGTATGGACGGCGCCAAGTCGGTCTTCGGGCCAGCGGGAGTCACCCTTGACGAGGTGGCGACGGGCGCACTGCTGTCGCAGGAGTTCGCTGCGGTCCCGGCCTGGTACGAGGGCCACCAGGACGCGAAGTTCCTCTACGCGGTGGACGACGGCTCCGGCGAGGCGGTCTCCAAGACGATCGTGAGCAAGGGGCTCCAAGGGAAGGTCTACGGTTCCGGCTGGGACGTCGCCGTGCCGGAGCTGGACGCAATCAAGGCTGGCTCGCTCGAGTTCTCGATCGACCAGCAGGCCTACCTGCAGGGCTTCATCCCGATCTTCCAGCTCTTCCTCTACCAGATGTCGGGGGGCTTGCTTCGACCCTCGGACACCGACACCGGGCTCAAGTTCGTGGACAAGTCGATCGTCGACTCGTACCTCGCCGTCCCGTCCCGTTACGAGGGCAGCACCTCGGCGCAGAAGGTGCTCACCGCCCCGTCGAGCCTGCCGGCCCCGGCGTAGCCATGGCGCAGACCCCCGTGCTCGACGTGACGGGGGGTGGGGCCGCCCCGCGGGAGGCCCCACCCCCCGCTGAGCTCCCGCGCCGGCCGCTGTGGAGGTCCCTGCTCGAGCGGCGCGAGGCGGCGATCCTCATCGTCGCCGTCGCGCTGTTCGTCTACTTCTCGATCGCCTCGGCCAACTTCTTCAGCGTTTCCGACATCCAGAACCTCTCCCAGTTCGTCGGGCCGATCGCAGTCATCGGGGCGGGCGAGGTGCTGCTCTTGGTGTGCGCGGAGGTCGACCTCTCGGCCGGGACGGTGTTCATCTTCATCCCCTTCGTCGTCAACTACCTGGCGGGCGCAGGGCTCCCCCTCATCGTGGCCATCCTGCTCTCCCTGGTGGTTGCGGGGCTGATCGGGGTGATCAACGGCGTCATCACGACCTGGCTCAACATCCCCTCCTTCGTGACGACGCTTGGCACCCTGTTCGCGCTCGACGGCGTCATGCTCACGACCTCGAACGCGCAGCAGCTCACGATGCCCGGGCAGTCGAGCGCCATCGGCAAGGTGCTCGGGATCTACGTCTGGTCGGAGATCCTCTGGTCGCTGGCGATCGTCGCCGTGATGTACGTGGTGCTCAACCGGTCGCGCTTCGGGATGCACGTGACCGCGACGGGGGGGAACCTGACGGGAGCTGCGGAGGCCGGGATCCCGGTGAACCGAGTGAAGATCTGGGCGTTCGTCGTCTGCTCGGTGCTGTCCGCATTCATCGGGATCATCGACGCCATGCGTATCAACGTGCTCGACCCCGGGACGGACGGCACCCAGGAGATGTTCTACGCCATCGCCGCAGCGGTCATCGGGGGCACCGCGCTCACCGGGGGCCGGGGGACCGTGATCGGCGCGCTCGTCGGGGCGATCGTGCTCGGTGTCCTCTACGTCGGACTGACCATCATCGGGATCTCGGCCAACACCTTCATCCTGATTCTCGGTGCGGCGATCCTCCTTGCAATGATCGCCAACGTGCAGCTCGCCAAGCTGACCGTCCAACGAAAGGCGCCGACGTGACCGGGGACACCGGAGTGACCGGGAGTGGCGCCGTGGGCGGTCCCCCCGAGCCCGTCCTGCGTACCGAGGGCGTCGCGAAGCACTTCGGTGCCGTGGTCGCACTCCGCGGCGTCGACATGCACCTGGACCGCGGTGAGGTGCTCGGCCTGGTCGGCGACAACGGCGCAGGCAAGAGCACCCTCGTGAAGATCCTCTGCGGCTTCCAGCGGCCGGACGAGGGTCACATCTACCTGGACGGCCACGAAGTCCACTTCCGGAGCGTCCAGGAGGCTCGGGCGCACGGGATCGAGACGGTCTACCAGGATCTGGCGCTCGTTCCGCAGCTGCCGGTGTACAAGAACCTCTTCCTCAACCGGGAGCTGACCTCGGGCGGGCGGCT
>JAJYWE010000007.1:28659-75372 GCA_021791675.1 Actinomycetes bacterium | reverse complement strand
CCGGCGGGGCCAGGTAGGTCGCCTGGTGCAGACCGCCGTCCGGCCCCCACTCGAGCACCCAGGTCGACGCCTTTGCTGCGGGCGGCGCCGTCGGCAGGAGGCCCCCGGCCTCGCCGACGAGCGCCGCAACGGTCACCGGCAGGATGTCACCGTGGGTGCAGGCCACGGTGACGGCGAACTCGCCCTCGGGCTCCTCGGCCCGCACGGTCTCGAGGAACCCCCGGACGAAGGCGAGCGCAGCGCCAGCATCCCCCTCACCGAGCGCCGGCACCTCGGCGACCGCGACACCGAGCGCGCCTGCGAGCGGCGCCACGGTGTCGACGCACCGCCTGGCCGGGCTCGAGTACACCCGAACTCGGCCGGTCCCAGGCTGAGGCCGGCTCGCCGTCGCTCCCGTTCCCCGCTCGGCCCCGTCCCCCAGCGGCCCAGCACGACCCCGAGCCGGCGCTTGCTCGAGGTCGACAGCGGGGGCGACCAGTGGCCAGAGGGAGGTCACGAGTGCAGCGGCCTGGGCTCGCCCGGGAGGGCTCAGCGGTCGGAGGACGTCTGGCCCGGCGGCACGACGACGATCGCCCGCCTTGGCGTGGCGAACCAGGAGCAGGCGGGTCCCGGAGCCGACCTCGGCTCCCGGGCCGAGCGGCCGCCTGCGCGGAGACACCGCCGCTCCCTTCACGCCCAGCTCCTCTTCACCGGCGACTCCCTCGAGACCCGACCGGGTAGGCCCGGCAGGGATCGAACCTGCGACCGAGGCATTATGAGTGCCCTGCTCTGCCACTGAGCTACGGGCCCGCGTCGAGCTCCGGGGGAGAGACTCGAACTCTCAACCACACGGTTAACAGCCGCGTGCTCTGCCAATTGAGCTACCCCGGATCGGCGGCGACGACGCTACCAGGCGGTCCGCCCCGAGCGGCACCACGCCTCGAAGGTCGCCAGCCGCCCACCGGGCATCCCGCCTCGACGGGCATCCGCCTCCACCTCGGCGTCACCGAAGCCTCATCGGTCCTCGAGGTACGCACGGAGGGGCTCGGCGCGCAGTGGGTGGCGGAGCTTTGCAAGCGTCTTGGCCTCGATCTGGCGGACCCGCTCGCGCGTCACCTGCAGGTGGCGGCCGACCTCCTCGAGGGTCCGCGCCTGGCCGTCGTCGAGGCCGAAGCGCAGCGCCACGATCTCTCGCTCCCGCGAGGAGAGACCGCGGAGGGACTCCTCGATGGCCGAGCCCAAGAGCAGCTGCGTCGCGGCATCAGCCGGCAGGACGGCGCTCGGGTCCGCGAGCAGGTCCGCGAGCTCGAGCTCGTCCCCCCCGCCCACCGCGGCCTGCAGCGAGAGGGTCTCGAGTCGGACCTGATGGAGCTCGCGGACCCGCTCCGGCGCCAGACCCAGCTGCGCAGCGATCTCGGTGACCCGGGGCTCTCGCCCCAGGCTCTGCGCGAGCTGCCGCTCCACCCCGGCCAGCTGCTGGAGCGCCTCGGCGACGTGGACGGGAATGCGGATGGTGCGTCCCTGGTCGGCGAGTGCCCGGATCACAGCCTGGCGAATCCACCACGTCGCATAGGTGGAGAACTTGAAGCCCCGCGTGTAGTCGAACTTCTCCACCGCTCTCATCAGGCCGAGGTTGCCCTCCTGGATGAGATCGAGGAGGGCAACGCCGGGGCTGCGGTAGCGCTTCGCGATCGAGACGACGAGGCGCAGGTTGGCCCGGATGAGCGCCGACTTCGCCTCGAGGCCCGCCGCGACCGCCGCCTCCTCGGGCCCGTGAGGGGCGTCGAGCTCACCGCTGGGGCAACCAGCCCGGATCGCAGCGAGCCTCCGGGCGGCGAGCTGGCCCTCCGTGACCCGGCGACCCAGCTCGAGCTCCTCCTCGGCAGTGAGGAGAGGGATCTTGCCGATCTCTCGCAGGTACGCCCGAACCGGGTCTGTGGCGGCGCGGTCACCCCCGCCGGCGAGCACGACCGGCTGACCGGGTAGACCGGGCGCCCGGCGCGACGACTCGTCCTCTGCGTCGGATCCCGACACCGCCGTCGACCCGACGCTCCGCGGGTCGCGGATCCGCGCCCTCCCCTCGTCCACTCGCGTCCCTCCCGGCAGCGTGGCCTATGCCTCCGCACCGGTCGGCCCGGCGACATCTCCCCCCACGCCAGCCCCTTCACCGAGGAGGCCACCGTTCGCGGTCTCTCCGGGCACGCCCTGCGGCTCGCAGAGCCAGGCTACCAACGCCGCCTCGGCGTCTCGGCGCGCCGGATCCTCCTGCAACAGCGCGGCGGTCTCCTTGAGCCAGCGCACGATCACCAGCAGTGCCCCGGCCTGGTCAGGACGGGCTCGCGCCTCGCGATCTGCGCTGTCGAGGGCGCGGCGAGTGGCGTCGAGGACGAGGCGAGCGACCGCGTCCTCCGCCGGCTCGTCGGCATCGACGGCAAGGCGTCGCAGGAGCGCCGCGAGCTCCGTCTCCCCGGCGCGTTCGGCGGCGTCGACCGCACCGTGGGTGCTTCCTGCGGCTTCGAGGAGGAGGAACGCCTCCCGTGCCGGCCCGGGAGGGAACAGCGGCGCACGGAGCTCGCCGAGCGTCGTGGCCGGGTCACGCACGGCGAGCCGGAGCGCCTCGAGCGCGGTCGCCGGCACGGCGGCCGCGCCCTCCTCGCGGTTCCCCCCTCGCCTTCCGGCAGCGTCGACGCCCCCGAGCGGAGCGGTCGGGCCCCTGCGGCCGTGTGATCCAGAGGGGCCAGTCGCCCCGGGCGAAGCCGATGGGCCCGTTCGCCCCTGCGGAGCGACCCGGCCCGGACCGTCTTGGCGCCCCCCTGACGTCCCCGCACGCGCCCCCGGGAGCATCGTTCCGAGCAGGCGCCTGAGCGCCCGGTCGTCCTGGCGGCAGCGAGTCGCCACCTCCATCACGTAGTGGTCACGGACCAGCTCGTCCGGGTGCTCCGCCACCAGGGTGAGCGCATCGCGCGCCAGGCGCGCGCGCCGGTCCGGGGAGGCGAACTCTGCCTCGGCGAGCAACCGGGAGAGGCGGAACGCGAGGAACGGCTGCGCGGCCGCGACCGCCTCGACGAGCAGGGACGGCTCCCGGGCTGCGAGCGCGCCCGGGTCCTCGCCCTCGGGGAGGCGGACGACTGCCACCTCGAGGTCGTGCCGGGCCTCCCAGCCGTAGATACGCTCCGCTGCCCGGGTGCCCGCGGCGTCGGCATCGAAGGCCAGCACGACGCGGCGCGCGAAACGGGCCAGCAACGCCAAGTGCTCGTCCGACAGCGCAGTCCCACAGGTGGCCACGGCTCGCTCCACACCGGCCGACACGAGACCGATCACGTCGGTGTAGCCCTCGCAGACCACGACCTCCCCGGCGCGCACGACGGCCTCCTTGGCCCAGTTGAGCCCGTAGAGGAGGCGCCGCTTCGCGTAGAGGTCGCTCTCGGGGCTGTTGAGGTACTTCGGCCCCACCGCCTCGTTCCCGGGCAACACCCGGCCCCCGAAGGCCACCGGGCGTCCGGCTACGTCGAAGATCGGGAAGAGGATCCGCGAGCGGAATGCGTCCTGGAGCCGCCCCGACCCACTCACCCGACCGAGCCCGGTCTCCTTCGCGAGGTCGGCCGGTAGCTCGAGCGCCCGGCAGAGCTCGTCCGGCCCGGCAGGCGCCCAGCCGAGCTGGAACCGTCGCGCGAGCGAGCCCGAGATGCCCCGGCTCCGGAGGTACTCCCGCGCAGCACGAGCGTCCGGGGCCTCGAGCAGTCGGGTGTGGTACCACGAGACGGCACGGCCGAGCGCCTCTCCGGCCCGCTCTCGCCTCGCCCGTGCCCTGTCCGGCGCACGCCGTCGCTCGAGCGTGACACCCGCTCGCGCTGCGAGCCACTCGACCGCCTCGACGAAGTCCAGGTGCTCCGTCTGGCGCACGAAGGTGATCGCGTCCCCCGACGCGCCACAGCCGAAGCAGTGGTAGAAGCCGGCGGTCGGGTTCACCGAGAACGAGGGGGTTCGCTCGCTGTGGAACGGGCACAGACCGACGAGGCGCGCGCCCTGGGGGCGGAGGCCGACGCGCTCGCCGACGAGGGCGGCGAGGTCGGTCGCCTCCCGCACGCGGGCCACGTCCTCGTCCGACAGCGCCACGGCGCGGACCCTACCCGTCGCCAGCGACGGCCCTCGTCCCGCCCGCCCCGACCGGCTCGGCGTGGCAGAAGGAGCGAAGGTCTGCCTAACTGGAGGGGTGAACCTCCGGGCTGCGGCCGAAGCGCTCGGGGTGCACTACCAGACTGCCTACCGCTGGGTCCGCGAGGGCTCGCTCCCCGCCGTGAAGCGCGGTCGTACCTACGAGGTAGCGGACGAGGACGTGGCGAGCTTCGTCGAGCGACGCCGGCAGCCCGCCGCCCCGCCGACCATTCGGGTTCGCAGCTGGCCCGAGCAGGTCGACCGGCTCTACCGGGCCCTGATGACCGGGGACGAACAGGCGGCCACCGGCGTCGCCGAGCGCCTCGCCGCGAACGGCGCGCCCGTGACCACGCTCGCCGAGGAACTGCTCGCTCCGGCCCTGCGCCGGATCGGGGAGGCGTGGGCCGAGGGCAGGCTCTCGGTTGCCGAGGAGCACCGCGCGAGCGGGATCTGCGAGCGCATCCTCGTCCGGCTCTCGCCCGCCCCCCGCGGGCGCCCTCGCGGCATCGCCGTCGTCGCCACGGCGCCCGGGGACGAGCACGGGCTCCCGAGCCTGATGGCTGCGAGCGCGCTCCGCGCCGACCACTGGCGGGTCCACGACCTCGGCACCCAGGTGCCCCCGGCAGAGCTCGCAGACCTCGTACGCAAGGAACAGGCCGACCTCGTCGTCGTCTCGCTCACCAACGAGGCGGCCCGCCCGGCCGCAGAGGAGTCGGCCCGAGCGGCCCACGCCACGGGGGCGGCGGTCGTCGTCGGCTCCCCCGGGTCGAGCCTCGCGGCCCTGGTCGCGACGGCCCGCGAGCTCCACGCGACGAGCGCCGAGGCGCGCCCCGGTCGGCAGGGCCTCAGCCCTGCGCGGCCTCCCGAGCCAGGATCGCCTGGGCCGCTGCCAGCCGGGCCACCGGGACGCGGAACGGCGAGCAGCTGACGTAGTCGAGGCCCGCCGCGAGGAACGTCGCGATCGACGCGGGGTCACCCCCGTGCTCGCCGCATACCCCGACCTCGAGGTCTGCCCGACGCTGCCGGCCCCTGGCAACGGCGAGGCGGACCAGCTCGCCGACCCCGTCGGGGTCCACGACCTCGAACGGGTTGGCCGGCAACAGCCCCTGCTCGAGGTAGGTGCGCATGAGACGCCCCTCGACGTCGTCGCGAGAGAAGCCGAAGGTCATCTGGGTGAGGTCGTTGGTCCCGAAGGAGAAGAACTCCGCCTCCTCGGCGATCTCCCCTGCGAGCAAGGCCGCCCGCGGCGTCTCGATCATGGTGCCGATCAGGACGTCTGCACCGTCGAGCCCGCCGTCGCCGGCGGTCTCGGCGATCGCCCCCTCGACCCAGGAGCGGGCGAGCGCCATCTCCGGGCGAGAGATCGTGAGCGGGATCATGACCTCGACCACCGGGTGGCCGCCGGCCCGGACCCGATCGGCCGCAGCCTCCATGAGGGCCCGGACCTGCATGGCGTAGAGCCCCGGCTTCAGGACCCCGAGCCGCACCCCGCGTGTCCCGAGCATGGGGTTCGCCTCGCGCCACGCCCGCGCGGCGGCGTAGAGGCGCGCCTCCTCCTCCGAGAGCCCTGACGTCGCCTCCTTCACGGCGAGCTCTTCGACGTCGGGGAGGAACTCGTGCAGCGGCGGATCGAGGAGGCGCACGACCACGGGGAGCCCGTCCATGGCCTCGAGGATCTGAGTGAAGTCGCTGCGCTGGGCCACGCGGAGCTCCTCGAGTGCCGCCGTCTCCTCCTCTGGCCCGGCGGCGAGGATCATCCGGCGCACGATGGGGAGGCGGTCCTCGCCCAAGAACATGTGCTCGGTACGGCAGAGCCCGATCCCCTCGGCACCGAAGCGTCGCGCGTTGGCGGCGTCGGGACCGTTGTCCGCGTTGGCACGAACCCCGAGGATCCCGGCGCGGATCTCGTCGGCGAAGCCGAGGATCCGCTCGAGCTCGGGGGGCGCGGAGGCGGAGGTGAGCTCGACCGGCCCGAGGACGACCTCGCCGGTCGAGCCGTCGATGGAGAGGATGTCCCCGTCGACGATGGTCACGTCCCCGATCCGGGCGCTCTCCCCCTCGATGCGCAGCGCCTCCGCCCCGACCACGGCGGGCTTGCCCCAGCCACGGGCCACCACCGCGGCGTGGGAGACGAGACCACCTCGAGCGGTCAGGATCCCCTCCGCGGCGAGCATGCCGTGGACGTCCTCCGGCGAGGTCTCGGACCGGACGAGGATCACCTTCTCGCCGCGACCTGCTCGCTCGGCGGCCTCGTCGGCACTGAAGACTGCCGCGCCGACGGCCGCGCCGGGCGAGGCGCCGAGCCCGCGGAGGACCACCGCGTGCCCGCTCCCGGCGAACTGGGGGTGGAGGACCTGGTCGATGTGCTCGGCGGTGATCCGCTCGACCGCCTCGACCGGGGTGAGGCGGATGTCGGGATCGTCGAGCATGTCGACCGCCATGCGCAGCGCCGCCCGACCCGTGCGCTTGCCCACCCGGGTCTGGAGCATCCAGAGCTTGCCCTGCTCGATCGTGAACTCGGTGTCACACATGTCGCGGTAGTGACGCTCGAGGCGGGCGAAGATGTCGAGCAGCTCCTCGTAGACCGCCGGGAACGTGGTCGCCAGCGCAGCGATGGGCTCGGTGTTGCGGATCCCGGCGACGACGTCCTCGCCCTGGGCGTTCACGAGGAAGTCGCCGTAGGCACCCTTCGCACCGGTCGCCGGGTCCCTGGTGAAGCCGACGCCCGTCCCGGAGTTCTCGTCGCGGTTGCCGAAGACCATCGCCACGACGTTGACCGCGGTCCCGAGGTCGTCGGGAATGCCCTCCCGCCGGCGGTACGCGACGGCGCGGGGCCCGTTCCACGAACGGAACACCGCCTCGATGGCACCACGGAGCTGCGCAGCCGGCTCCTGCGGGAACGGCGTGCCGAGCTCGGTCTCGACCAGGGTCAGGTACTCGGCGACGAGGTCCCGGAGCGCGCCCGCAGGGACGTCGGCGTCGCTCCGCGCGCCCGAAGCCTGCTTTGCCGCCTCGAAGCGCTCGTCGAACGGCTCGGCAGCGAGCCCGAGGACGATGCGCGCGTACATGGCGACGAAGCGCCGGTAGGAGTCGTAGGCGAAGCGCTCGTCCGAGGTCTGCTTGGCGAGCCCCAGCACGCTCTCGTCGTTGAGCCCCAGGTTGAGGACCGTGTCCATCATGCCCGGCATGGAGAACTTGGCACCGGAGCGCACCGAGACGAGGAGCGGGTCCCCTGGGTCCCCGAGCGCCTTGCCCATGCGCGACTCGAGGCGGGCCCGCGCGCCGTCGACCTCGGCGGTGAGCGGCTCCGGCCAGCCCCCCGCCATGAACGCCCGGCACGCGTCGGTCGAGATGGTGAACCCGGGCGGCACCGGGAGGCCGAGGACGGAGGTCATCTCCGCCAGGTTCGCCCCCTTGCCGCCGAGGAGGTCCTTCAGCTCCATCGGGGGGCGAGGATGCGGATGGTCGAAGTCGTAGACGAACTGCGGCACCAGGATGCCCCCTTCGCTTGCGTGCTGGTTCTCGGCGCGCGGAACCCAGGGAGCCGGCGCCTCTTGGTCAAGCCTATCGAGCGACGCCCGGGGCGACGAGGGAGGCCAGCTCGGCGCCGGGGTCGTCAGGGCGATGGCCTGCAGGCGAGACCCGTTCCGGCGCGAGGATCCACCCCCCGTCCCCAGAGCGTCCAGCGCACCGCCCAGCGGCCCAACGTTGCGTCCGTCGGCGCCGGACCCCAGTCGGCTCCTCGTGGCAGGAGCAGGCCACCGTGGGCGGGGAGCACCAACCCCGGCACACCGGTCGGGATCGAGCCAACCGGCTCCAGCCAGAGTGCGAGCGCCCCGCCGCCGGCACGCAGCCCGAGGGGCTGACCCGGCGCGAGCGCCAGATCGAGCCCCGCGCCGAAACGCTCCTGCTCGCAACGCCAGCGCCGAGCGTGAGGGCTGCGCCACGGTCGCGCCGCGTCCGCGAGCACGACCTGGAACACGCTGCTCGCCACCGTCGCGAGAGCCGGCACCTCCGCGATCGCCGCCGGTGCGAGAGCCGGCGAACCGAGACGCTCGGCGACGGCCAGGTACGGTCCGGTCAGGACCTGCGGCATCAGGTGCGGCTCCGGCCGAAAGCCTGGTGGGAGCGCGCCCGCCGTCATCTGCACGGCTCCGAGGGCTGCCTCGTCGATGCGTGAGATCGCGCGCAGCGACCGCGCCCCATCCTGCAGTGCCGGGAGGCTCCCCACGATCCCGTACGCGAACGCGGCGGCGCTCGCGAGCGCGGCAGCACCGGACACGACCGGCCGGGCCCTCGACGGCACGAGCGTGGCGAGCACCGCCAGTTCGCCGAGACCGAGGACCAAGAAGACGAGGTCTGGGAGCAGGTAGCGGCTCGGGTCCAGCACCCCCGGACCACGCGCGACGAGCGTGAGCGTCCAGAACGTCGCCAGGCCGGCGAGCGCAGCCGCGAGCCGCCCGACCCCCCGGCCGCCCCGCAGGAGTGCGGCGAAGGCCGCGAGCGACCCGGCGACGACGGCGAGCCGCGCGGCTGCTCGCGGGATGTCGATCAGGTTCGCGACGTCCCCGACGGCGGTGTGCACGAAGAACGCCGGTGCAGCGCGGAGAAAGACGAGCTTCGCGAGGTGCGCGTCGTCGCGGAGGTACCAGAGCGCCATCGGGATGCTCGGCAACGCCACGACCCAGAGCCGCCGCCAGCGCCCGCTCCAGAGGAGGTCGACCGCCACGGCGGCTGCCCACGCAAGGCCGAGGCCCGAGCTCGCGAGGCCGACCAGTGCCGCCAGCGCCGCGAGCGCGTCCGCCGAGCGGCGGTCCCGCTCGAGGAGGACGAGGGCTGCCAGGCCACCCAGCATGCTGAGAACGAAGCTCATCTGGAACGGCCAGAGCAGGTCCTCCCACGCGCGCCCGGCGAGCGGCACGGCGAGCGCTCCGACGCCGGCGAGCACGAATCCGACGCGGGTGCGCAGTGCGACGAAGACCAGGACCGACGTTGCGGCGAGGAGGCCGACCGCGAGCAGCCGGTAGGGCCAGTAGGCGCGGAGGCCAACGGTCACGAACAGCGCCCGATAGAGCAGGGTCGGGACCATCGACGGGTGCCCGTTGTGCGGCAGCAGGACGACGCTCCAGATGCTCCGCCGAGCGTGGAGCACGAAGTTCCACTCGTCGTAGAAGAAGGTGGTCCCGCGCCCGAGGTCCGCCAACAGCCCCGACGCGCCGCCGAGCAGGAGGAGGAAGATCGTCCACTCGAGCCATCTGGGCACCCGGTCCGGCACGGGTCGCCGCTCTGCCGCTACTCCTGCCTGTGCCACTCGCCGCCTCGCCCCCTCCGCCTCACTCGTCGCCGGCCGTGCGGAATGGTCGGGCTGACGCTACCCTGAGTGCGCCGTGGCTGGAGACGCGACCCCCCTCGTCGAACCGGTGCCGTGGGCCGCATCTGCTGCGCCGACCGGCCTCGCCTTCGTCAGGCCGACCGCAGCGGCGCGCTGGCTGCCCTCGCTCGCCTCGCTCGAGGCGTCCGGGCTGGGCGAGCTGGTCGTCGGGAGCTCGGACCCCCAGACGGTGGAGGAGCTCGCCACGGCGGGCTTTCCGGCGCAACTCCTTCCCGACGCGGCGGCCCTCGTGGCAGCGCACGTGCCGCCGCCTGGGGGTGCAGTCGTGCTCGCGACCGACCCGGTCGAGGTCGAGCCCGGGTTCGCCAACGCGGCCGCGTCGCTCGTGGAGGCCGACCCACGCGTCGCTGTCGTCTCCTTTCTCTGCAACGACGCCGGCCACCTCTCCTTCCCCCGACCCGGCGAACCCACCCACGTCGCCCCCCGAGGGCGGGACCTCGCCGACGGACCGGACCCCACGCAGCACCTCGTGGCGGCCGCTCGGTTCGTGCCGGTGCCGCTCCCCGCGGGCCGGCTCTACCTGCTCTCGGCGACTGCGCTGCGCCTCCTCGGACCACTTGCCGCGCCACCCTCGCGCCGGCCCGAGGCGGGCGTCGCGGATCTGGCTCTTCGCGCCCAGCGCCGGGGGTTCCTCTCGGTCCTCGACATCGGCACCTTCGTCTTCCGCCCGGTCGACCTCGCCGAGGATCCGCTGCGCTCCCACCCGTTCACCGGCCTCGCCCCCGAGGACGACCAGTGGCTCAGCCGTCAACACCCGGGCGTCGACGTGCTCGCCCGCGCCGAGCACCACCGAACGGAGAGCCCTCATCGCCTGGCCATCCGGGCGAAGGCCGCCCACCTCGCCGGAGCCGAGGTCGTCATCGACGGCACCATGCTCGGACCGACGGAGATGGGCACACAGGTCGGGGCCGTTGCGCTGCTCTCGGCACTGGCCGAGCGCCCGGAGGTCGCCCGGCTCACCGTCTGCCTGCCTGGACCGGTCCCCGCCTACGCGGAGCAGCTCTTCGGTTTGCCCAACGTGCGACCCATCGTCGTGCGGGAGGGGGACCCCACGGGTGTCGGCCACTTCGACCTGGCCTATCGACCGCTCCAGCCCGACCAGACCTTCCCGCTCGCCCAGTGGTGGCTCGCGGCAGACCGGCTGGTCGTCGAGGTCTTGGATCTGATCGCCTACCGGAACCCGAGCTACCAGCGCGATCACGAGGTCTGGTTGCGCTACCGGGAAGGGCTCCTCGACGCGGTCGCGGCAGCCGATGCGGTCGTGGTGATCTCCGACGACGTCGCGGGTCAGCTCGCGAGCGAAGCGTTCCCGATCGAGGGTGATCGGCTCGCCGTGATCCCGAACGGCACCGACCACCTGACCGGGCACGAGCCGGCCGTCGTACCAGCGCTCCTGGCGGCCTCGCTCGGCGACGGTGCGCCCTTCGCACTCTGTCTCGGAACCGACTACTCCCACAAGCAGCGGGACCTGGCGATCGGCACCGTAGCCGAGCTTCGTCGCCGAGGATGGCCGCTCACCCTCGTCCTCGCGGGCCCCTCTGTCCCGTTCGGCTCCTCCCGCGTCGCCGAGACCATCGCCCTGCGGAGCGCTGCGCCGCTCCTCCGCGATGCACTCGTCGTCTTGCCCGACGTGAGCGGGCCGGAGCGGAACTGGCTCCTGCGACACGCCTCGGTCGTGTTGTACCCGACGGCGGCCGAGGGATTCGGGCTGGTGCCGTTCGAAGCCGCCGTCTTCGGGACGCCGACCGTCCACGTCCCGGCTGGGCCGCTCGCTTCGGTGCTGCCGGACTTGCCGGTCACCGCCGTCGACTGGGACCCCCCGGCCTTGGCGGATGCCGCGGAGCGTCTCCTGTCCGATCCCGGCATCGCCGCCGCCCAGGTGAGCGCGGTGCGACGGAGCGGGCTCGGCTATACCTGGCGCGACAACGTGGACCGTCTCGTCAGCGTCTTCGAGGCCACACTCGCCCGGCCCCGCCGACGTCGCGATCCCCCAGGGCCACCGGACGCCAGCGGTCGTGCGCCTGCCACGGTCGACCGAACTGGAGGAGGGAGATGACGATGAACCGGCGAGCCGAAGTCACGGACGCGTCAGCCGAGCAGGCGCCGACGAGGCGATCTCCGGTCGCGGCCCGAGCGCCACGTCCCGAGGGCCAGATCCCACGAGCCCGCCGGCCGGGGCCAGTCGAGGAGCCGGGGCCTGTGGAGAACCATGAGCAGCAACCGCGGACGGGCGAGGACGTGGCCCGTGCCGGTACGGAAGGCGTCCCGGGCGACACGAGCGGGAGCCGACCCGAGCAGGGCGAGACCGAGCCGGACATCGTCCAGAGCGAACGGGTCGCCACGGCCGGGCCACCCGGCGTGGGCGTGCTCCCTCATCCAGGCACCAGTCGCAGCGAACGCCTCGACCGGCTCTCACTCCAGCAGGCCCTCCGAGATGTGGAGATCGCGAACGCTCGCGTGGTGGACCTGACACAGCGTCTCGTCGAGACGCGCCGTGAGCTCGCGCAGGTCCGCACCCATCTCAGCACCGTGGAGGCCACCCTCGTCTCGACGTCGGAACGACAGGCCGCCGTCGAGCGCTCGGCTGCCTTCCGGATCGCGCGCCGCATCTGGGCGCTGCGCAGTGTCTTCCAGCGCTGAGCGTCGCCGCGTCCTCGCGGCCATGCTCGTCTACAACGGGGAGGGCTTCGTCGAGCGAGCGCTCAGGTCGCTCGCCGTCGCCCGCGACGCCGCGACCGTCGAGCTCGACACGCTCGTCCTCGACGATGCAAGCCCCGCCCCCGGCTGGAGCGCGCGCGTCGCCGGTACCTGCGCCGAGCTGGGTATCTCCTACTACCGCTCTCCCCGGAACCTCGGCATCCCGAGGAATATGAACCTCGCGCTCCTCGAGGGCCTCGCCGAGCGGTACGACTACGTGCTCCTCCTCAACTCCGACCTCGTCGTGCCGGCGAACCTCGGTGACGGGCTGGTGGCTGCGGCGCGCTCCGCCCCCCAGGTCGGATCAGTCACTGCCTGGTCGAACAACGCCAGCATCTTCTCCCTCCCGGTCGAGGCGGACTTCGTTGCCGAGCAGCAGCGTGTCTCCGCGCTCTCGGCTGCGCTCGCCGGCTCGGGGCTCCCAGCTACGGCGCCACTCCCGGTCGCGGTGGGCTTCTGCATGCTGCTCCCGAGGGAGGCGATCGAGATGGTCGGCCTCTTCGACCCGGTCTTCGGCCGCGGCTACTGCGAGGAGATCG
Organism: Actinomycetes bacterium; assembly: GCA_021791675.1. Classification (GTDB taxonomy): domain Bacteria; phylum Actinomycetota; class Acidimicrobiia; order Acidimicrobiales; family JAKAOS01; genus JAJYWE01. The sequence continues at coordinate 62,610 of JAJYWE010000007.1, read as the reverse complement.
ACTGGAGCCTCCGCAGTCACCAGACGGGCCTCCGTTCCCTCCTCGCGCCCGGGGTGTTCGTCCACCACCTCGGAAGCGGCTCGACCCGCCCCGAAGGTCTGCTCCCTCCCGGCGGCGCGACCGTCGATCGCCACGAGGCCATCATCGACGAGCGCTACCCCACCTACCGGAGTGAACTGCAAGCCTTCTCGGACTCCGGCGCCATCGCAACGCTGTGCGAGCGCGCAACCACCGCGGTCGCACTCGGCGGCATGAGAGAGCGGGGATACGTCGTCGTCCTCGGCGACGGGCCACCGGGTCGGACGGACCTGCCCGTCGTCCGCTGCAGCTCCACACGCCCGCCGCGCACCGCCGAGGTGCGCTGGCTCGGGCTCGGCGCGACGATCACGCTCTCCACGGACGACCTCTTCGAGGGCCTCGCCGGGCTCGTCGGGAGGCCTGCGACGGCAGTCCACCTGACGACCGGCGTGCCAGCTGACCTTCGCCGGATAGCGCACGCGTCGGTCGCTGCCGAGCAGGTCTGCGAGGACGTCTCCTATCCCATCCGCGCCCTCTGACCCCGGCGGGCGAACGGCTGTCCCGCGGCTGCGGGCACTGGACACGCGCCGCCGAGATGATTCGAGGGGCGGGCAGGCAGGCGGCCCGGCAACGGAACCTCCCGTTGGGGAGGCGCCGCTATGCCAGCGGCACCGCCAGCAACTTGACCCCGGAGATCGCGAGCAGCGAGAGGGGGAGGTGCGCGAGCCCCGGGGGAACGTGGAAGCCCTCCGAGAGCAGCTGGACCTTCGTCGGTCGCAGCCCACCGGCAAGCAGCGCCCGTTGCAGGTCGTCGAGGGTGATCCGGTTCAGGAACGTCCCGAGCTGGTAGCGCGCCCAGTCGAGGTCCGGCGCCGCGCTGAGGACACGCCGACGCGCCTCGTCCCTCGGGACCAGGTACTGGTCGAAGCCCTCTGGCAGCCACTCCCAGAGATGCGATCCGTGCTCCGAGTGGTAGAAGGGCCAGAGCTGGATCATCGCCACCCCGCCGGGCCGGAGGACCCGACGGATCTCGCCACAGAGCGCCACCGGCCACTGCACGTGCTCGAAGGTCGACCAGCTGAACACGACGTCGAAGGCCGCGTCCGCGGCGGGGAGCGTACGCGGGGAGCACTGCTCGAAGCGGAGATTGGACGGGAGCTCGTCGGCGACGCCGAACTCCCGTACGATCCCGAGAAGCGTCGCCGGATCCGTCGCGTCGGTGTCGAAGCCGACGAGCGAGCCGGGTGCCGCTGTATGTGCCACGCCCAGGTCGATGATCCCGTCTCCGCTGCCGACATCGGCAAGATCCGCACCCTCGAGCGAGATCCCGTCCTCTGCGAGGAAGGCGAGGATCTCGCTCGCTGCCTCGACATAGTGCTCATGGAACCATCGCTCTCGCCCCACTCGCGGCACCGGGCGGGTGGCCGGTGGCGGAGCGCCCCCTCCCCCCGCGTCGCGCTCCGCCGCCCCTGAGCTCGCTTCGGCTGCGCCGCCAGCGCCCTCGACACCCCCGACGAGCGCAGCAGCATCGGTCCGGGTCTCGGGTGGGCGCGCCCGGCCCGGTTGCATCTCGGCCATAGGGCCTGAATGCTATGCTGCCGCCAGCGGCGGTCGGTCGACCCCCCCGATCCGGTGGAGCGCTCCTCGTGCATGCAGAACTTTCCTCGCCTGTCGGCGCGTCGGCGACCCCCGTCCGGCGGCGGCTCGACGTCTGCCTCGTGGGTGGTTGCGGGCACGTTGGGCTCCCGCTGGCGCTCAGCCTCGCGAGTGCGGGCCTGCTCGTCGGTGTCTACGACGTCGACCAGGCAAAGGTCGAGCTCGTGCAGTCGGGCACGATGCCGTTCGTGGAGGAGGGGGCCGACCAGCTCCTCCTGGAAGTGCTCGGGACGGGACGACTCGAGTTCTCCCCGTCTCCGGAGATCCTCCAGCGGACTGACACCGTCATCCTGATCGTCGGCACCCCGATCGACGAGTTCCTGAACCCGTCACTCCGGGTCTTCGAGCGGGTGCTCGCAGACATCGAGCCCTCCATCGTCGACGGTGCGCTCCTCGTGCTGCGATCGACCGTCTATCCCGGCGCCACGGAGTGGGTCGAGGGCGCGCTCGCAGCCCGGGGCCGCCAGGTCGACGTGGCCTTCTGCCCGGAGCGAATCGCCGAGGGCAGGGCGCTGGTGGAGCTGCGCACCCTTCCCCAGATCGTCGGCGCAACCGACGATCGGGCTGCCCGCCGCGCCGAGGAGCTCTTCTCGCGCCTCGGGGTGCGGACGATCCGAACCACGCCTCGGGAAGCCGAGCTTGCCAAGCTCTTCACGAACTCCTGGCGCTACCTCAAGTTCGCGGTCGCCAACCAGTTCCTCATCATGGCGGCGGAGGCGGGCGTGGACTACGGACACGTGCTCGCGGCCATGCGGGACGACTATCCGCGAGCTGCCGACCTGCCCGGACCCGGCTTCGCCGCCGGCCCGTGCCTGCTCAAGGACACCATGCAGCTCTCTGCGTTCGACGGGCAGCACTTCGTCCTGGGGCATGCAGCGATGCTCGTGAACGAGGGTCTTCCCGAGTTCCTGGTTCGCTCCCTCGCGAGCTCCGAGCCGCTCGCCGGCCGGCGCGTCGCGCTGCTCGGGATGGCGTTCAAGGCCGAGTCCGACGACGTTCGAGCCTCGCTCAGCTACAAGTTGAAGAAGCTGTTGTGGTTCGCCGGAGCCCTGGTGTCCTGTACCGACCCCTACGTGCCCGATCCCGAGCTCGTTCCTCTCGACAAGGCCCTCGAGGATGCGGAGGTCGTCGTGATCGGCGCCCCCCACGCCCGCTATCGGGGGCTGGATGTCGGCGAGCGCCGGCTGCTCGACGTCTGGGGGATCGTCGACGGGGAGATCCACCTGTGAGCCGGGCGCTCGTCACCGGTGCCGCCGGGTTCATCTGCGGGTACCTCGTGCCGGAGCTGCTCGAGGCCGGCTGGGAGGTGATCGGGCTCGACAACTTCTCCAAGTACGGAAAGGTCGAGCGGTCCTACGACTCGCATCCGCGCTACCGCCTCGTCGAGGGGAGCGCTACAGACCCGGCGCTCATGAAGGAGCTCGCAGCCGACGTCGACCAGATCGTGGCCGCCGCAGCGATGATCGGCGGCATCAGCTACTTCCACAGCTACGCCTACGACCTGCTCGCCGAGAACGAGCGCATCCTCGCGTCCACCTTCGACGCCGCGATCGAGGCGTTTCGACGGGGCTCGCTCGCGCGCATCGTGGTGCTCTCGTCCTCGATGGTCTTCGAGAGCACGACGATCTTCCCGACCCCCGAGGGCGCCGAGCTCACGAGCCCGCCACCGCTCTCGACCTATGGCTTTCAAAAACTTGCCTCCGAGTACTTCGCCCGGGGCGCAGCCCAGCAGTATCGCCTCCCGTACACGATCCTTCGGCCGTTCAACTGCGTCGGCATCGGCGAGCGCCGTGCCCTCGGCGACGTCGAGATCGAGTCCGGGAACGTGAAGCTCGCAATGAGCCACGTCGTGCCCGACCTCGTGCTCAAGGTCCTCAAGGGGCAGGACCCCCTCCACATCCTCGGCGACGGTACCCAGGTGCGCCACTACACCTACGGCGGCGACCTGGCGAGGGGCATCCGCCTCGCGATGGAGTCGCCGAGTGCCGAGAACGAGGACTTCAACCTCTCGACGGCAGCCTCCACCACCGTGCTCGAGCTCGCCGAGCTCATCTGGCACAAGGTCCGCGGCAACGAGGAACTCCATGTGGTCCACGACGAGCCCTTCGCGCACGACGTGTCACGGCGGGTGCCGGACACGGCGAAGGCGGCGCGGGTACTCGGCTTCGAGGCGACGACGACCCTCGACGAGACCCTGAACGAGGTCATCCCGTGGATCCAGGCGGAGGTCGCCGCCGGACGGCTTTGAGCGAGGGCACGCCCCCGGTCGGACCCTCGGTTCCTCGATCGCCCGGAGCCGGCCCGGCGGGCTCCGCCGGACACGGACCAGACCCCGCGGGAGGTCCCCGGCTGAGCGTCGTGATCCCGGTCTACAACGAGGGAGCCTCCATAGAGGCGGTCCTCCGCTCGGTCGAGACACAGGTCGCAACGCCGCACGAGGTCCTCGTCGTCTACGACTTCGACGAGGACGACACCCTGCCCGTCGTCCGTCGCCTCCAGCCGGAGCTCGCCAACCTCCGTCTCGTCCGCAACGAGCTCGGGCGTGGCGTGCTCAACGCGCTGCGAACCGGCTTCGACGCCGCGAACGCTCCGCTCGTGCTCGTGACCATGGCCGACGGCTCGGACGAGCACAGTCGCGTCGACGAGATGGTCCGCCTCGCGGCGGCGGGCGCCGCCGTGGTGGCAGGCAGCCGTTACGCCCCCGGCGGACGCCAGCTCGGCGGGCCGCGGGCAAAGCGGGTCGCCTCTCGGACGGCGGGCTTCATCCTGCACTATGCGGGAGGGCTCTCCCTCACCGATCCGACGAACAACTTCAAGCTCTACCGGACCTCCTACCTCCGCTCCATCACGATCGAGAGCGAGCGAGGCTTCGAAGTGGCGCTCGAGCTGACCGTGAAGGCCCATGGCGCGGGGCTCACGCTGGCCGAGGTGCCGACGGTCTGGACCGACCGGACGGCTGGCGAGAGCCGCTTCGACGCGCGTCGCCTCCTGCCCGGCTACCTCCGCTGGTTCTTCCTCGGGCTCAGCTACCGACTGCCGGGCCGGTCGCCGCGGGTCGGCCGACCTCGACGGCGCTCAGGCAGACGCGCCCACCCGGCGGGAGAGTGAGCCCGATCGCAGAGAGCACTCCCTTCGGGAGTCGGCCGATGCTCGAGCTCGGGTCGGCCCCGAGGGAGAGGGAACCGAATCCGTCCAGCACCACGGGCGGGACGGACGCGCTTCCCGTGACCCGGACGAACCACACGCCGGACGGGAGGCTGTGCCCCAGGCGGATTGCGACGTTACCCCCCCCGAAGAGGCAGCGCTCAGTGCCGACCCGGCGCTGGAGCACCCCCGGGCCCGTCACCACCGTCGACGGTGCCCCGAGGGGGAGGGCGACGAGCGCCCGAAATGACCCGGGCGCGATTTCCCCGTCGGGCAGCACCACGAAGTCCCCGGCCGACGCGCTCGACCGGACCTCCCCGACCACGCGGCCGTAGGTGTTCTGGACCAGGTCGTAGGGGTAGAAGACGTCGGAGAGCGGCGCGGCGCTCGAGTCCCAGAGCACGGCGCCGGGATGGCGGGCGAGCAGTTGGGCCCAGGCGCTGCGAAAGCGGCGTGCCGCCGCGCCAGCGGCGTGTGTCTCGCGAAGGAGCGGAACGGCGCTCCCCGAGCGCCACGAGACCGCCCCGTAGACGGCGAGGCTCGCAACGACCGCGACCGCCCCGGCGCGACGCAGCCCGGCGGCCCCTGTTCGGCTCCGCCGGCGCGTCGCCGCCCGGGCGCGTGGCCGGGAGCCGTCGGACGTCGCGGCGCGTGGTCGGGGGCCGAAGGGCGCGCCGGGGCGCAGGGGTAGGGCAGCGAGCGCGAGCGCCCACCCGAACAGCAAGACGTCGAAGGTCAGGTAGCGAAAGCTCGTCGCGGCCCCGAGCCCGAAGGGGGCGGCCCGGGTGTAGGCAACGACCACTGCGGTCACGACGAAGGGCACCAGGAACAACAGCCACGCGCGCCATACGGCGGGCCGACGCACCAGCGTCACCACGACGACCAGGCCGACCGCCAGGTCGGCCGCCAGCGACGCGAGATCCCGGCTCCGCGCCGACGAGAAGCCCCAGACGTTCAGCCCGAACAGCCCCGGGAGGAACGTCCCGAGGAGGCTCCTCTCCACGAACGGGACGTAGAGCGAGGTGCGCGGGGCGGGGGCGCTCGCGTAGGTGGCTGCGTGGCTGAGCCGCCACCCGAGGTCCGCCGCCGAAGGGACGAGGTAGACGAGCCACGCGGGCCACGGGCGCCAGAAGGCACGCCAGAGCGCCCGGGGGTGCAGGCTCGCCGACTCGAAGAGCAGCGCGAAGAGCACGAGAACGGGGAAGAAGAGCAGCATTGCGTCGTAGACGCCGAGCCCGGCGGCGTAGGCGACACCGGACCAGACGAGCCACCGGTGCCGACCCGTTCGCCGCCACCGCACGTAGCCGTCCACACAGGCCATCGCCGTAGCCAGCGAGGTCACCTCGTGCTGGGCCGCCGCCCACCACGCGAGCGACGGGACGAACAACACGCTCAGCCCCGTTGCGAGCCCGATCGCGACCACACCCGCCCGCCGCCCCGTGAGCTGGGTCAACAACGAGACCAAGAATGCAACGGCGAGGGCGAACGAGGCGATCTCGACGACGTCGACCGGCCAGCGTGGGAGCGGGTGGAGGTGCGAGAGACCCCAGTCGAAGAGGTTGACGAGGGGCACGAAGTGCCCGAAGATCGACCTGGTCAGCATCGCCGGGGTCAGCCCGAGGCGTCCGTCGAGGCCGATGTTCAAGAAGTCGTCGTCGTAGTAGCCCGCCGGGACCACCCGCAGCGCCGCCACGACCGCGGCGACCACCACGACTCCCGCGCACCAGAGCCGGTACGCCCGCCGGGAGATCTCCGCCCTGCTCGGCGTCTCCGCCTCCGCCTCCGCCTCCGCTTCCGCTTCCGCGACGGTCACGGCCTCGAGCGGCGCACGCGTCACTCCGGAGGCCACCGTCGTAGGCTACCCCCGCGCCCCCATCCCCCTCGCGAACGGGGAGCAAGGACCACCGACCGGCGAGAACTCCCTGGTAGGGTTCGAGGATCACGCCGATCGAGCCGAGCAGCGCTGATCTGACGCGCACCAGCGCAGCACCGCACACCGGGTCTCACGCACGAACGAGCGAACGGGTCCGCGCAGCGCTCGGACCGGCGTTGCTCGTGCTCCTCGCCCTCAGCTGGGCGTACCCCGCGCTGTCCGCGGGTCCCATCCTCGGGCCATTCGACGGGGTGCTCTCCGCCACCAGCCTCGGGAAGGGACTCTTCCCGAGCGTCCACAACGTCCTCAATGGCGACCAGGTCCGCCAGGACGCCGCCTGGCTCGCCCTCAACTGGACCGCACTCCACCACCTCCAGTTCCCACTCTGGAACCCCTTCAACGGCCTCGGCCTGCCAGAGTTCTTGAACTTCCAGTCCGCGGTGCTGAGCCTCCCCTCGCTCGTCGCCTACCTCGCCCCCCTCGCCGAGGCCTACACCGTCTCCACCGTCGTCAAGCTCGTGGTAGCCGGCCTCGGGGCCTACGCCGCGGCACGAGTCCTCGGGCTCGGCCGGCCGGCAGCGACCTTCGCCGGCGTCGTCGGCGAGCTGGCCGGACCGCTCGCCGCGTGGGTCGGCTGGCCCCACACCGGCGTCGCCGAGTGGGGCGGCTGGATCCTCGCTGCGGGGCTCCTGCTCCTTCGCGATCCGCCGACACCGCGGCGGGTCGGCGCGCTCGGACTGGCCCTCGCCTTCGCCGTCTACGGCGGCTTCCCCGAGGTCATCCTGCTCGAGCTCGCCGCCTGCACCGCGGTGCTCCTCGTCACCGCGATCGGCTCGGGCCGTAGCGCCGTGCGCCGCCTGCCGGCGCTCGCCGCCGGGGCCGTCCTCGGGGCCGCGCTCTCGGCGCCGCTGTGGCTCCCGGGGGTCGCGGCCATCCGGGCCGGTGCCGCCTACGGCCGCAGCGAGGAGCTCGGCCTCCCCCTCCGGTCGATGGTCGCCCTCCTCAGCCCCGCCTACTTCGGCCTCCCGCTCGAGAAGAGCGTCTACTTCGGGCCATCGAACTACTACGAGACCGCCACCTACCTCGGTCCGGTGGTGCTCGTCGCGGCGGCCGTGGCCGTGCTCCGGGCGTGGCGCCGGCCGGCGACCTGGGGCCTCGCGCTCACCGCTGCGGCCGCCGGCCTCGTGACCTTCAGCGGCAACCTCGACCCGCGGCTGGTCGGCCACCTCCCGCTCGTCTCGGGGATCGCGCCTGCTTGGGCCGCGTTCCCGATGGCCACCTGCGCCGCGCTGCTCGCCGGGATCGGGGTAGAGGAGCTCGGGCGGCGCCGCACCCGCCACCCCCGCGAGCTCGTGCCCGAGTGGCTGCTCGTCCTCGGGACACTCGCCGTCACCGCCTGGCTCGCCTGGCGTGCGACCTCCCCGCCGCTCTCGCCTGCGGAACGAGCGATCCGACTCGAGAGCCTGGCGTGGGCGTTCGTGCTCGAGGTCGCGCTGGCGGCCTGGCTCGCCTGGCCGGCGCTCGGCCGCGTCGTGGCCGGGCGGCGACGAGGCCGGGCGGGCCCGGCGACGACGAGACCGGCCGCGGTCGGGCTCGCGGCGCTGGCGGTCCTCCAGGGGGCGCTCCTCGTCGTGGCTGCCGCACCCGTCAACACGTGGGGCAGGCGCTCCTACCCGGAGACGCCGGCGATCGCCTCGCTCCGGCACATCGTGGGCGACCATCTCCTCGGCTTTGCGACCACCCAGCCGCCAGACGCCCCGGTGCCGGTCGGGATCCTGCCCGACGCAAACATCGCTTACCGGCTACACGAGTTCGCGACCTACGACGCGACCACGCAGCGGAGCCTCGAGCTCGCCTGGGCGCGCTCGACCTCGACCCCGCTCGTCTCCGCCGCGCAACTCCCGGTCGGGACGACGGAGTTCTTCCCGAACATCCTGAGCGCGCGCCAGGCGCGGGAGTTCGGGGTCCGCTACGTGCTGACCGGGCCCGGCGGCTTCCTGCGCATCCCGCGGAACGCGCTCGGGCAGGTGGAGGGTGACCTCGCCGGAAACGCTGCTGCCTCGAGCGCGCACGCACTGGTCACGCTGGTGACGCTCTACACCGTTCGTCCGGACCTGCGCGCCGCCTTCCCGACCACGAGCCCGACCTGGCTCGAATCGCTCGTCCACTGGGGCGCAACCAGCTCGCCCGCCGAGGGTGGCCTCCCGCTCCGGCGCGAACGGGGAGCCCTCGCGCGCCTCGCCGCGACGCTCGACGGAGACCCCGGCCTTCTCCACTCTCTCGAAGCCCACCTGATCACGAGCAGCCCCCCCGTGGACTTCTCCTACCTCACCACCCTGAACGGGGAGGAGCTGTTCCGCGTCGCGGACGTGCATACCGCCACCTTCGCCCGCCCGAGCGAGGGCACGGTCCGGCGCGACCTCCGGTTCGGCGCGAACAACGAGGCAACCGTGCTCGTCCGCGCCACGCGGGGCGGATGGCTCGACGTCCGCGTCGCCGCCGAGCCGGGCTGGCGCGCCACGGTCGACGGGAGGCCGGTCGCGCTGCGCACCTGGAAAGGGGCGATGCTCGAAGTCGACGTCCCTGCTGGTGGCCGCGTGGTCGAGCTCACCTACTTCCCGAGTGGGCTCCGTGACGGCATCCTCCTTGCCGTCGGCGCTGCCCTCGCGTTCGCCGTCGCGGTGGCCGTCTCGGCGCGTCGGCGTCGGGGGCGCAGGCAGGGTCGGCGACTTCCCGGCGCGGAACCGGGGTCGCTCGCCGACGCCACCAGCTCCTGAGCGGCGGCCCCCGCTCGACCGGCTGGACGCCTCAGGGCGGCGCGTCGTGACCTGGCCCACGCTCGCGGAACCAGCGGACCGTACGAGAGAGACCCTCCTCCAGCGGGACCGAGGGCGCCCAGCCGAGGAGGAGCGCCGCCTGGGCGATGTCGGGCCGGCGGCGGACCGGGTCGTCGACCGGGAGCGGCAGGTAGCTGAGCGGAGAGGAGGAGCCGGTGAGGGCGAGCACGAGCGCGGCGAGCTCGCGGACGCTGCGCTCCGCGGGGTTGCCAAGGTTGACCGGGCCGGCGACGCCGGTCGCGTCCACCATCGCGACCAGGCCGGCCACCAGGTCGTCGACGTAGCAGAAGCTCCTCGTCTGGTTGCCGTCGCCGTAGAGGGTGAGCGGCTCGCCCGCAAGGGCCTGCACGACGAAGGTCGAGACGACCCGACCATCCGCTGGCCGGAGACGCGGGCCGTAGGTGTTGAAGATCCGGACGATGCCCCCGTCGAGCGAGCGGGTCCGGACATGGGCCATCGTGAGCGCCTCCGCGAAGCGCTTGGCCTCGTCGTAGACACTCCGGGGCCCGACGGGGTTGACGTTCCCCCAGTAGTCCTCGCGCTGGGGGTGCACCAGGGGATCCCCGTAGACCTCGCTCGTCGAGGCCAGCACGAACCGTGCGCCATGGCGCCCCGCGAGCTCGAGCGCGGCCTCGGTCCCCCGGCTCCCAGCGAGGAGCGTCTCGAGGGGCCAGCGCAGGTACTCGGGTGGCGACGCAAGGCTGGCAAGGTGCACCACGGCGTCGACCGGGCCGTCCACGTCCAGCCCGGCCACGGCGTCGGCACGGATCAGCGAGAAGCCCTGCCCGGCGTCGCGGAGCCCCAAGAGGTTCTCGGCCCGCCCGCTCGCGAAGTTGTCGACGCAGGCGACCCGGTCACCACGCGCCACCAGTGCCTCGCAGAGGTGTGACCCGAGGAAGCCTGCCCCGCCGGTCACCACCACCCTCATGGGACACCGACGCCCTCGTAGACGAAACCAGCCCGCCGCATCGTCGCGGCGTCGAGGAGGTTCCGGGCGTCCACGACCGCAGGACGCGCCATCAGCTGGGCGGCCTTGGTCCAGTCCAGCGAGGCGAGCTCCTCCCACTCCGTCGCCACGACGGCAACGGCCGCGCCGCGCAGCGCCTCGAAGGGGTCCCCCGCGACGACGAGCCCGGGCAGCGGACCGTCGACGGTCGGGTCGAAGCCGACGACCTCGGCACCCCTCGCGGCCAACAGCTCGGCGATCGCGAGGGCGGGCGAGTCGCGCAAGTCCTCCGTGCCGGCCTTGAAGGTCAGCCCGAGCAACGCGACCCGCGACCCGGAGAGCTCCCCCCCTACGAGGCGGGCCGTCTTCGCGACGATCCGCTCACGTTGTTCGCGATTGACCTCGACCACCCCGCGAAGGAGCGCGAAGTCGTAGCCTGCGTCCTCGGCCATGCGCAGCAGCGCTGCGGTGTCCTTCGGGAGGCACGACCCTCCCCAGCCGGGTCCGGGCCGGAGGAACGCGGGACCGACGCGAGGGTCGAGGCCGATCCCCTCGGCGACAACCCGGACGTCCGCGCCGACCGCCTCGCAGAGCGCGGCGATCGCGTTCGCAAAGCTCACCTTCGTCGCCAGGAAGGCGTTCGCCGCGTACTTGATCGTCTCGGCACTCGCCGGATCCGCGACGATCCGGGGCGCGTCGATACCGGTGAAGAGCGAGAGCACGCGGGAAGCATGGTCGGGGTGGTCGGCGCCGACGACGATACGAGCGGGGTGCAGGAAGTCCTGGATGGCGTGACCCTCGCGGAGGAACTCCGGGTTCGAGACCACCTCGAGGTCCGCGCGACCGAACTGCTCGCGCACCCGCCCGGCCGAGCCCACCGGCACGGTCGACTTGTTGACGACGACGGCACCGGACGGCAGCACCGGGGCGACCTCGCGAGCGGCCTCGAGCACGTGACGCATGTCGGCACGCTCGTCGCCACCCTGGGGCGTCGGGACACAGAGGAAGACGACCCCCGCACCCTCGGCCGCCCAGGCATTGGACCCCCCGAACGCAAGGCGTCCCGCTGCGAGCCCCTCCTCGAGCAGCGCGCCGAGCCCCTCCTCGAGGATCGTGGGTGTCCCCCCGGAGAGCCGGTCGATCTTGTCCGCGTCCCGGTCGCTGCAGCGCACGGTATGGCCGAGGTGCGCCAGGCACACGGCGGTCGTGAGCCCGACGTAACCCGCACCGATGACGGCCACCCGTTCCGACCCACCCCGCTCGGTCGCTCCGGCGTGGGCATCGACCGCCGGGTGGGGCTCGCTCGATCCGATCGCCGCCGCGCTCGACCAGCCCCGGGCACAGTCGCCCGCAACGCCGGCATCCTCGGTCATCGCCAGCGGAGCCCGGCTGCCGACGCGCCTTCGCGGCGGGCGCCCGCCGTCATGGGAGACGCTCCTCGACCGCCGCCACCAGCTCGGCAATCGGAATGCGGACCTGCGCGGTGGTGTCTCGGTCCCGAAGCGTGACGGCGTGGTCCTCGAGCGACGTGAAGTCCACGGTGACGCAGAGCGAGGTGCCGATCTCGTCCTGACGGCGGTAGCGCCGACCGATGGACTGCGTGTCGTCGTAGTCGCACATCCAACGGTCCTGGAGCGGCTCGAGCAGCTCCGTCGCCAACGCGACCAGGGGTTCCTTGCGCGAGAGCGGGAGCACCGCGACGGTGTAGGGAGCGAGGCGCGCGTCGAGGCGGAGGAGGCTCCGTCGCTCCCCGCCGACCTCGTCCTCGGCGTAGGCGTCGAGGAGGAACGCCATCATCGCCCGCGTCGCCCCGGCCGCCGGCTCGATCACGTAGGGGACGTAGCGGGTATCGGTTGCCTGGTCGAAGTACTCGAGCCGGGTTCCCGAGGCCGCCGCATGCGCCTTCAGGTCGTAGTCGGTACGGTTCGCGATCCCCTCCAGCTCTCCCCAGCCCCACGGGAAGAGGTACTCGATGTCGGTCGTCGCGGCCGAGTAGTGCGAGAGCTCCTCGGCACCGTGGGGCCGGAGCCGGAGGTGTGCCGGATCGATGCCGAGCCCGACGTACCACCGGTAGCGCTCCGCGACCCAGTACTCGTGCCAGCGCGGGGCTTCCTCGGGCGGCACGAAGTACTCGAGCTCCATCTGCTCGAACTCGCGGGTGCGGAAGACGAAGTTGCCCGGGGTGATCTCGTTGCGGAAGGACTTCCCGACCTGGGCGATCCCGAAGGGCGGGCGCTTCCGCGCCGTCTGGAGCACGTTGGCGAAGTTCACGAACATGCCCTGGGCGGTCTCCGGCCGGAAGTAGGCGACGGACGCCTCGTCCTCGACGGGACCGACGAACGTCTTGAACATGAGGTTGAACGCCCGGGCCTCGGTGAGATCCCGCGAGCCGCACGCCGGGCAGCGGTCCCCGATCTGGTCGGCCCGCCAGCGCTCCTTGCACGAGCGGCAGTCGACCATCGGGTCGGTGAAGTTCGCGAGGTGACCCGATGCCTCCCAGATCCTGGGCGAGGACAGGATCGCCGCGTCCAAGCCGACGACGTCGTGGCGGCGCTGGACGATGGCTCGCCACCAGGCATCCTTCACGTTGCGGAGCATGAGCACGCCGAGCGGGCCGTAGTCGTAGGTCGACCGGAACCCTCCGTAGATCTCCGCCGACGGAAAGACGAATCCCCGGCGCTTGGCGAGGTTCACGATCGCCTCGGCGCGGGCCGGGTCCGGCTCGGCGGGGGCGGCCGCGGTCGGAGTGGGGCTCGACATGCCGGCGAGGATAGGCGGGTGGTGCCCCGCTCGCTCAGCCGTCCAGCACGTGCACGCTGCGGAGCCGCCGCTCGAGGTGCGCCTCCATCGCCTGGGTCGCGAGCCGCTCGACCTCTCCCCAGGCGGGCTGCGCCTCCCCGGCGAGCGCCGCCCCGAGCCCGCCGGAGCCGAAGGCACGAAGCAGCGCGAGCGCCTCGGCACTCACCGGGATCCCCCGCCTGCAGGCCCGGCAGCGCACCCCGGCATCGACGGGGTCGAAGGCCACGAGCGGGCCCGTGCTGCCGCAGGACGCGCAGGTCTCGAGCGCCGGCGCGACGCCGTCGGCCGCGAGCAGCTTCCAGAGGAAGGCTGGTGCGACGAGCGCGGACCCACCGGCCTCCAGGGTCCGCAGCGCCCCGACGAGCATCCGGTAGGCGTCGGGGTCCTCGTGGCGCTCCTGGCTGAGCAGGTCGGCCGCCTCGAGCATCACCGCGGCGGCACGCATCCGCTCGAGGTCCTCGCGCAGCCCCCGGAAGCTGTCCAGCACCTCGGCCTGGTTGACGACGTCGAGCTCGCGGCCCTCCCAGCAGAGCAGGCTCACGTGGCTCCCTGGCTCGAGCCGTGCTCCGAAGCGGCTCTTGGTCCGCCGCACCCCCTTCGCGACCGCGCGAACCTTGCCGCGCGCGTCGGTCACGAGATGGACGATGCGATCCGCTTCCCCGAGCCGGTAGGTGCGCACGACGACGCCCCTCGCCCGGTAGAGCCCCACGACCGATCGCTCCTAGCGCTTGCGCCGCTGCCAGGCGCCCCCGGCGAGCAGGAACACGAGCAGCAGTCCGGTGATGAGGAACTCTCGGGCACCGGGGAAGCCGGCGATCGCCCCGGCCAGCAGCACCAGGATCACGACCAGACCGGCGAGCAGCCCCACGTTCGCCGGGTCGTGGCCCCAGAGCGTCGCTCGGGCGCGCGCGACCGGCTCATCCCTGCTGTCTCTCCGCCCAGCGCCTGGGACCTCCTCCGCAGCCACCCCGGGTGGCGGTCCCGCGCGCACCACCGGCTCCGGGTCCACGCCGGCGGGTGGCGCAGGCTCCGCTTCCAGCCCCGGCTCGCTCACGCCTCGACCCCGCCGAAGCGCCGGTCGCGCCGCTGGAACTCCCGCACCGCCTCGAAGAGGTGCTCCCGGCGGAAGTCCGGCCAGAGCACGTCGCTGAAGACCAGCTCCGAATAGGCCAGCTCCCACAGCAAGAAGTTGGAGATGCGAAACTCGCCGGACGTGCGGATCACGAGGTCCGGGTCCGGCATGTCCGGGTAGTAGAGGTGCCGGCGGATGGCGCGCTCGTCGACCCGGTCGGGACGGACCCCCTCTGCGACGAGGGCGCGCACCGCGTCCACGATCTCCGCGCGGCCGCCGTAGTTGAAGGCGAACGTGAGCGTGAGCCGCCGGTTTCGCTGGGTCAGCTCGACCGCCTCGTCCATGCGCCGCTGGACACGCCGCGGCACGCGCCAGTCGGTCCGCCCTGCGAAGCGCACGCGGACACCCTTCTCGTGGAGCTCGTCACGGCGCCGGATCAGCAGGCGCTCGTTGAAGTTCATGAGGAAGCGGACCTCCTCGGCGGGCCGTCGCCAGTTCTCCGTCGAGAACGCGTAGACCGTGAGCCAGGACGTCCCGAGCTCGAGCGCACCCTCCACCACGTCGAACAGCGCGAGCTCGCCCGCCGCATGGCCCTCCGTGCGAGGAAGTCCCCGCTTCGTCGCCCAGCGCCCGTTCCCGTCCATCACGCAGGCAACGTGCGCAGGCACGATGCGCGGATCGATCCCGTCCAGCTCCACCGCCTCGACGCTAGCCCCGCTACGGGTGGCGATCGGGACCACACCGGCGGACCCGCTCCTGGTACCGGACCTCCCGGGCGGAGACGTCGGCGTGTGCGCTCGGACGCCACTCCCCGGCCGTCGGGTCAGGAGTCCCTGCGATCGGGCCAGCGCGTCCCTACGGTCAGGCCAGCGCGGGCAACACCTCCTGCCCGAGCAGGCGGACGTGGTCGAGGTCCTCCAGGTCGAGGACCTGCAGGTAGATCCGGCTCGCCCCAGCGTCGGCCCACTCGCCGAGGCGCGCCGCGACCTCGGCTGGGCTGCCCGCGGCACCGTTCTCGCGCAGCTCGGCGGGGTCGCGCCCGATCGCCGCGGCGCGCCGTGCGACCTCGGCGGTCGTCGTCCCGCAGCAGACCACCACCGCTGCGGAGTCGACGATGCTGGCGGGGTCGCGCCCGGCTCCCTCGCACGCCTGCGCCACGCGCTGGAAGGCCGCCTCGGAGGCGGGCGGGGACGCGAAGGCGATGTTGAACTCGGCGGCGAAGCGCGCGGCGAGGGCAGGCGTCCGTCGGGTCCCGTGGCCGCCGACGATGATCGGCACGCCCCCGGGTTGGGCGGGCCTCGCGAGAGCGGGGTTCTCCTCGAGGCGGTAGTGCCGACCGGCGAAGGAGTAGCTCGCCCCTCGGGTGGTCGACCAGAGTCCGCTCAGGATCGCGAGCTGCTCCTCGAGGCGCTCGAAACGCTCCCCCACCTCGGGGAAGGGGATGCCGAACGCCTGATGCTCCTCCTCGTACCAGCCGGCCCCGAGGCCGAGCTCGACCCGCCCTCCGCTCATCGCGTCGACCTCGGCCACGGCGACTGCGAGCGGGCCGGGGAGGCGGAACGTTGCCGACGTCACGAGCGTACCGAGCCGTATGGACGAGGTGTCCCGCGCGAGCCCGGCCAAGGTGATCCACGCGTCGGTGGGGCCGGGCTCGCCGGAGACGGCTCCCATCTTCAGGTAGTGGTCCGAGCGGAAGAACGCACCGAAGCCGGCCTCCTCGGCTGCGCACGCCACCCGACAGAGCTGCTCGTAGGTGGCACCCTGCTGGGGCTCGGTGAAGATGCGGAGTTCCATGCCCCCCGTCTACCAGAGAACCGCTCACCCGGCAGCGCTCCGGCGCAGGGCACCGCCCCCGCGCTCGCGCCCGCCCGCCAAGGCGGCGGCCGAAGCTGGCTCAGCCAGGCGATGCCGTCGAGATCCGCTCGTAGAGGTCGAGCGGCGTCCCAGGGACGCGGTGGAAGTGCGTCTCGAGGTAGTCGACCACCGGAGGGACGAAGGGGACCCGGTTGGTCGTCGGGGAGGAGAACCAGACGAACTGGGCCCGCTCGAGATCGCTGAGCCAGGCGTGCCAGACGGCGGGCAGGCTCCCCCCGCCGTCACTCACCGGTCTCCCGTTGCCGAGCGCCAGTCCCGTGCCGAACGAGTCGACCATCTTCGGGCAGGCGGGGTCGGTGGAGACGAACCGGTTCGAGAGCACGAGCATGCTCGCCCAGTCGCTCAGCACGCAGGCCCCGGGCGGGATGAGCGCGTCGGCACCCGCCCCGACGGGCGGCGGCGGAGGCACCGTCGAGAGGTGGTAGCCCTCAGCGACAACGAGCGCCAGGCCGCCGAGACCGGCCAGACCGACCACGGCAGCCCTCGGTACGAGGGCCCCTCGGAACAGCTGCGCGGCGCGTCCCACCGCGAATGCCACCGAGAGCGCAAGGAACGGGGCGAGAAAGGCTGCGTAGTGGTCGTAGTAGTCCGCCGGCCACAGGAACGCTGCCGTCACGACGGCGGTCGAACCGAGCGCGAACCACTCGAGGCGATCGAGTCGTCCTCCCGGGCGCAGGGCCGTGGCCGCGAACACAACGGTGAGAACCCCGGCGATCCCGAGCGAGACGCCGAGCGCCACCGCATCGTGGGCAGAGCCCGGCGCGAAGCCGTCGAACCCACTCATCGAGGCGAGACGGAAGTCGAGGGGGCGCCTGACGGCTGCAACCCGAGCGAGCTGTACGACGATCACCTCGTGGACGAACGAGAGCGGCGCCTGGGCGATGAAGTAGCCGGCGGGGACGAGGAACCCGGCCGCGACCCCGAGCCCGTAGCGCAGGAGCCGCGCCAGAGATGGCAGGCAGAGCACGAGCACGACGACGACCGGGAGGATCGCCCACACCTTGACCGTCCCCGCGAAACCGAACGCGACGCCCGCCCAGACCAGCCGGCTCCCCTCGGCAAGTGTGCCCTTCCGGAACGCGAGGAGCGCGCCGAGGAGGCAGAAGAAGTCGAGGTACGGCCCGAGCATCAGGGTATGCGCCGCCTCGACGCCGTCGGGGAACGCAGCCATGATCGCGCACGCCACCACGGTCACGACGAGCCCGCGCCGCCGGACGAGCACACCGATCAAGGCAGTGCTCGCGGCTCCGACGAAGGCGGTGACGAGTCTCGCAACAGCGAGCCCGTTCCTCGTCCCGACGTACCTGCTCAGCCAGGCGATCGGGCTCATCAGGATCTCGAGGCCGGGGGGGTGGAGGAGCACGAAGTCGCGATACGGGAGCACGCCGTGCACGATGCGGACAGCCGCGCCGAAGTAGACGCCGTCGTCGTATCCCCTGAGCCCGAAGAGGGAGTTGCCCCTCAGGATCTGGAAGAGTCGCAGCCCGAGCGCAAGCAGCGTGAACCCGACGATCGTCGCGAGCTCGAGCCGCCGCCCCGCTCCAACCCCCCGATCGCCAACGCGACCCTCGCGCCCTGGCGTTCGACCGGCGTCGGCGCGCCCCGTCGGCGAAGCGGCGTCGCCGCCCGGCCCCCCCGCGGCCCCCGGGGCGGTCCGTGCGTCGAGCCGGTGCACGGAGCGACGGTACCAGGAACGACCTGGCCTGCCTTGACGCCCAGGCGGCCAAGTGGCCGGCGTCAGTGCCAGCGGACAGGCCCACCAGGGGAGACGGGCGGGCCCTCCCTCCGGTCCACGGTCGCCACAACCGTCGTGCACCCAGCGCCTAGCCTGGAGCCATGGCAGCCGGGCCCGTCGACGCCGACTCGACCCGCACCGACTGGGAGGCCGGGGGCAACGCACTCGGAAGCGGGCTCGGCGAGACCCACGCGTCCCCCGATGCCGCACGGTCGGCGCTCTTGCAGACACAGGCACACTTCGGCCTCGCAGAGGACCCCGCACCCACGTCGATCTACGAGTGGCGCGACGGTCGTCAACACCTCGGCGGGAGTGGGCCGACGACACTCCCGGCTCGCAGCCCCGCAGGAGCGCCTCACGGTGCGCACGGAGCCGGGGGCAGTGCGCCCGGGCGAAGCGCCCGGGCGAGGTCAAACCGGAGCGGGGGCCGCCGGCGAGGTCCGCACCGGCTGGCACGAGGCCTCGTCGCAACCGTGCTCGTCGTGGTGGTCCTGCTGTTCGCCGCGCTCGGGGGCCTCCTCGCCACGACGCCGGGTGTCGCCGATGCGCCTGGGCTCGCGCGGGCAGTCGTGGCGGCCAACGGGGGGATCCTCACTCCCCTTCCCCCTCCCGCCAGGGTTGCCGCAGCGCTCGTCGCGACCGAGGACCACGCCTTCTACGACCCGCCGGGAATCGACATCCTCTACGGTGCCGCCCGCGCCGCCTACAGCGCGGTGACCGGCCGGCGCGAGCTCGGCGGCTCGACCCTCGCCCAGCAGCTGGCGAAGCTCCTCTACACCGGCCCCCACCCGGGACTCTCGACCAAGGTGCGTCAGGTCGCCATCGGGCTGGAGCTGGAGGTCCGGTATACCCACGCCGAGCTGCTCCAGATGTACCTCGATGCCGCCTACTTCGGCGACGGCGCGTACGGCGTGGAGACCGCGAGCGAGCGCTACTTCGGCCTCCCGGCGACCCGCGTGAGCTGGGGTCAGGCGGCGCTGCTCGCGGGCCTGGTCCAGGCGCCGTCCGCCTACGACCCGCTG
Source organism: Actinomycetes bacterium (assembly GCA_021791675.1). Taxonomy (GTDB): domain Bacteria; phylum Actinomycetota; class Acidimicrobiia; order Acidimicrobiales; family JAKAOS01; genus JAJYWE01. The sequence goes on along the minus strand of JAJYWE010000007.1, from coordinate 43,633 downwards.
CGGCACCTCGCGGCAGCGCGACGCCGCCAGGCAGAGGTTCTTCATCAGCTCGTCGTTACCGGCGTGCTCACCCCCGCCCAGGCGGCGACTGCGGCCGCAGCCCCTCTCGGTCTGCGCTGACCGCGTCGACTCCTCCCGCGTCGCCACCCGGGACCCTCGAGGCTCTTCTGCGCCGCCGAGCTGGTCAGGTTGGGGGGATCAGGAGCGCTTCCTGGGAGATCCCCTGAGCAGCTGAGCTCGCCACCTCGACCCCGGACGGGACTCCCGGGCCAACTCATGGCCGGCCCACTCGCGAGGGCGGCGCCGGGGGACCCCAACGGCACGCCGCAGGGCACGAACCGGCGCGCCGTCGTACCCGGGCGATCAGGCGTAATGTAACCGTCGAGTCTTGTTCGGGACACGCTCGGGCGCTGATCACGGGATGAGGTGGGTCTCATCCGGGCCTGCGCCCGCTTCGCCGTGGCCAGCTCGGCGGGAAGTAGAGGAGGAGAGATGGCGGGTGAGCGGGCTCGCGAGGGCTTCCGAACGGTCTCGGTTGGCCTCGTCATCGCGGCGCTCGTCGTCGTCGGCGTAGTCGGGCTGGTGCTCGGGGCCGGTCCTGCCGCCAGCATCCCACCGGACGTCCCGCTTGCCGGGGGCGATCTCTACTTCACGACGTTTGCCCCGCCGAGCGTGCAGCGCGTCCCCTTCAAGGTTGTCGGGACGAACTTCGATCTCGGCGAGCCCGCGCTCGTCGCCCACCTACCAGGTGCGGACGGACTGCTCTTCGGACCGGACGGCTCGCTGCTCGTCGGCGGGTCGGGGAAGAAGACGATCGAGCGCGTCGACGTGAGCACCGGGTCCATGCGCCCGGTCCCGACCGCGCCCGGCGTCCCAGCGTTCCACCTGTCGGTGAACCTCACGGGTACGGAGCTGTTCACCTCCGCACAGCCGGGACCGCTCAGCATGAGCAGGATCGCCCCGGACGGTGCCGTGAGCCCTGGCCAGCCCTGGCCCCTCTACGGGGCGAACACGAAGATCACGGCGATCGGCTTCGCCCCGAATGGCACGGTGCTGTACACGACGGGCGACGACGCCGGTCGGGGCGATGTGGGCGTGCTCGACCTGGCGACGCACACGACGAGACGCCTCTTCACCGACGTCCCCTTCGCTCGGGGCATCACGTACGACCCCTACACGAACTCCTTCATCGTCATCGGCGGGGACGAGATCGTCCAGCTCTCGGCGAGCAACCCGGCCCAGCTCCTCTCCGAGCTCACGGTGTCCGGGATGAACTTCGACCAAGGGGCCGTCGACGGCCGCGGAGACGCCTTCCTCGCGAGCAACACCGGCTCGTTGGTCTTCGTCGACTACGCAGCAACTCGTCGGGTCGGGAACACGGCAAACCACGTCGTCGTGAGCAAGCTCGTCACCAACCTGGACGATGTCGCCCCGCTCACCGGACCGGGCGCGAAGCCGGTCCCGACGCTTGCGGTGTGGTGGCATCGCGGTGGGCTCGGCGCGCTCCTGCTCGCAATCCTGCTCGCCGCTGCGGCCTTCGGCGGGCCCGCCAACCGATGGGTCCGGGACCGGCGTGCAACGCGCCGGTCCCAGCTTCCGCGCTGGGACCGGAGGCGCCAGGCCGGGCTCGCGCGCACGCAGACCCTCCCCCGTGGCTGACCGACCCCGAGGGCGTGTCCTAGAATCGGCCCGTGGGCTCCAGACTTGGGACTTTACCTAGAGTCAGTGTGGTCTTCATAGCGCTGGCAACTCTGGCGCTCTGGGCGACCAGCGTGCCCGCCCTCGCAGCAGCGAGACGGTCGGCTACGACCCGACCGTCGCCCGAGGAGGTCGACACGTCCTCCCGGAGCGAGGCGCACCTGCGCCGACCGGGAGTCATCCTGCACGCAGGAGCCGGGCTCCCGGTTGCCACCCCGCCGAGTGGGCTCCCCTCCCGAGCAGCCAAGCCCCGCGTCGGCCCGGCCCTCGGAGCTCCCGCCACCCCGGTTGGTCGCTGGGAGTCCGGCGGGTCCTCCACCGCCTCGAGCGACGCCCCAGTCTCCGAGAGCTCAGTCGGCCGTTTCGCCACCACGTTTGGCCAGCCCGACACGACGACGGGCACAGCAGCCGGAGCCAGCGGACCCCCCGGGGTGTGGGCGCTCGGAGCCGCCGGCAACATCACGAACCTCGCCGGGGCGCCGTGGTTCGGTTCCCCGGCATCGCAAGCGACGGGTGCCTCGGGGGTTGCGGTCTCGATCAGCTCGGACGAGTCCGGCAATGGCTACTGGGTACTCGGCGCGGCCGGGAGCGTCTGGAACGAGGGGGATGTCGGTTGGTACGGATCCCCGATCCACACGAGCGGCGGCACGTACGTCGGAACGACGGAGACCGCCATCGCCGCGGTTCCGAACGGTAGCGGCTACTGGGTGCTCGGTGCGAACGGCGCCGTCGACAACTACGGGAGTGCGGGGTGGTGGGGTTCGCCCCACTGGCTCGCAGGTGGGGGGAACATCGGCACCACCGACGTCGGGATCGCCGCCACCCCGACCGGCGACGGTTACTGGGTACTCGGTGCGAACGGGTCCGTCGACGATTTCGGGCGCGCCGGCTGGTGGGGGTCGCCGAAGGCGACCGCGCACGGCGGTGCGATCGGGACAGCCGACGTCGGTATCGCAGCCGACGGCCTCGGGGGCGGCTACTGGGTGCTCGGTGCGAACGGCGCCGTCGACAACTACGGGAGTGCGGGGTGGTGGGGTTCTCCCCACTGGCTCGCCCATGGCGGGGCGCTTCCGGCGCCAGCCGTGGCGATCACTGCGACGCCAGCCGGAAACGGCTACTGGGTCCTGCTCGCGAACGGGACGATCGAGGCCTTCGGCGCCGCCAACCCCGTGCCGAGCCTCCCCTCCACACCTCTGCCGAGCGCGCTCGCGGCATCGTCGCTCGGCTCTCTGCTGCCGCCGGGCAAGACAGGCTACGACGTCTCGTTCCCACAGTGCTCCTCGTCGGGAGCGTCCACCGCCGGACCGCTCCCGAGCTCGGGGAAGGAGTTCGCCGTCGTGGGCGCCAACTGGGGGGGCACCTTCTCGATGAACACCTGCGTCGCCGCCGAGGCGGCCTGGGCGGGGCAGCCCATGGACTACTACTTCAACCTGGACCAGCCCTGGTGGTACGACCCGACGGCGGGTGACACCGGCCCTGCGGGCACGTGCTCCGACCCCGGCAGTACCTCGTCGACCTGCGTGGCGTACAACTACGGATGGAACGCGACGCAGTGGACCCTCGCCCAGCTCGCGAGCGACCACCTCTCGGTACCCGGCATCTGGCTCGACATCGAGATCGTCGGGAGCTGCGGGACGAGCGGATACTGGTCCTGCGACACCGCCGTCAACGCGAACGTGATCGCGGGGGCGATCGCTGCGGCGCATGCCGAGGGCGTCGCCATCGGGATCTACTCCACGGCCTACCAGTGGGGAGTGATCGCCGGGAGCTACGACCCGAGCGTGCCGGAGTGGATCCCAGGCGCCGGCACCCTCGCGGACGCCCAAGGATTCTGCCCCGCGGCGGCCAGCAAGAACTTCGCCTCCGGACCGATCGCAGCCATCCAGTACGGATACATCAACGGCGGGCCGAACCCCTTCGACCCCGACTGGTCCTGCCCCGCCCCGCTCGGCTGACACGGCCGCGATCCCGAGAGGGCTGCGCTCCCGAGAGGGCCAGGCTCGAGAGAGGGCCGGGCTCGAGAGAGGGCCGGGCTCCGGAGCGGATCGAGTGCGCGGCCAGGGCCTACTTTCGGCTCGGTTCTCCGACCGCGGCCCTCACGTCGACAGGTGCACGGGCTCAGCGCTGGGCCTCGAGCGCCGCCAGGTCCGCCTTGACCATCGTCTCGACCAGCCCGGCGAAGTCGAGCGTGCGCTCCCAGCCGAGCTCCCGCTCCGCCTTCGCGGGGTCCCCGACGAGAAGGTCGACCTCGGCCGGGCGGATGAAGCGGGGGTCGATGCGCACATGGTCACGCCAGTCGAGGCCCGCGGCAGAGAAGGCCAGCTCGCACAGCTCCGCGACCGAGTGCGTCTCGCCGGTTGCGACGACATAGTCCCCCGGCTGGTCCTGCTGGAGCATCCGCCACATCACCCACACGAAGTCCGCCGCATATCCCCAGTCCCGCTGCGCGTCGAGGTTCCCGAGCGAGACGTGGTCGACCAGGCCGAGGGCGACTCGGGCAGCGCCGTGGGTGACCTTGCGGGTCACGAACTCGAGGCCACGCCTGGGGCTCTCGTGGTTGAAGAGGATGCCGGAGCTTGCGTGGAGCCCGTAGCTCTCGCGGTAGTTGACGGTGATCCAGTGGCCGTAGACCTTCGCCACGCCGTAGGGACTGCGCGGGTAGAAGGGTGTCGCCTCGGTCTGGGGCACCTGTTGCACCTTCCCGAACATCTCGGACGAGCTGGCCTGGTAGAAGCGGATCTCCGGGTCGGTCATCCGGATCGCGTCGAGCACCCTCGTCACTCCGAGCGCGGTCACCTCACCCGTGAGGACGGGCTGCCCCCAGGACGTCTGCACGAAGGACTGCGCGCCGAGGTTGTAGACCTCCTCCGGGCGGTGACTGCGGAGGACCTCCACGATCGAGGCCTCGTCGAGCAGGTCGCCGGGGACGAGGGTGAGGCGGTCCTGGATGTGCGCGATGCGCTCGAAGTTCACCGTCGAGGAGCGCCGGACCATGCCCACCACGTCGTAGCCGAGCTCGAGCAGGAGCTCGGCGAGGTACGAGCCATCCTGGCCGGTGATGCCGATGATGAGCGCTCGCCGGGCCACGCTCGGAGGCTACCGGGCCACCCCGGTCCGGCCACCCTCTCGCCACGACCGCGCGCGAACGAGTCGTCGGGCTCAGCCGGTCGAGGGCCTCGTCACGACCCGGCCGGGCCCGGGCGTCGCGAAGACCCAGGCAGCGGAGGGGCTCTTCACAGCCCCAGCCGGTCCAGGGCCTCGGCCCGGCGTTGCCAGTCGCGGTCCACCTTCACGAAGAGCTCGAGGTACATCCCGGGATCGAACTCCTCGCGCACGGCCGCCCCGACTGCCCTGAGGACCGACCCGCCCCGGCCGATGACGATGCCCTTCTGACTGTCACGCTCGACGAGGATCTCGACCCGGACCCGCGGCCAGTCCCACTCCGTGACCCGGGTGGCGACGGCGTGGGGCAGCTCGTCCTCGAGCCGGTCGAGGAGCCGCTCACGGACCAGCTCCGCGAGGAACGCCGCCTCGGGGCTGTCGCGCACGACCTCCGTGGGGTAGTACGGGGGACCCGGGGGGAGCCGTGCGACCACGGCCGCCGTGAGCGCCGCGAGCCCCTCGCCCGTGACGGCGGAGACCGGGAAGTACTCACCGAGGCCGAGCACCCCTGCCCGAGCGAGCTGTGCGGCGAGCGTCGACCGGTCGACCCGGTCGACCTTGTTGACCACGCAGATACTGTCCGTCGGGAGCCGGGAGGCGATGAAGGCGTCGCCCCGGCCGATCTCCGCGTTGGCATCGAGGACCAGGAGCGCGACGTCCACACCCTCCAGCGCGTCCGCCGCCCGTTCGTTGAGGCGTGTGCCGAGCAGGGTGCGGGGCTTGTGGAGGCCGGGGGTGTCCACGAAGACGACCTGTGCGTCGGGAAGGTGCAAGATCCCACGGAGAGCCTGGCGGGTGGTGTTCACCTTGTCCGACACGATCGAGACCTTGCGACCGAGGAGGGCGTTGACGAGCGTCGACTTGCCCACGTTCGGCCGCCCGACCACGGTGGCAAAGCCCGAACGGAACGGACGGCCGGTCCGCGGCTGCTCGCTCACGAAGAGCCCGCTACCTGCTCCGCGGGCCCGGACTGCGCCTCCGACGCTGGCCCTTCGACCATGGGCACCGGTCCGTCGTCCGGTGTCAACCCACCCGATGCCACTCCGCGCGTCCCCGTTCCCCCGATCGGAGCCGCACCCTCCGCCTCGGCCGTGTGCGCGCCGGGCCCCGGGGGTCCGGCGACCGGCTCGTCGCTCTCGCCGGGCGGAGAAGAAGACTCGTCGGTCCCCCCGCCCGGGCCGAGCAGCTCCTCACCGCCGCCGGCCGGGGCCACGCGCTCCCCGGGCGCGTCGGAGGGCAGTGGCACGATCCGCACTCGCCCGATCCGCCGCCCCTGGACCTTCTCCGCAACGAGGCGATGCTCTCCGACCTCTGCGGACTCCCCCTCCGTCGGCACGTGACCGAGCAGGCCGAAGACGAGGCCACCGACGGTGTCCCAGTCACCTTCCGGCAGCTGTGCGTCGAGCAGCTCGTTCACCTCGTCGAGCGGCATGCGCGCATTCACCCGATAGGCGCCGCCCCCGAGCGGCTCCGCCGCCGGCTCCTCGACATCGAACTCATCGACGATCTCGCCCACGAGCTCCTCGATGAGGTCCTCGAGCGTGACCACCCCCGCCGTCCCACCGTACTCGTCGACCACGATCGCCATGTGGAACTTGCCCTGCTGCATCTCCCGCATGAGCTCCGCCACGGCCTTGGTCTCCGGCGCGAAGTGCGCGGGGCGCGCGAGCTCCGCGGCCACCCGCTCCTCCTGTCCCGCAAGGTCTGCCTTGACCAGGTCCTTCGTGTACAGGATCCCGACCACGTCGTCGACGTTCTGGCCGTAGACCGGGAGGCGCGAGTAACCAGCCTGCATCGCCACCTCGAGCGCATCGGCCACCTTGGCTCGGCCGTCGACCGTCACCATGTCGGTGCGCGGCACCATCACCTCGCGCACGACCGTGTCCCCGAAGTCGATGATCGACCGGATGAGCGCCCGCTCCTCCCGCTCGATCACGTCCTCCGCCGCAGCCTGGTCCGCGAGTGCCAACAGCTCCTGCTCGGTCACGAAGTTCGTCCGGCGATCCCCCCGCGGGAGCAGGAGCTGCGAGAGCCCGACGAGCCCGCCGGAGACGAGCCGCACGAGGGGGAAGCGGACGATGCCGCCCACCAGGGGCGCGGACACGAGTGCCGCACGCTCCGGTTGCTGCACCGCCCAGTTCTTCGGGGTTGCCTCGCCGAGCACGAAGATCACGACGACCTCCGCGACCGTTGCGACCACGACCCCGAGCGTCCCGAAGAGCCGGTCCGCCACCACACCCACGAGCGTTGCCGCCACCAGCTGGCAGAGCAGTTCCATGAGCAGCACCGCCGACAGGAACCGCTCCGGGCGCTCGACCAACCGGGCGAGGGTCGCCGCCCCGCGCCGGCGCTCCTCGACGAGGCTCGCTGCCTTCGCCTTCGACATCCGCGTCAGGCTGGTCTCGGCGATCGCGAGCACCGCGCTGCCGGCAACGAGCACGACCACGACACCGAGCGCGATCCAGGTCGTCGCCGTGAAACCTCGCCCGGTCGCCGCCGCCAGGAGCGGCCCGCCGGGCGCTGGTGTTGGCGGCGTCACGGCTCCGTCCCTGCCGGCATCCCCACCGGCCCGTTCGCTGCGCCACCGCCCGCCGCCCGTGCGTAGAGTTGGCCGAGCAGGTGGCGCTCGCGCGCCTCCATCGCCTCGGCGTCCGCGTCCTCCTCGTGGTCCCAACCTCGCAGGTGCAACAGGCCGTGGACGACCAGGAGCGCAATCTCGTCGGCGTAGTGGCCCGCGTGGCCGGGATAGCTCCCGACGTGCACGATCGCGTTCGCGGCGGCCACGGCTGGGCAGATCACGACGTCGCCCACGAGCTGCGGCGGCGGCTCGCTCTCGCCTGGCCCACCGGGGCCTGGGCCCCCGGTGTCGGGGGCTCGCCCCCCGCCGGCAGGCTCCTCGTCGATCGGGAAGGCGAGGACGTCCGTCGGGCCCTCCCGCTCGAGGAAGCGCTCGTTGAGCTCGGCGATCGTCTCCGTGTCGACGAAGAGGAGGGAGACCTCGGCCGGGGGACGTACCCCCTCTGCGGCGAGCACGCCCCGCGCCAGCGCCACCCAGCGCTCGAGGTCCACCGGCTGGTCGGACTGCTCGTCGGCGGCGAAGACGTCGATCGCGTCCCCTGCCCCGCTCACGTGCGCGCCACCCCCTCGCGCCCGAGCCCCTCACGCCCGAGCCGCTCGCGCTCTGCGGCCTCGTACGCGGAGACGATGTCGGCCACGATGCGGTGGCGGACGACGTCCCGCTGCGAGAGGTGCACGAACGTGAGGCCCTCGATGCCCGTGAGGATCTGCTCGAGCCCGACGAGGCCCGACCGGCCCGCAGCCAGGTCGATCTGGGTGACGTCCCCCGTGACCACCGCCTTGGAACCGAAGCCGATCCGCGTGAGGAACATCTTCATCTGCTCCGGCGTCGTGTTCTGCGCCTCGTCCAGGATGATGAAGCTCCCGTTGAGGGTCCGGCCACGCATGAACGCGAGGGGGGCGACCTCGACCGTCCCTCGCTCGAGCAGGCGATGGGCCATGTCCGCGTCGAGCATGTCGTAGAGGGCGTCGTAGAGCGGGCGCAGGTAGGGGTCCACCTTCGCCATCAGGTCACCGGGGAGGAACCCGAGGCGCTCGCCAGCCTCGACCGCGGGGCGGCAGAGGATGATCCGGTTGACGGACTTCTCGAGCAGCGCCCCGACCGCGAGCGCGACCGCGAGGTAAGACTTCCCGGTCCCGGCCGGTCCGATCCCGAAGGTCACGACGTTCGCGGCGATCGCCTCCGCGTAGCGCTTCTGCCCTGCGGTCTTCGGGCGCACCGTGCGACCCCGAGCGGCGCGGAGCAGCTCCGAGGAGAGCACCTCCGAGGGTCGCTCGTCCGCTTTCACCATCTCGATCGAGCGGCCCAGCTCGACCGCGTCGAGGCGCTGGCCGGCCTGGAGGAGGACGACGAGGTCCTCGAAGAGGCGGCCGACCCGGGCGGCGTCGGGACCGGCAAGGGTGATCTCGTTGCCACGGACCAGGATCTGCACCGCAGGGAACGCGCGCTCGACGAGGCGGAGCAGCTCGTCGTGCTGGCCGAGCAGCGAGACCATCAGGTGGTTGCCGGGTACCAGGATCCTCACCTGCCCGTCGGCGGGCGCCTGGAGCGCCTCGCTCGGCGCCGGCAACGGCGAGGGGATCAGCGCCGACCTCCCGATCGAGGAGCCCCGAGGGGCTCGTGGCGCGGGCGCGGGCACGGGCTCCGCCTCGGGGGACGGCCCTCGGCCCCCGGGCGTGCCGAGCGCCCGACCCAGCCGGCAGTCCGGGCAGGGGGACCAACCTGCGCGTCGGTCCGCGAAGGGAGACCAGCCTGCATGCCGATCCGCGCCGGGTCAGCAACCTGAACCCCGGTCCGTGACGGGGAACCGACCCGAACGCCGGTCCGCACCGCTCGGCCCCGGTCTGACCAGGACGAGCTCACCCGGGCGGCCACCCCATCCGCCGACCACCGAGTACGTGCAGGTGGAGATGGGGGACGGAGTTGAGGGCATCCTCGCCGACGTTCAACACGAGGCGATAGCCCGAGCCGGCGACCTGGCGCGCCCGCGCCACCGACTGCGCGACCGTGAAGAGCTCCGCCACGAGGTCACCGTGCTCGGGTCGGATCGCATCGGCGCTGTCCAGATGCTCCCTCGGCACGACGAGCACGTGCACCGGGGCCGCAGGATTGATGTCCTCGAACGCGTAGGCGTGCTCGGTCGCGGCGACGGGGCTGGAGGGCACCTCGCCGGACACGATCCGGCAGAACAAGCACCCTTCCCCCACACGCTCCTCCACGCCCTCACCATAGGCCCCGCAACCACCCGACGCGAGCGTCGGGGGCGCGGGGAACCGGCACCAGCGGCGCATTGGCGCGCGCGCCAGAGCAGGAGGTGCTAGACGTAGGACAGGAACGAGCAGCAAGGAGGGCCGCATGAGCCAGTCCGAGCACACGATCGAGGCGCTCTTCGACGAGGGCCGCACGTTCCCCCCGCCGCCCGACTTCGCGGCCAACGCAGCGGTCTCCTCGCCGGAGATCTATGCGGAGGGGGACGACACCGAGCGCTTCTGGGGCGAGGAGGCGGAGCGCCTCGAGTGGCGCCGCCGGTGGGACCAGGTGCTCGACTGGTCTGGGGCACCGTTCGCGAAGTGGTTCGTGGGCGGGAAACTGAACGTGACCGAGAGCTGCCTCGACCGCCATGCGGCAACGCAGCCCGATCGCATCGCCTACCACTGGGAGGGCGAGCCCGGCGACACCCGCAGCGTCACCTACGCGGAGTTGCTCGCCGAGGTCTGCCGGTTGGCGAACGGCCTCGCCGAGCTCGGCGTGGGGAAGGGTGACCGGGTGGCCATCTACATGGGGATGGTGCCGGAGCTGCCGGTCGCCCTGCTCGCCTGTGCGCGCCTCGGGGCACCCCACTCGGTCGTGTTCGGCGGCTTCTCGGCCGACGCGCTCGCGGACCGGATCAACGACGCCGAGGCGAAGGCGCTCATCACCTGCGACGGTGCGTGGCGCGCAGGTGCCGTGGTCCCCCTCAAGGACATGGCCGACGAGGCACTGGGCCGGACACCGTCGATCGAGTCGGTCGTCGTCGTCCGCCGCACCGGCTCGGAGGTGCACATGGAGCCGGGTCGGGACCACGACTACCACGAGCTCGTCTCCCGCCAGGCCGGGGAACGACCCGCCGTCGAGTGCGACAGCGAGGACCTGCTCTACCTGCTCTACACCTCCGGCACGACCGCGAAGCCCAAGGGCATCGTCCACACCTGCGGCGGCTACCTCGTCGGGACGGCCACGACCTACCGCATGGTCTTCGACGCCCGCCCGGAGCGCGACGTCTACTGGTGCACCGCGGACATCGGCTGGGTGACCGGGCACAGCTACATGGTCTACGGCCCGCTCGCCAACGGGATGACGAGCGTCCTCTACGAGGGCGTCCCGCAGTACCCGGACAAGGACCGGTTCTGGGACATCGTCGAGCGCTACGGAGTGACCATCCTCTATACCGCGCCGACGGCGATCCGGACCTTCATGAAGTGGGGACCGGAGTACCCGGCCAAGCACGACCTCTCGAGCCTCAGGCTCATCGGGACGGTCGGCGAGCCCATCAACCCCGAGGCGTGGATGTGGTACCGGGACACCATCGGAGCGGGCCGGACCCCCGTCGTCGACACGTGGTGGCAGACCGAGACCGGCCAGATCATGATCTCGCCGCTCCCGGGACTCACCACCCTCAAGCCCGGCTCGGCGACGTTCCCGCTCCCGGGCGTCGGCGCCGACGTCGTGGACGAGGCGGGCCAGAGCGTCCCGCTCGGCCAGGGCGGGTACCTGACGCTCACCAAGCCGTGGCCGGCGATGCTGCGAGGGATCTACGGCGACCCCGACCGCTTCGTCGAGACCTACTGGCGCCGCTTCTCCAAGCCCGAGGAGGGGCGCTGGGTCTACTTCGCGGGCGACGGCGCGAAGCGCGACCTCGACGGGTACTTCTGGCTCCTCGGCCGGGTCGACGACGTGATGAACGTCTCTGGACACCGCATCTCGACCCTGGAGGTCGAGTCCGCGCTCGTCGACCACCCAGCCGTCGCCGAGGCGGCGGTCGTGGGCAGGCTCGACGAGCGCACCGGTCAGGCGATCGCCGCCTTCGTGACGCTGAAGGGCGCCCGAGTCGGGGACGACGCCCTCATCGCCGAGCTGCGGGACCACGTCGCCACGCGGATCGGCAAGATCGCCCGACCGGCCTCGATCGTCTTCACCGACGAGCTCCCGAAGACCCGCTCCGGCAAGATCATGCGCCGGCTCCTCCGGGACATCTCCGAGCAGCGCCACCTCGGGGACGTGACCACGCTCGCGAACGCAGACGTCGTCCGGGAGATCGCCGCCAGGGCAGCGGCGAGCACCACGACCGAGGACTGAGCGACATCCCGGACGGGCCGATGCCCGGCCGAGCACCGGCACCGGCCACCAGCACCGTCGCCAGCCCCACCGGCACCACCAGCACCGAGACTGCCAACACGACTGAGGACTGACCACCGAGCCCGGGTGCACGACGTGCCCGGCGCCGGTGGGAGGTACGGCCCGAGCGCGCCGATGCGGTCGGGCCGGTTTGGAGAATGGCGCTCCGGCGCCCCGGACAAGGGGGATCCATGGCCACACCCGCATCCCAAGCAACCGACGCCCCGACGAGCGCGGCCCCGGCGATCGCCGACCCCGCCCCGCTCGGGCTGGCTGGTTTCGCGATGACGACGTTCGTGTTGTCGCTGGTGAACGCGAACATCCTCGCCGCGAACCTGGGCGCCGTCGTCCTCCCACTGGCGCTGTTCTACGGCGGGCTCGCGCAGCTGCTCGCCGGGATGTGGGAGTTCAAGAACAAGAACACCTTCGGAGCCGTCGCCTTCACGTCCTACGGGGCCTTCTGGCTCGCCTACGACGCCTACGTGAAGTTCGTGGCCGGGGGCCTGCCGGCCGCCACCGCCTACCAGGCGACGGGTGTGTTCCTGCTCGCGTGGACCATCTTCACCCTCTACATGCTGCTCGCGTCGCTCGGGACCAACCGGGCAGTCTTCCTGGTGTTCCTCGTCCTCGTGGTGACCTTCGTGCTGCTCACGATCGGCGCCTTCGCCCAGAGTGCGACCATCACCAAGATCGGCGGCTACCTCGGGATCATCACAGCGCTCGCTGCGTGGTATACGTCGGCCGCCGTCGTGACGAACGCCACCTGGAAGCGCACGGTGCTCCCGGTCGGCCCCTTCAACCGGTAACGGTCCGGGGAAGCCCCGACCGCCTGGCTCGGGGTCGGCTTCGGGGCGAGCGCCCGGTCGCTTCGGGCCGAGCGCCCGGTCGGGCTCGGGCCAGGCGGTACGTGGGCACGTCTACCGGCTGACCCCCGACGGCTCGTCTCGGCGGGGGTCAGCCGGCGCTCGCTCAGGCCGCCTCGACCGCCTTCTCCGCCTCGGCCTCCTCCTTGCCGTAGAAGGCGCGGAACACGAGGGCAGAGATCGCGCCGCCGATCGTCGGCGCGATCAGGAACACCCAGACCTGGCTGAGCGCGCTGCCCCCGACGAAGAGGGCGGGCCCGAGGCTCCGGGCCGGGTTCACCGAGGTCCCGTCGATCGGGATGCCGATGAGGTGGGCGACCGCAAGGGCGAGCCCGATCGCGATCGGCGCCACGGCGGGGTTGGCGACCTTGCGGGTCACCACGAGGATCACGTAGACGAAGAGGAACGTGAGGACGATCTCCGCGATGAACGCACCCGCTGCGTTGGCACCGATCATCGAGGCCTTCCCGTAGCCGTCCGCGCCGAGCCCGACGCTCTTGTTGTACTTGGTGGAGAGGTGGAGCACCCCGTACAGGCCCGCTGCGCCGACGATGCCGCCGACGAACTGCGCCAACCAGTACCCGACAGCGGTGGAAGCGCCCATCCGCCCACTCACCAGGAAGCCCATCGTCACGGCCGGGTTGACGTGACAGCCCGAGATCGGGCCGAGGGAGTAGGCGAGCACCAGGAGGACGAGACCGAACGCCAGGGCCGTGATGAGCACGCCGGCCGAGACACTGGTGCCGGTGAGCTTGAAGCCGAACGTCAGCGTCGCCACACCCACGGCGAAGAAGACGAGGAGCGCCGTTCCGAGCGCCTCGGCCAGCAGGGTTCGAGCAGACATCGCCATCCTCTCGGGTCGGCCCGGTTGCTCCCGGGCGGGACTGTCACTGCCTGCAGTGCCCCCGGACGAGGCCAGCAGGATCTCCGGGCGCGCCCATGGAGCAGTCTGGGGGCGGTCTGTGGCTCGGGCCCGGCTGGCGGCACTCTACCAGCTTCCCCGACGAAGCGTCATGGACGTAGACAGGCTGGCGCGCTCAGCTGGGGTGGAGCCGGCGTGCGACCTCGTTCTCGAGCAGCCGCCCCGCCCGGGTGAGCACGGCTCGCCCGTCCCGCACCTCGACGAGATCCTCCAGCTCGGGCGGGAGCGCACCGTCAGCGAGCCCCGTCTCCCCGTCGACGGCCGGCCGTGCCCCGCAGAGCCACCTCGCCGGCACGCCCGCTCGGGTCCGCAGCGCGAGCATCGCTGCCTCGAGGGCCGCCCGCTCGGCGTCGAGGCACTCCTCTCCCGCGATCGGAGACCGCCCGGCCTCGATCGCCGCGAGGTAGCGCTCGGGGGTGCGCAGGTTCCACCAACGCCGGCCCGCCTCGTGTGAGTGCGCCGCGCACCCGATGCCGCGGTAGGGGCCCTGGCGCCAGTAGTTCTGGTTGTGCCGGCACTCGTGCCCGGGCCGGGCCCAGTTCGAGATCTCGTACCACTCGAGCCCGGCTGCGGTGAGGACCTCGTCCGCTCGCTCGTAGCGCAGCGCCTGGGTGTCGTCGTCCGGGTGGCGACTCGGGTCCCGGTGGAGTGGCGTTCCCCGCTCCACGGTGAGCCCGTAGAGGGAGACGTGCGGCGGCGCGAACTCGAGCACCCCGGCGAGGGTCGCGTCCCAGTCGGCGGCGGACTCCCCTACCGCACCGAAGATGAGGTCCACGCTCCAGTCCTCGAGGGCGCTGGATGCCACCGCCTCGAGCGCCGCCAGCGCCACCTCGGGAGTCGAGTCCCGGCCGAGCGAGCGGAGCGCCGGCGCGGAGAGCGACTGGACGCCGAGGCTCACGCGATTGACCCCAGCCGCACGCCAGGCGGCGACGGTGGCGGGGGTGACGTCCTCGGGGTTCGCCTCGAGGCTCACCTCTGCGCCGGGAGCGAGCGGGATGGCTGCGAGCAGCGCGCCCACCAGCTCCACGCTGAGGAGCGAGGGTGTGCCGCCGCCGAGGAAGACCGTCGAGACCGGCCGCGTCGGCTCGGGGGCGTCAGCCAGCTCGCGGAGACAGGCCGCCACGTACCGGGGGGCGAGCGTCTCGATACCCTCCCAGGTCGCGAACGCGCAGTAGTCACAGATCCGCCGGCAGAACGGGACGTGGATGTACACGCCGAACGACTCGGCCACTCGCTGCTCGACCGCGCGGCCAGCGAGCGTCCCGGACCAGCCGACCGCCTGCGGGTTCATACGCGACCCCCCGGCCCCGGTTCTCCGGATCGGGAGCCGGCGCTGTGCGCGCCCCTCTCTGGCTCGGGCGGCCTGGGGGACCCTGC
>JAJYWE010000007.1:25439-28559 GCA_021791675.1 Actinomycetes bacterium | reverse complement strand
ACCCTGCCCGCCCGGGGAACCCTGCTGGCCCGGGGGGCACCACCGGCAGGACGAGCCCGGCGCGCAGCGCCGTGAGCAGCGCGCCCGCGACGACCGCTGCGGTCTCCGCTCGGAGCACCTCCGTGCCGAGCCCGACGATGCGCGTGGCGGCCTCGCGCTCGCGCGCCGACCAGCCCCCCTCCGGCCCGACGGCGATCGCCGGGACTGCGAGGTCGGGCGGTTCGCCACCGGGATCGGCGAGCGCGACCCCCGCTGGTGGCGCCCCGATCGGGGCGGCGCCGCCGGACGCGACCCCGGCGAGGTCGGCCCCTGCTGGGGCTGCTCGGACGCCGGAGTCGAGGAAGTCGGCGAGCCCCACCGGACCCTCGACCGCGGGCAACCACACGCGCCGGCACTGCATCGCCGCTGCCCGCGCGACCCGACGGAGCCGTTGGACCCGTGCGGGCTCGAGACGGGCGCTCGAGACCACCCGCTCGGTCGCCAGCAGCACGATCCGGTCCACGCCGAGCTCGGTCAGCTTGGCGACCACGGCCGCGTTCGCGTCACTGCCGAGCGACGCGAAACCGATCGTCACGCCGACGCTCGGCGCGGGCTCCTCGATCGGCTCCGCCAGGGGTTCGAGGTGCGACACCGCAGAGCGGACGGGACGGAACGCGCAGGGCCGCCATCGACCGGCACCGTCGCTCGCGCGCACGAGCTCGCCGTCGCGCAACCGCAGGACCCGAGCCAGGTGGCGCGCCTCGTCGGCGTCGAGCGCGAGCGCACCGTTCTCGTCGAGCGCCTCGAGGTCGTCCACGAACACCTGTGCCCGTGCGGTCGCCGAGTGCGGAGCCGGTGGCAGCGCTGAACGCCCGTCGGCGCCCACCACTAGTGGAGCTTGGAGCGGAGCCGGTGGAGCAGCCCGCCCTCCGGCTCGAGCACCTGCTCACCCTGCTCCACTGCGTAGGCACGGAGCAGCTCCTCGGCCCGCTCACCGAGCCCCGTCGGCGTGTCGACGACGATCTCCACGAGCAGGTCCCCCCGACCACGCCCCTGGACGTGCGGCACACCGCGGCCGCGAAGCCGCACGACCTTGCCCGACTGGGTCCCGGGCGGGACCCGGAGCGTCTCGTCGCCCTCGAGGGTCTGGATCGTGGGCTCGGCGCCGAGCGCGGCCTGGGCGAACCCGACGTGCACCTGTTCGTGCAGGTCGGCCCCGTTCCGGCGCAGCACGGGATGCGGACGGACCCTCAGGTGGACGTAGAGGTCGCCGGGCGGCCCGCCGCGAGGACCTGCGGCTCCCCGGCCGGTGAGCCGCAGAGTGGTCCCGTCGTCCACGCCCGCGGGCACCTCGACGGTGAAGCTCCGCTCCTCGGTCACCCGACCTTCGCCCCGGCAGGCGGGACAGGGGCTCTGGACGACCTCGCCGAGCCCGTGGCAGGTCGGGCAGGGCGAGGCGGTCACCATCTGCCCGAGGATGGACTGTCGCACCCGACGGATCTCGCCGCTCCCACCGCAGGACGTGCAGCGCACGGGGGTGGTGCCCGGACGCGCGCCCGAGCCCGCGCAGTCCTGGCAGGTCGTCGGGACGCGCACCGTCACGGTCGTATCGCCGCCGAACACCGCCTCCTCGAACGCCAGCTCGACCACGGCCTGCGCATCCGCACCGCGCCCGGGTCCACGCCGTCCGGAACGCTGGCCGCCCTGCTGGCCGAAGAAGGCCTCGAAGATATCCCCGAGGCCACCGGCGAAGACGTCCTCGGGCCCACCGCCGGCCCCTGGGGTCTCCGCGCCGAACAGGTCGTAGCGGCGCCGGCGCTCGGGGTCCCGCAGCGTCTCGTACGCGACCGAGACCTCCTTGAAGCGCTCGGCTGCGCTGGCGTCGCCCCCGTTCGCGTCGGGGTGCAGCTCGCGGGCGAGCTTCCGGTAGGCCCGCTTGATCTCGTCCTCGTTCGCGTCCCGGTGGACACCGAGGAGCTCGTAGTAGTCGCCGGGCACGGCTCAGCGCTCCGCGAGGCTCTGGCCGAGCCGCCGGCTGACCGTCGCCACGGCCGCGAGCGCCCGAGGGTAGTCCATCCTCGTGGGCCCGAGCACGCCCACGGTCCCGAGCCGCTCCCCCTCCACTTGGTAGGGGGCCACCACGACTGCGCAGCTCGCGAGCGGCTCGACGCCATGCTCTGTCCCGATCGCGACCGACAGCCCCCGGTCGAGGAGATCCTCCAGCAGGCTCACCACCACCACCCCCTGCTCCAGGATCTCGAGCACCGAGCGGACCGTGGAGATCGCCTCGAACGCGTCGGTCATGCGCGACGCGCCCCCGACGAAGACCGGACCACTTTCCCCGTCACTCCGACCGAGGCGGCGGAGCGCGTCCCGCACGAGCGCGTCGACGACCGAGTCCCCACTCGGAGCGATCTCGGCGTGGTCGCCGAGACGCCGCCCGACGAGGTGCTCGTGCAGGTGACGGGATGCACGCTCCACGGCGTCGTCGGAGGTACCGGGCGCCAGGTCGAGCCCGTGGCGCTCCACGCTCCCGTTCGAGTGGACCACGAGGAGGAGCGCATCCCGTCCGGAGAGTGGGACGAGCTGGACAGAGCGCACCGTCGTGCGCTCGGGGTCGGGCCCGACGACGACCGCCGCGAGGTTCGTCAGGTCCGAGAGGAGGCG
Source organism: Actinomycetes bacterium (assembly GCA_021791675.1). Taxonomy (GTDB): domain Bacteria; phylum Actinomycetota; class Acidimicrobiia; order Acidimicrobiales; family JAKAOS01; genus JAJYWE01. The sequence goes on along the minus strand of JAJYWE010000007.1, from coordinate 25,913 downwards.
AGAGGTGTCGAGCAGCACCCGCTCGAGCTCGCCGTGCGCGTGGGCGAAGAAGTCCCGCACCCGCGACCGCTCTGCGTCCCCGAGGCGGCCAAGCCCGGCCATCCGGTCGACGAAGTAGCGATAGCCGCGATCGGTCGGGATGCGGCCCGCACTCGTGTGGGGCTGCATCAGGTACCCCTCGCTCTCGAGGGCCGCCATCTCGTGGCGGACCGTGGCCGGCGAGGCGCGCACGCCCGCCGCTGCCACGACGTGCGCCGAGCCCACCGGCTGCGCGCTCGCGACGTACTCCGTCACCACGGCCTCGAGGATCGCTGCCTTTCGCTCGTCGAGCTCGCCCCCGCCCGGGCCCGGGACGGTCCCCTCGCGCCCGTGCGGCGCTGCCTGGGCACGATCGCGGGAGGACATGGCTCCATCCTACCGACCACCCCACACGACGAGGGCGAAGGCGGCCCCGTCGTGGCGTGCCCGAGAGGC
>JAJYWE010000007.1:0-25339 GCA_021791675.1 Actinomycetes bacterium | reverse complement strand
AATCGAGCGCGAGGGCGAGCGCCCGCTCGAGCTGCGGGTCACGCCCCGCCGCATGGTCCTCGGGCGTCCAGGGCACCTCCACGTCGGGGTCCACCCCGTAGTTCTCGACACCGAAGGCGACGTCGGTGAACCAGAAGGCGTACTCGGGCTGGGTGGTGACCGTCCCGTCCACGAGGCGCACCGACGGCGAGATCCCGACGACCCCGCCCCAGGTCCGGGTCCCGACGACGGGACCGAGGCCGAGCTGGCGGAAGGCGTGGGTGAAGATGTCACCGTCGGAGCCGGCCCACTCGTCCGCGAGCGCCACGAGCGGACCCGCCGGCGCGAGCTCCGGGTACTCCTCCGGCGCCTGCCAGCGTGAGATCCCCTCGCCGAGACGCCGCATCGCGAGGCGGGGGATCAACAGCCCCGAGACGTGACCGCCGCCGTTGTGGCGTACGTCGATCACCAGCGCGTCCCGCTCGACCTCGAGCTGATAGGCACGGAAGAACTCGGAGAAGCCCGGCGCGCCCATGTCGGGCACGTGGACGTAGCCGACGCGCCCGGCGCTCGCCTCGTGCAGGTACGCGCGGTTCCGCGCGACCCAGTCCCGGTAGCGGAGGGGGCGCTCGTCGGCGAGTGGACGGACGACGACCCGGCGCCGGGTGCCTTCGACATCCACCACCGTGAGCTCGGTCTCGACCCCCGCGCGGTTCACCAGGCGCTCGGCGGGCGACACCTCGGGACCGACCGGGAGCCCGGCGACCTCGACGATCCCCTCGCCGGGGACGACCTCGACGCCCACCGCGGCGAGGGGGCCACCGGCCTCGGTGCTCCAGGGATCGCCCTTCACGACGCGCCGGACCCGCCAGACCCCGCCGGCATCCAGATCGAGATCGGCACCGAGCCGGCCCGTCGTCCAGCTCGGTGGCCGGCGGTGGTCGCCGCCGATCTCGTAGGCGTGGCTGGTGCCGAGCTCGCCCTGGAGCTCCCAGAGCAGGTCCGAGAGGTCCGCCCTGGTCGCGATGGCGTCGACGAGCGGGAGGTAGCGCTCGAGCACCGCCGGCCAGTCCACCCCGGAGAGGTCCTCCACCCAGAAGTGATCCCGCTGGAGCCGCCACGCCTCGCGGAGCATCTGACGCCACTCGGCAGGTGGGTCCACCTCCACCCGGATCCTCCCGAGGTCGATCCAGCCGGTCGCCCGCCCGGGCGCGTCACCGCCACCCTCGGGCGGCTTCGCCCCGGCCGCCATCGCCCGGAGCCGCTTGCCGAACCGCGCGACGAGGGTCGTACGGTCTGCCGAGACCGCGAAGCCCGCGACGTCGGAAGCGAGCACCTCGTGGGTACCCGTGGCGAGGTCGAACGCCTCGAGTGTTCCCGCGGCGCCACCGGGTTGGGCGGCCGCGCTGCGCGCGCCACGAACTGGCTGGTTTCGCAGGAGGAGCTTGGTCGAGACCACCTCGAGCGCGTCGTAGCGGCCCTCGGGCACCGGCACCGCGAGGATGCGCCCTGGGAGTCCCTCGGCATCGAGCTCGACCGGCGCCACCGCGGGCGCGGTCGGCTCGCCGGTCCCGTCGGGGCCGGTCGCGCCGGCCGGGCCCGGCGCGCTCCCCGAGGTAGCTGGCCCCTGCCCGGCGGGCCTGGCCTCGCCCATCCCCCGGGGCTCGGGCCGGAGCGGCGAGGGCGTCCCCGCCGCGAGGGTGACCAGGTAGGGGCGCACCGCGACCGGGAAGCCGTAGTCGAAGACGGCCGCGTCGGGAACGGGGTCGAAGCTCCGCCGCGAGAGGAACGCGAGCCACTTGCCCGCAGGGTCGAACACCGGCTGGTCGTCGGCGAACTCCCCCGTGGTCGCCACGACCGGGGAGCCCCCCGCCACCCGGGCGATGCGGATCTGGGTCGTGCGTGCGCCGACTGGCGCCGCGTAGGCGACGAGCGAGGAGTCGGCCGACCAGGTCAGGTCCCGTATCCAGCCGGCCGTGGCCTCGTCGGCCACGTGCCACGCGCCCGAGGACACCTCGACGAGCAGGAGCCTGCGGTCCAGGGTTGCGACCGCGAGGTGCTGACCGTCCGGCGAGGCTGCGAGGTCGACCAGGCCCGACACGCCCGGAACGCCGAGGGATCGGACAGGCCCGCCGTCGACCGGCAGCACCACGAGCTCGTCCTCACCACCCTCGTCGCCGAGGGCAGCGAGTCCCGACCCGTCTCCCAGCCAGGCCACGAGACGGTAGCGGACCCCCTGAGGGAGGCCGTGCTGGCGGGCGGCGCCGTCGAAGAGCGGGAGGGTGAAGGGCTTGCCCCGGACGACTGCGGCGAGCGAATGACCGGCGGGGTGCAGCGCGAACTCGGCGAGGCTCTCCGCCGGGTCCACGAAACGGGTCCGCCGCTGCGGGCGGGCACCGGGCACGACGACCGGGATCTGCTCCGGCGCCGGATCCCCTGGCGCGAAGCGGTAGAGCCGCCCTCCCGCGGCGTAGACCACGACGCGGCCGTCGCTTCGCGCATCGCGGGCGTAGAAGTCCTCGTGTGCGCTGTGGCGAGTGAGGTCGCTCCCGTCCGGTGCCACCGAGTACAGGTTGCCGATCCCCTCGTGGTCGGAGAGGAAGTAGACCCGCTCGCCGAGCCACATCGGGCACGCGAGGCTGCCGCCGAGGTCGGAGAGGATCCGGGCGAAGCGTGGCACGGCCGGGTCCTCACCCGATCCCCGTTCGGACCCCGTTCCCCCGTTCGCGACGGTCCTCGCGCCGGCAGCGGCCCCACCGTCGACACCGGCGCTCCCGTCGGTGTCGGCATCCGCCGGTGGCCGGACCCAGAGCTGGCCCGCCGTCCCGCCCCGGTAGCGCTTCCACCAGGCGGGCTCACCGGCGTTCCGACCGAGCGCCACCCCGCCGGCGCCGTCAGCGCCCGCCGGGCCGAAGGCGAGCCCGCTCACCGGCCCGAAAGGGAGCCGCTCGGGCACCGCCCGGCCCGCCCACCCTGCGGGCCCCCCCGGGCCTGAGCTGATCGCGTAGGGCCAGGTGTGGTCACCTCCATGGCGTCCCTGCGGCCGGCCGAAGGGCTGTCCGGTCGCACTCGAGACGACGAGGCGGCCGTCGGGGTCGAACCCGAGGAGGGATTCGACGCCGACCGACGTCATCCGCTCGGGTATCCCGCCTGCGGTCGGGAGCCACCACGCCTCCGGCTCCCCGGTGTCCCGTCCGACGAAGGCCAGCCAGCTCCCGTCCGGGGAGAGCAGGGGCTCGCTCGGCTCGCCGGCGCTCACCGTCCGTCGCTCGGCGACGCCGCCCGAGAGGCTGGCCACCCAGATGTCGTCCTCCGCGACGAAGGCGATCAGGTCGCCGGAGACCGTCGGCTGACGAAGGTACGCGCTCGGGCGCTCGGGCGCGCCGGCGTCGCTGGTTCGATAGGGCATGGACCGAGACTACCCCCAGCCAGCGGATCGGCCCTGAGCTGGCCCGGACGGTCCGCGCGGCTCGTCGACCGGGTGCGGCTACCGCCGGAGCGCCTCCCAGCGGCGCAGCGCCTCCGCCCGCTCGGCGTCGTGCTCGACGATCGGTCGGGGGTAGCCACCCGGCCAGCCGCCCGCCAGGCGCTCGGGACGATGGACCCCACCGCCCGCGTCCCGGGCGACTGCGGCCAGCTCGGGGACGTAGCGGGCGACGTAGGCGCCGTCCGGGTCGAAGCGCTCCCCCTGGAGCGTCGGGTTGAACACGCGGTAGTACGGGGCCGCGTCGGTGCCCGTGCCGGCGGTCCACTGCCACCCGTGGGTGTTCGACGCGAGGTCGCCGTCCACGAGCGAGTCGAGGAAGTGCCGGGCACCGTCCCGCCAGTCGAGGTGGAGGTCCTTCACGAGGAAGCTCGCCACGATCATGCGCACCCGGTTGTGCATCCAGCCCTCGGCGAGGAGCTGGCGCATCCCGGCGTCCACGATCGGGTACCCCGTCCGCCCGGCCACCCAGGCTGCGAAGCGTGCGTCGGCGAGCTCGCCGCGATCGACCTCGAGGCCCGCCATCGCCGGCTGGAGCGCCACGCGCACCGAGTCGGGGCGATGGAACAGGACGTCTGCGTAGAACTCCCGCCACGCGAGCTCGCTCACGAACGTCGCGACGTCCCGCTCGCTCGGGGCCGCCGGCCCTCCCTCGGCGCCGGCTGCCGTCACGGCTGCGAGGACCTGCCGGGGATGGATGCAGCCGAAGCGGAGGTAGGGAGAGAGCCGGCTCGTGCCCTCGACGCCCGGGTTGTTGCGGTTCGTCGCGTAGCCCGGGAGACCCTCCCGGAGGAAACGCTCGAGCCGATCGTGCGCGCCGCGCGCGCCCGGCACCGGGAGCTCGGCCGCGGCCACCGGCGCGCCGGGGACCCCCCGCTCGCCAGTGAGCCGGGCTCCGCCCGGACGGAGGGGCTCGCCACCGACGGCCGGCTCGCCGGGGGCACCCGGCTCGTCGGCAACGGGGAGGTCCTCCCCGTCGAGCCCGAGGAACGCGACCCTCGGCACCGGCGCGGGCGGCGCCCATCCCGCGGCCTCCCAGGCCCGCCGGAAGGGGGTGAAGACCGAGAACGGACGGCCCGCGCCCGTGCGGAGCCGCCCGGGCGGGCTCGCGTAGGGGCTCCCCGCCAGCACCAGGGGAACCCCGAGCGCTTCGAGGGACGCGGCAACGCGTGCATCCCGGCGCCGCCCGTAGGGCGCGAAGTCCTCCTCGCAGGCGACGAGGCAGGCGGAGACCTCGGCTACGACCGCCGCCACCACCCTCGCCGGATCACCCGAGCGGACGACCAGGCGGCCGTCCAGTTCGGCATCGAGGGCCGCCAGGCAGCCCGCCAGGAAGCGCCGCCGGGGGGCGCCGGCCCGCGCCCAGAGCACCGGGTCGAGGACGAAGAGCGCGACGACCGGCCCGGCTGCCGACGCCGCGGCGAGCGCCGCGTTGTCGCCGACGCGGAGGTCCCGCCGGATCCACCAGATGGCCGGGCGCGCCCCACCCGCCACCCCGGCCCCCACCGGCGGGGTCACTCCTCGAGGCGCAGCGCGCTCACGAAGGCCTCCTGGGGCACCTCGACCCGGCCGATGGACTTCATGCGCTTCTTGCCCTCCTTCTGGCGCTCGAGGAGCTTGCGCTTGCGGGTGATGTCCCCCCCGTAGCACTTGGCGAGGACGTCCTTGCGCTTGGCCCTCACCGTCTCGCGGGCGACGATCCGGCCCCCGACGGCGGCCTGGATCGGCACGTCGAAGAGCTGGCGAGGGATCAGGTCCGCGAGTTTCGCGGTCATGCGCCGGCCGTAGTCGTAGGCCTTCGCCCGGTGGACCACGGTCGAGAAGGCATCCACCGGTGCACCGTTCAACAGGACGTCCACGCGCACCAGCTCGGAGGCCACGTAGCCGTCCGGCTCGTAGTCGAGGCTGGCGTAGCCCTTGGTCCGGGACTTGAGCTGGTCGAAGAAGTCGACGACGACCTCGGCGAGGGGGATGCGGTAGGCGAGCTCGACCCGCTCCGGGGAGAGGTAGTCCATCTTCACCATCTCGCCGCGGCGCGACTGGCACAGGTCCATGACCGTGCCCGTGAACTCCGACGGCGTGAGGACGGTCGCCCGGAGGTAGGGCTCCTCGATCCGCTCGACGCGGGCGTCGGGCATCTCCGAGGGGTTGTCGAACGTGACCACCTCACCGCCGGCGAGCACCGCCCGGTACTCGACGCTCGGGGCGGTCGCGATGAGCGAGAGGTCGAACTCCCGCTCGAGGCGCTCCCGGACGATGTCCATGTGCAACAGGCCGAGGAAGCCGCAGCGGAAGCCGAAGCCGAGCGCGGTCGAGGTCTCGGGCTCGTAGGTGAAGCTCGCGTCGTTGAGCGAGAGCTTCTCGAGCGCATCGCGCAGGTCCGCCAGGTCGTCCCCGTCGACGGGGTAGAGCCCGCAGAACACCATCGGCTTCGGATGCGCATAACCGGCCAGTGCTTCCGGAGCCGGGCGACCCGCCTCCGTCACCGTCTCGCCCGCCCTCGCCTCGCCGACGTTCTTGATCCCCGCGATCAGGTAGCCCACCTCGCCGGGGCCGAGCTCGGCGACGGGCACCGGCGCAGGGGTGCGAACCCCGATCTCCTCGACGTCGTGGGTGGCCCTCGCCTGGAGGAAGCGGAGCCGGGCGCCGGCGACAAGGGTGCCGTCGACGACCCGGACCGAGCTCACCACGCCGCGGTACTGGTCGTAGGCGGAGTCGAAGATGAGCGCCCGCAGCGGCGCCGTAGCGTCCCCGCTCGGCGCGGGGATGCGCTCCACGACCGCGTCGAGCAGCGCCGGGACGCCCGCGCCGGTCTTCGCGGAGATCGAGAGGACCGAGGACGCGGGGATGCCGAGCACTCGCTCGATCTCCCCCGCAACCCGCTCGGGGTCCGCGGCGGGGAGGTCGATCTTGTTGAGCACCGCCACCACCTCGAGGTCGTGCTCGAGGGCGAGGTAGCAGTTGGCGAGCGTCTGCGCCTCGATGCCCTGCGACGCGTCCACCAGGAGGACGACGCCCTCGCAGGCCGCGAGGCTGCGGGAGACCTCGTAGCCGAAGTCGACGTGTCCCGGGGTGTCGATGAGGTGGAGCACGTGGTCGCGCCAGGACACCCGGACGTTCTGCGCCTTGATGGTGATGCCGCGCTCGCGCTCGAGCTCCATCGAGTCGAGGTACTGCTCGCGCATCTCACGCGCCTGCACGGCCCCGGTGAGCTCGAGGATGCGGTCGGAGAGCGTCGACTTCCCGTGGTCGATGTGGGCGATGATCGAGAAGTTGCGCAGGCGGTCGAGCGGGATCACGGCGGGGACCATTCTCGCCCCCGGTCCGGGGCCGACCGGCCGCGGACGGGCCCGGACCCTCCCCCGGCCAGGTACGCGAGCGCCTGGCCGGGCGCGCGAGCCCCCCGGCCAGGTAGGCGAGCCCCCACACGGCCGGGTGCTGTGGAGGGGCGGCCGAGCCGACCCTGCTAACCTCCTGTGAGCCCCGGTGGGCCGGCGCTGCGTCGGAGCCCCCAGCCTGCCGGAGTGAGCCGGCACGCCGGCGAGCGTGGTTCCCTAGGGTGCCGGACCGCAGACCGGCGCCGGGCCGGCGACCCGGGACCGAGGGGCAACCTGGAGCCGGCCACCGACCCAGGACCAGAGACCAAGACAGAACCAGCGACCGACCCGGAACCAGCGACCAAGCCGGAACCAGCGACCGAGAACGACGGAGCGTCCCAACCCGATGGCGAACATCAAGAGCCAGATCAAGCGCAACCGCCAGAACGAGCAGCGTCGGCTCCGCAACAAGGCCGTGCGCTCCGAGCTCAAGACCCGGGTGCGCCGGGCGAGTGAGGCCGCGGCCGCCGGCCAGGACTCCGACGAGCTCTACCGCGTCGCCGTCGCGCGTCTCGACAAGGCTGCTCGCAAGGGGATCATCCACCCCCGCCAGGCGGCGCGGCGGAAGTCTCGCCTCGCCCGTCGCATCGCAGCAGCCGAGGCTGTCGCGACCGACGTCGCCGAGTAAGCCCGCCGCAGCTCCCGAACAGCGCCCCCTGCGCCACGAGCGCACTCCCACGACGTGGTCCGCCGAGCGGGCGGTCGCTCAGGCGCTCGCTCGCTTGGTCCCCGTGCGGCGCGACCGGGCCCGGTTCGCTCGTGCGAGGCGTCCGACGAGGATCTCGAGGACGACCTCGCCCGGGAGGCCGCTCCGGCCACGGAGGTCCAGGTCCGCCTCGGCGAGCAGCCCGAACGCATCGGCGAGACCGTCACTGCCCAGCCGGCGTTGGAGGGCGAGCGCCTTGCCCGCCACGAACGTCGACGAGACGCCGAGTGCCGCCGCAGCCTCGGCGGGGCTCGAGACCTCGGCTCCGTCCAGGGCGAGCGCTCCCGCGAAGTGGCGATGCAGCGAGGCCATGATCGCGAGCGGCGCTCGCTGGCCGGCAACCAGCATGCGTCGGAGGGTCGCGAGCGCACGGGGCTCGTCGCCGGCGTCGATCGCGTCCGTGAGGGCCCAGGGCGGGAGGTCCCCCGCCTCCCCGAGGAACGGCTCGAGCTCGGCCGCTCCGACCGTCGCCTGCGGGCCGTGCGCTGCAGCCAGCGCCGCCAGGATGCCGTCCAGCCGGCGAAGGTCCTCTCCGAGGTGCGCGGCGAGCGCCGCAACCGCGTCCCTGCGGAGGCGAACCGGTGCGTCGGCGAGTCGCTCCAGGATCCAGTCCTGGCGCGCCCTGCCCGTGGGCGGATCCGTTTCGACGACCGCCCCAAGGGTGCGGACCGCCTTCACCAGAGCCGCCGGTACTCGCCCGCCGGCAGCGAGCAAGACGAGCACGGTGGTCGGAGTCGGCGCCGCCACGTAGCGCGAGAGCGCCTCGCCGACGTCGGCGGGCAGGCTCCCCGCGTCGCGGACGACCACCACACGCTGCGTCGCGAGGAACGGGAGCGTCTGGCAGGCCGCGAGGACCTGGCCGGCGTCCAGCTCCGGGCCCTCGAGGTGCTCGACGACGAGACTGGCATCCTCGGTACCCACGATGCGGGCGACGAGGCTCGCGCCCGCGGCCGAGACGAGCGAGGCATCCGCGCCGCGCACGAGGAAGACACGCTGCGACCCCTCCACGCTGCGCGATGCGGCTCCGTCACCCTGACCACGCGCCGTGGTTGCGGGAGCGTCGCCGCGCCCCCGGGAGGCGCTCCCCGGGCCACGAGTTCCCGCGGCGCCGGCTTCGCCGGCATGGGCGCCCGCGGCGCTGCCCTCTCCGGCACGGGCGCCCGCGGCGCTGCCCTCTCCGTCATGGGCGCCCCGCCTGCGACCGGCGTCGGTCGCATCCGGGCGTTCCTCGGTCATCGGTCGCCCGCCACCGCGCCAGGATGGGCGGCCAGCACCGCGGCCAGGGTGTCCCGGACGCGCCGTGTGCCCGCGACGTCGTGGACCCGCAGGACTCGGCAGCCGAGCCAGATGCCGATCGAGGCGGCCACAAGAGAGGCGTCGCGGCGCTCGGTGATCTCGAGCGACAGCAGTGCCCCGAGGAACGTCTTGTTCGAGGCCGAGAGCAGCACCGGGTAGCCGCCGGTCGCCAGCAGGTCCGAGGCCCGGAGCAGGGCGAGTGACTGCGAGGCGGTCTTGCCCAGGTCGAGGCCCGCGTCGAGGAGGACCGACTCCGGCGCCACGCCGGCCGCGACGGCCCGCGCAGCTCGCTCGGCGAGGAAGCTCCCGACCTCGGCGAGCAGATCCCCGTAGACCGGATCGGGGTCGGGGACGCGAGGCGCGAGTCGGATGTGGGTCGCAACGACCCCGGCGCCGCTGGCAGCGGCCGCCGGGAGGTAGGCGGGGTCGGCGAAGCCGCTGATGTCGTTGCCGAGCACCGCCCCCGCGGCGAAGGCCGCTGCAGCCACCTCGGCGCGCCAGGTGTCGACGGAGAGCGCGACGTCGAAACGCGCGGCCAGCGCCTCGACGGCGGGCACGACGCGCTCGAGCTCCTCGGCCGCGGTGACCTCTGCGCCCGGACCCGCCTTCACCCCACCGACATCGAGGATGTCGGCGCCCGCTGCGACGAGCGACGCTGCGCGTTCCAAGAACGCGTCGAAGGAGAAGTAGCTCCCCCGGTCGAAGAACGAGTCGGGTGTGCGGTTCAGGATGCCCATGACGAGGGCGCGATGGCGAATGTCCCACTCGTGGGGGCCGAGCCTCAAGCGGCTCGCTCCCGGGAGGACCGCGGCCCCCACCGGCTCAGAAGAGCCGGGTAGTGAGCGCTCGCCGGTAGACCCCGACGCGGGGATCGTCCGGGCCGAGGCTGTCGAGGATGTCGAGGAACTCCCGCCGGGCGGCGTCGTCCCCCTTCACCCGCTCCAGGAGGTCGTCGAGGCGGCGCTCGACCGCGCCGGGGTCCGTCAGGAGACTGCGCTCGGCCCCGAGTCGTGCCGTCGCCGCGACGCGCCGGCTCTCGGGGGTCTCGGGGATGCGCGCGAGCAGCGCCAGCGCCTCCTCGCCCGCTCCCCGCTCGACGAGGAGCGCAGCGAGCGCCACGACCGCACCAACATGGTCGGGCTCCAGCTCGAGCGCCTGGCGGAGGCTCGCCTCGTCTCCCGCCTCGACGAGCAGGTCCGCCGGGGAGGCCACCGCTGCGAGACGTCCGACGAACTCCCGGACCTCCTGCTCGGGACGAGCACCCAGGAACTGGTCGACTACCTGCCCGTCCCGGAGGGCGTAGACGAGCGGGATGGACCGGACCCCGAGGGCGTCCGCAACGGCAGGGTTGTCCTCGATGTTCAGCTTGGCCAGCTCGACCCTGCCCCCGGTCTCGGCCACGACACGTTCGAGGATCGGGCCGAGTGTGCGGCACGGTGCGCACCACGGCGCCCAGAGATCCAGCACCACGGGCACTTCTTTCGAGCGCTCCACCACCGCGGTCGCGAAGGTCGCATCGGTGACATCGGTCATCCCCTTCACCCTAGGCGCAGCCGCCACGGGGCCCTCGCGGTGCAGTTCCCGAGCCGGTAGCGTCGTCCCGATGGCCACGGCACGCAGGGCGACGACGAGGGAGCCCGCAGTCCGCTCGGCTGACACCGTCAGCGCAGTCAGCCCGGCTGGCCCCCCCGACCCCGTCGGGCTCGCCGTCGACCGCGTCGAGTCCTGGCTCGTCGACGCCCTCCCCTGGCTCCGCCCACCGATCCTCGCCGAGCTCGTCGCCGGGGGACGCTCGAACCTGACCTACGCCATCCGCGACGCGGCCGGCCAACGCGTCGCGCTCCGGCGGCCCCCAGTCGCCCATGTGCTGCCCACCGCCCATGACGTGGTGCGCGAGTTTCGCGTGCTCAGCGCGCTCGCACCGACCGACGTGCCGACGCCGGGACCCCTTGCCTGCTGCGAGGACGAGGGGGTCACCGGGGCTCCCTTCTACGTCATGCGCTTCGTGGACGGCGCAGTGCTCCGCAGCCCCGAGGAGGCTGCGTCGGTCCTCGACGAGCCGGCTCGGCGAAATGCCGGGCACGCCCTGGCGGCGACCCTCGCCCGCATCCACGCGGTTGATCTCGAGTCCACCGGGCTCGCCGGCCTCTCCCGTCACGACGGCTACGCCGCACGCCAGCTCCGGCGCTGGTCCGCGCAGCTCGCGGAGAGCGAGCGGCTGCTCGGAGCGTCGGAGCCCATGATCGGCGCAGCGCACCAGCTGCTCGAGGCGCACCTCCCAGTGCAGCACGAGACGACGCTCGTGCACGGCGACTACCGCCTCGACAACGTCGTGCTCGGCCCCGACGGGGAGGTCCGTGCCGTGCTCGACTGGGAGATCTGCGCGCTCGGGGACCCGATGGCCGACGTCGGGCTCCTCGAGGTCTACTGGGCCGAGCCCGGCGACGACGAGCGTGCCCTCGAGGAGGCGCCGACACTCGCGCCCGGTTTCCCCACCCGGCAAGAGGTCGTCGCCGCGTACGCCGCAGCCTCGGGTCGCGACTGCTCCAACCTCGACTTCTTCGTCGCCTTCGGGTACTGGAAGCTGGCGTGCATCCTCCAGGGGGTCCGAGCCCGCTACGAGGGCGGGGCGGCGGCGGGAGACCGGAGCGGCGAGGACCGCTTCGAGGACCGCGTCCGTTGGCTCGCCGCTCGCGCACTCGACGCAGCCAGGGGGCTCTGACGTGGTCGCCTTCGAACGCACGCCGGACCACCCCGACCTCACCGAGGGCGTCCTCGTCATCGCGCTCGACGGCTGGATCGACGCCGGCCTGGGCGCCGCAGGCGCGATCGCTGCGCTGCTCCAGGCGGGACCCACGGAGCTCGTAGCGGGTTTCGACGGTGAGGAGCTGCTCGACTACCGGGCCCGCCGGCCCGTGCTCCGCCTCGTGGACGGTGAGAACACCGGCCTCGGGTGGAGCGAGATCCAGCTCCGAGCCGGGCAGGATCGCGCCGGTCGGCCGATCGCCTACCTCGTCGGGCCAGAACCAGACCTCCGATGGCGCGGCTTCGCTGCGGCGGTCGGCGACCTCGCGAGCGAGCTCGGGATCCGGCTCGCCGTCGGGCTCGGTGCCTTTCCCGCACCTGCGCCCCACACCCGCCCCGTCCGGGTCGCAGGCGTCTCGCCGGACCAGGTGCTCGCCGGCCAGGTCGGCATCGTGCCGGGACGCCTCGACGTCCCGGCAGGGATCGAGGGGGTGCTCGAGCTCGCCCTCGCGCGGGTCGGGATCCCAGCCGTCGGCCTCTGGGCCCGGGTCCCCCACTACGTCGCCACGATGAGCTACCCGGCGGCGAGTGCCGCCCTCGTCGACGCACTCGCCGAGGTCGGAGGCCTCGACCTCGACAGCTCGGGGCTCCACCGCTCGGCCGACGTCGTCCGCCAGCGGGTGGACGAGCTGATCGCCGCGAGCGACCAGCACCGGGAGATGGTCCGCCAGCTCGAGACGAACCTCGACGCCGCAGAGGGCAACCCGCTCGACCTCGGCCAGATCCCCTCCGGGGACGAGCTGGCGGCCGAGCTCGAGCGCTACTTACGCGACGAGGGGTAGAGGGGCCTGGGGGCCGACTACCCGGTGGCGGCTGGTCGACCCGTGGCGGCTGGAGCATGCGGACGACCGGGACCCGGCACGGGCCCGCCCCTCAGCCTCGAGTCGCCGCTGGCCGAGCCTCTTCGGTGACCGCCTGGGGCGACCAGGCCATGGAGGACAAGCCCCGACGCGAGGAGCTCGCCGAGATGCAGGCCGAGAATGGGGGCGACCCCCGAGGAGGACGCGTGCGCCAGGCAAGTCCTGGGGCTGTCGTCCTCGATGCAGGCGCGCTCAGAGCTTTCGAGCGCGACGACCGGCGGGGACGCAGGCTGGTCGAGCTCGCGGCGAACCAGGGCCGGCGACTCCACGTACCGGCCGGAGTCATCGGCCAGCTCTGGCGCGACGGGGCCCGCCAGACGCGTCTCACCCGACTGGTCAGGTCCGGCGTGCTCGATGTGCGCGCCCTCCATCTCGACGAGGCGACAGCCACCGGGCCGCGTGCGGCCTCAGCGGTCAGGCCGACGTCATCGACGCGAGCGTGGTCGTTCTCGCTCGACGCCATGCCGTCGTCGTGGTCACCAGCGGCCCGGCTGACCTTCACCGGCCGGACCCGGGGCTGAAGCTGGTCAGCTGCTGACTGCCCGTCGCGTCACTCGGCACCATCGGGTCGCGTCGGCGAAGCCCTCGCCCTCGTCTCTCGCCACGTAGCACGGCTGCGAGCAGCCGGTCGCCGGCCGCCGTCGTAGCGAAAGTCTGCCGTGCCTCCCGGCGATCTGTGCCGACGGGAGGGACGCCACGCGTGCCGCGTGGGCGGGAGCGACGGACACGTCGCCGAGCAGCGCACCGCCGCTGCGAAGAGCGCGCAGTAGACGCCGGCCAACACCTGGCTGGCGACGCCGCGCCCCTGCAGGCGAGGATCGTCAGCGAACCCGTGGATCGGCGCCCCCTCCGCGGGGCGCGCGGCCCGGAGGGCGCCCGCCGTCGACCGACGTCGTCGCCTCCTCGAGGGCTCGGCGCGACGCGAGCACGGTCTCGGAGAGGCGCCCCGCCTCCTCGAGACCCGAGCCCTCGCGCCGTGATCCCGTCACGCCGACGGTTCGCCGGTCGCTCCCGGCTTCCCCACCCCCCGGCGCCCGTCCACGAGCGGCCCGAACTCCCCGGCGAGGCGGGTCAGCTCCGTAAGGTGTTGTGTCGAGAGCTCCTCCAGCACCTGCGCGCCAGCGGGGCTCAGCACCACCCGCACGACCCGGTGATCCCCTGCGTCCGATCGCCGCTCCACCAGGCCGGCGTGGGAGGCGCGGTCGATCAGGCCGACCGCGCTGTGGGGACGGATGAGGAGCGCATCGGCCAACTCGCCGACCGTCGGCGGCGCAGCACCGGGCCAGCCACGGATGGCAAGGAGCAGCTGGTGCTGCGAGGGCGTGAGGCCGGCCGCCCGGGCGCGTTCCTCGCTCCAGTGGAGGAACCGCCGGAGCCCGATCCGGAGCCGGAGGAGCCGCTGGTAGTCGAGGTCCTCGAGGCCGGCGCCGTCTCGTGCCACGAGGCTGGAACGTAGCCTGCCGCGCAGCCCATGGGGCGCCGGAGGCCGGAGGTCGGATGCCGGAGGTCGGAGGCCGGAGGTCGGATGCCGGAGGTCGGATGCCGGATGCCGACTCGCTCAGGCGAGCTCCCCGTCCAGGTAGCGCTGGCGGGTCCGGCTCCGCTGGAGCTTGCCCGAAGAGGTCTTCGGCAGGGTCCCGGGCGCGAGGAGGACGACGTCGGCGGGGCTCAGCCCCGTCTCCGCACGCACCGCGTCACCGACCGCGCCGCGGAGCCGCTCGAGGTCCTCCGCCCTGCTCTCGGCCACCACCACCACCCGCTCCCGGCCGGCCCTGCCCGGGATGCCGAAGGCGACGACGTTGCCGGCGCGGACCCCGGCGACCGCGCTCGCCGCGCCCTCGACGTCCTCGGGGAAGACGTTGCGCCCCCCGACGACGATCACGTCCTTGGCCCGCCCGCAGACCACGAGCTCGGAGTCGACGAGGTAGCCGAGGTCTCCGGTGCGCAACCAGCCCTCCCGCAGCGCATCGGCGGTCGCGCTCGGGTCGTCGAAGTACCCGCTCAGGAGCGAGCTGCCCCGGATCTCGATCTCCCCCACTCGGCGCTCGGAGACGGCGGTGCCATCCGGCGCGAGGATCCGCACCTCGAGGTCCCCGACCGGGGCCCCGAGCTTCGCGAGCCGCCTGCTCGGGAGGCCGGCCCGTGCGGGCAGTGCGTCGAAGCCCTCCTCGAGCGCCCGCCGGTCGACCTCGTCCACGAGGAGCCCGCGCCCGGGTGCGTGCATCGTGACGGCCAGCGTCGCCTCCGCCATCCCGAACGCGCACACCGCCCCACCCGCAGCGAAACCAGCCCTCCCGGCGGCCTCGGCGAAGCACTCCACGACGGCGGGGTCGATCGGCTCCGCGCCGTTGATCGCAACGCGCCAGCGAGACAGGTCGAGACCGCCGCTCGCCCGGAGCGCCCGGGTCGCCAGGGCGAAGCCGAAGCTCGGCCCGGCGGTGGCCGTACCGCCGTAGGCGTCCATCCACTCCATCCAGCTGGCGGGGCGTTGGAGGAAGTCCTGTGCCGGCGCGAGGACGAGCTCGCCGCCCGTCGCCATGGTGACGGTGAGCATGCCGATCAGCCCCATGTCGTGGTAGAGCGGGAGCCAGGAGACCGTGACCTCGGAGCCCGGGTCGTAGGCGATGCGGTCGGTGATCGCCTCCACGTTGGCCACCACCGCGCCGTGCGAGAGCACCACACCCCGCGGCTCGGACGTGGAGCCGCTCGTGTACTGGAGGATGGCCGGATCCCCGGGTCCCGGGCCCTGCGAGGAGGAAACCCGGCTCGTGCGCGTGGTCGCCTCCCTCCAGAGCCTCTCGAGGTCGTCGACTCGCGGCAACGCCCGCGCAGCGCCGACCACGCCGGAGTGGCTCTCGGCATCGGCAGCGCCGGACAGGCCATCGAGGAACGGGGCGAAGGTCGGGTCGACGAGCAGGAGCACGGGCCGGGCGTGGCCGACACGGCGGCGGGTCTGGTCGACGAAGGCCTCGAGCGAGCCCAGGCGCAACGGGAGCGGCAACACGACGCAGGCCGCTCCGGTGAGCCACGTCGCCTGGATCGCCGTCACCATCGGGAGCGAAGTGGGGCCGAGGAGCGCAACTCGCTCACCCGGACCGGCACCCCTGGCGGCGAGCAGGCCCGCCAGGGCCAGCGCATCCTCGTGGAGCGCCCCCCAGGCCCGCCGCTCGGTGCCCCCGGCCGACAGGACCGTGAGCGCGCCGGGTCGGTCCGTTGCCGCAACGATCCGCTCGACCAGCGTCCGCGCACGCTGCAGCGGTGCAGGAGCGTTCATCGTGACGAGGATAGGTCCACGCCCCCGGCGCCCTGGACGCTGCCCTCGGGCCCCGCGTTCCCGGACGCCCGTCTCACGCCAACCCGAGGTGACGCGCGGCCTCCTGCACGACGTCCTCGTCGACGGTGAGCGCGCGCACGCCGGAGACGCTCACCTCCCCGATTGCGCGGTCGAAGAGCGTCAGGTTGAGCCAGCTCGACTCGAGCGAGGACCACCATCGCAGGCCGGCCGCCTCCGGATGGCGCTCGAAGAGGGCGAGCGCGTAGGCCTGCGAACGGCGCCGGTGACCGGTTGCGATGATCGACGGGCGCAGGCCCTCCGCCGAGAGCACGGTCGGCTCGTCCAGGTCCAGGACCGCCGCGCCCTCGCCCAGCTCGAGCTCCGCGAGTCCGAGCCGCCGTCCGGCGCGCACCAGGAGGCTGGCGTGGAGATCTCCGGTCCCGCGGAAGGGCGCGAGGATCTCCGCCACGGCCGACTGAGGCTGTTCGGCCAGGTAGAGGCACCCGTACCGGTCCGGCGCGTCGTGACGACCCGCACCCTGGAACAGCCGAGGCACGAAGAGCGGCCCCCCGGGCGCCGCCGGCGCGGCAGCCGGGTCCCATGGGAGGACCCGCCAGAGCCTCACCGCCGGAGGTGTCCGGCAGCGCCTCCACGGCGGGGTCCAGGACAGGCGTGCGACCGGTCCTGCCTCATGCGAAGCCGCCGGCGCGCTCGTTCGCGATGGCGTCGAGCAGCTCACTCGCCGCGCCGCGCCGGATGAGATCGACCGGCCTCCGGCCCCCCAGCGCGGGATTTGCCCCGAGGAGCCATCGCTCGGCCGCTTCCGGCTCGTAGAGCCGGAGGAGGTTCGCCATCACGAGCTCGAGCAGGTCGACGCGACCCGCGTTCAGCTCGTCGATCCCCTCGCCCCGTCGCCACCGGGTGACCCGCGACGGGTTCACCCCGAGCAGCTCGGCGAGGCGTCGCTGCGAGCCGAAGTCCCGGCTCAGCGCCTCGACCTTGTCCTTCGTCGCGACCGGCACGAGGAGGAAACTAGCGCAACACAAGTTGTTGCGCGGCTCCCCCGGGCGCCTCGGCCCGGGCGCCTCGGCCCGGGCGCCTCGGCCCGGGCGCCTCGACCCCGCCCATGGGTTCGACCAGAATGGAGGCGTGCCGGATGTCGCTCCCCCGCGGTGGTACCAGCTGAGCCCCACGGCGTTCCGGAGGCTCACGCTCGTCATCGTCGTGTTCCTGGTGCTCCTGATCGGGAGCGGGGGCTGGGTCCGACTCTCGGAGTCCGGGCTCGGCTGCCCGACCTGGCCGAAGTGCTACGGCAACGACCTGGTCGCCCATGCGAGCTACCACCCGCTGATCGAGTTCGTGAACCGCTGCGTCATCACGGCCGTCGGCATCCTCACCGGGCTCACCTTCCTCGCAGCCCTGTTCCGCCAAGGGCGGCGCCGGGACCTCGTCTGGCTCGCGTTCTCCCTCGGGATCGGCTACGTCCTCGAGGCGGTGCTCGGTGGGATCACCGTGCTGCTCAAGCTCGCCCCGGCGCTCGTCGCGGCGCATCTCGTGCTCGCGATGGTGATCCTCTCGGTCGGCGTGGTGCTCCACTGGCGAGCTGGCCTCGCCCCCGGTGCGCCCACGACCCGGGGCAA
Source organism: Actinomycetes bacterium (assembly GCA_021791675.1). GTDB lineage: Bacteria > Actinomycetota > Acidimicrobiia > Acidimicrobiales > JAKAOS01 > JAJYWE01. The sequence continues at coordinate 7,918 of JAJYWE010000007.1, read as the reverse complement.
GCCCGTGCCGCGCGAAGTCGTCCAGCTGGGTCGGCTCCTCCTCGTCGCCATCACGGTCGTGGTGGTGCTCGGCACCGTGGCAACCGGCTCCGGGCCGCACAGCGGCTCACCCGGGACACCTCGGTTCCCCTTCAACTTCCGCGCGGCCACCGAGACCCACGCCGTCGCGGGGTGGTTCCTCTTCGGCCTGATCATCGCCACGTACGTGGCTCTCCGGGTGGTCGGGGCGGACTGGCCGCTCCGGCGCGCGCACCTCGTGCTGGTCGGCATGACGGCGTTCCAGGGGATCATCGGCTACACGCAGTACTTCCTGAGCCTGCCGATCGACCTCGTCGAGGTGCACATCGTGAGCGCCGCGCTTCTCGTTGCGGCGATGGTGCGCTTCAACCTGCGGCTCCACTCGACCCCGGCGGAGCGACCCCGCTCGGAGGGAGGCGACGACGCAGCTGCGAGCGTCGCAGGCCTCCCGGCCGGATCCAGCACGCAGGACCTCCTGCCGGAGCGGGGAACAGTTCCCACGCCGACGCCGGTGGGCCGCTGACCCTGCTGACTCGGCGGCGCCCAGACCAGCCGCCCAGGCCTGCCGCCCAGGCCTGCCGCCCAGACCAGGGCGGCAGGCCGGCTCGGCGGCCCTCAGGCCGCCTCTCCCTCCTCGCTCCCGAGGAGGGCTGCCACGAACTCCTCGGGATCGAAGGGGACGAGGTCACGGACTCCCTCCCCGACCCCGACCAGCTTGATCGGTATGCCGAGCTCCCCCTGGATCGCGACGGCGATACCCCCCTTCGCCGTCCCGTCCAGCTTCGTCAGCACGACACCGGTGACCCCGACCGCCTCGGCGAACTGACGGGCCTGGACGAGCCCGTTCTGCCCGGTCGTCGCGTCGATCACGAGGAGGACCTCCCGGACGGTCCCAGGGTCCCGGTCGGCCACACGCCGGACCTTCTTCAGCTCCTCCATCAGGTTCACCTTGGTGTGGAGCCGCCCTGCAGTGTCCGCGAGGACGAGGTCGGCCTTGCGGGCCGCAGCGCGCTGCACGGCGTCGTAGACCACGGCGCCCGGGTCCGCACCCTCGGCGCCGCGGACCAAGTCGACACCCGCGCGCTCGGCCCAGAGCTCCAGCTGCTCGGCCGCCGCAGCGCGAAACGTGTCCCCTGCCGCGAGGACGACCTGGCGACCCGCCTTCGCCTCGCCGGCGGCAACCTTGCCGATCGTGGTGGTCTTGCCGACCCCGTTCACCCCGACGAACAGCCAGACGTTCGCAACCCCCTCGCCGCGGTCGAGACTTCGATCTCCCTCGGACAGGATCCGCACGAGGCCCTCACCGAGCAGGTCGACGAGCCCCGCACGAGAGTCGATCTTCTGGGCGGCGGCTGCGGCGCGCAGCTCGACCAGGAGTGCGGTCGTCGTCGCGAGCCCGACGTCGGCGAGGATCAACGCCTCCTCCAGCTCGTCCCAGGCGCTCGCGTCGAGCCGGCCCCCGCCGCGGAGGCCCCCGAGCGCCCCTGCCAGGAGGTCACGAGCGCGCCCGAGCCGGGTCCGGAGTCGAGTCGGCTCAGCCGCAGGTTCGGCCGGGGCGGCGGTACCTGCCTCGGCGCCAGCGGTTCCGCTCTCGCCGCCAGCCCCCGGCGGGGTCGCCGGGGCTGCGACGGTACCGGGACCCGCAGCAACACCGGAACCCTCGTCCGTCTCGGGGCCGGCCCCGGTGCTCGGTGCTGGGCTGGGGACGGTGGTCCTGCCCTGCGTCGTGCCTCTCTCGCCCAACCTGCCCCGCGGAGTGCCGCCCCTGGCGGGCGGCTCGAGCACACCGGCGCCTCTCCGCCGGCTCCGCACGACGAGTGTGGCCGCCCCCCCGGCCACCACGACCACCACGACAACGAGGATCACGAGCAGCTCGAGCATCGCGGCGGAGCCTACCGAGCGGGGAAGGCCACCCCCACGCGCTCGGCGGTGACGTCTTCGTCACGTTGGTTCGTGACTTCGTCGCGCTGGGCCGCAAGGGCTTCCCCGCGCAGGCCGCGGACGGCCTCCAGGCGCCCGCTGCCCGTGACGGCCTCCGGACGCTGGCTGCTCGTGACGGCCTCCACTCGCTGGCTCACGACCCTCGAGGAACCACCGGGCTGCAGGGTGACGCCGTAGAGCCGATCAGCCACCGCCATGGTCCGGCGCTGGTGGCTCACGAGGATCACCTGGGCGTCGTCCTTCACGTCGGCGAGCAGGTCCAGGAACCGACAGAGGCTGACGTCGTCGAGCGCCGCCTCGACCTCGTCCAGCAGGTAGAAGGGGCCCGGGCACGCGCGGAGGAGCGCGAAGACGAAGGCCAGCGCCGCGAGCGAGCGCTCTCCACCGGAGAGCAAGGACACCTTCCGCACACGCTTTCCCGCAGGCATGACCTCGATCTCGACACCAGGGGCCGCGCCGACGACCCCGGAGGCGAGCCCGGTCTTGGTGGAGGACCCGTCCTCGTCGGCATTGGACTCCCCGTCCCCGGTGGGTAGGCCGCCCGCAGCAGACGCCCTGTCCGCAGCGAGCGCCCCATCCGTGGTCGAGGATCCCCGGTCCCCAGTCCCTTCCGGCCCCACGAGGCGCAGCGCACCGCTCCCCCCCGGGAAGAGTGCAGCCACGATCGCTGCGAAGTGCTCGCTCACCCGCACCCATGCCGCAGCGAAGCCGGCCTCGATCTCGCGGTCGATCGCGGCGGTCAGCCGCCGCAGCTCTCGGCGGGCAGCGCGGACGTCCGCTGCCTGCGCCTCGAGAAGCGCCGCGCGCTCCTCGAGCTCGGCCAGCTCCTCTGCTGCAAGCGGGTTCACCGCACCGAGGCGCCCGAGCGCCCGCTCCACACTCTGGAGGCGTGCGGCCGGGTCCGGATGGGGAGCCTGGCCACCCGCATCGGCCCGAGCCTTGCCGGGGTCGGCGCCGAGCTCGCGCAAACACGCCCGCTCGGCAGCCTCGATCCGCATCCTCGCCTCGGTGGCGTCGAGCGTCGCCCGCGCGGCGGTCGTCGCCGCTGCCGTGGACGCCCGTCGGCGGTCCTCGAGGGACTGACGACAGGCCTCGAGCGTCGATCTCGACCTCGCCACGCGAGCTTCGAGCGCCCTCGCATCCTCTTCGAGCTGGGTCGTCCGGTGTGCGACGAGTCGAACGAGCCGTTCCGCGTGCGCTCCGAGCGCCTCGAGCCCGGCCCGGCGCGCCTTCGCGAGCGCTTCCCCCCGGTCGGCTCTGCGCAGCTGGCCCTCCAGCTGGCGCCGCCTGCCCTCCAGGTCGGCCCGCCGCCGCTCCAGGAGGCGCACCCGCTCGCGCACGGCGGCCCTGCGAGCCCGGAGGGCCTCGGCCGCCGAGTTGGCGACCGCGCGCTCGCGCTCGAGGGAATCGCCGTCGCGCTGCCAAGCCTCGCGCTCGGCCTCCCACGTCGCGCGCGCCGCCGCTCGCGACCGGCGCAACTCCTCCTCGTGCGCCGCCCGCTGCTGCTCCTCGGCCGCCATCGCAGCGGCCAGCACGGCACGCGTCGACTCGAGCGCCTCGGCTCGGCGCCGCTCGTCCTCGCAGAACGCGAGGCACTGCGACAGCTCTCCCTCGACTCTGGCGTGCTCGGCGTCGAGCGCAGCCACCGACGCATCGAGCTCCGCCCGCAACGCAACTGCGCTCCGGTGCGCCTCGACCGCTTCCGCGGCGGCCCTGGCCGCAGCCGCGACCCGCCGCTCGGCCTCGGCCACGACGTCCGCTGCCGCCGCGACTTCGACGCTCGCGTCAGCGCAGCACCGAGCAGCCTCGTCCGCAGCCGCCACAGCGGCCGCGACGGTGGCCGCGGTCACACCAGGCACGTCGCCCCCCACACGCCAACCGGCCGGTCCACAGCAGTCCCCCGCCCGCGTCACGACAACCCAGGTCGGATGGCGACGGTACAGCTCCACCGCTCGCTCCCAACCCCCCTCGACGAGGTAGACGTCGACGAGCCACGCGTCGAGCAGCACGTCGACGCGTTCGTCGACACCGCGGACCCGCCCCCGGAGCGCGAGCGCAGGCGGCTCCCCCGGCCCATCTCCGACACGGCGCCCGGCCCCGTCTCCCGCAGGGCATCCCGCCCCCTCCCTGGGGGCACGCGGAGCCAGTTGCCCAGCAGGGCCGTCGAGCACCACGACCCCACCAGCCCGCCCCGCTGCCGCGAACCGGGAGAGCGCCTCGACCGCGACGTCGGCGTTCGCGACGACACCGAGATCGAGCACGTGCAGGAGGGCGGCGCGCACGGCCGCCTCGAGCCCGCCTTCGACGTCGACCAGGTCGACCACCGCGCCGAGGACCCCAGGGAGCCGCTCCAGCTGCCCCAGCCCCGCCGCTCGGCGGGCCGCTTCCAGGGCCTCCGAGAGCGCCTCGGCCGTCCGGACGGCTGCCAGTTGTTCCGCCTCACGGTCGCGATGTCGCGCCGTAGCGGCATCGTGCGCCACCATCGCCGCCTCGAGGGCTGCCTCGGCGGCGCGCTGCGCGTCGACAGCAGCGTCGTGGGCGGGAGCAGTCCCAGCCGGATCAGGGACCTCGCTCGACGCGAGGAGGTCGGTCCGGCGCGCCAGGAGCGCAGCCCGCTCGCGTTCGAGCGCCATGGCTCGCGCTCGCTCCCTGGAAAGCGAGCGCCCGAGCTCCTCGAGAGCCGCGTCGAGCTCTGCAACCGTCTGGTGCCCACTGGCACCCGGCCTGCCAGCGTCCGGCCCACCCGGTGCGAGGCGAGCCGGCGAAGCCGGGCGGAGCGGCATCGCGGTCGCGTCGTCGAGGCGTTGCTGCCAAGGGGCAGGTTGGGCGGCCAACCAGGCAGTGCGTGCAAGCTCGAGCGCGGCGAGGCCGTCCTCGGCGACACGGAGTTCGGCCTCCACGGCCTGCTCCTCCTCGCGCGCGGCGCCGAGCTCGGTTCCGACAGCCTGCTGTTCGTCCTGCAGCTGCGCGAGCTCTCGCTCACCCGGACGAACCACCCTCGCATCGAGGCCCCGGAGGCGCTCCGCGACCACGCGACGCGCCGCCTCCGCGCGTGCACCGAGGGCACCCACCCTCCCGAGGAGCTCTCGAGCGGTGGCGGCTCCAGCTCGGCGCTCGTAGTCGGCGCTTGCCCGCTCGAGCTGGAGAACCGCCTCCTCCTCGGCGAGGGCGGCGGCCTCTTCCGCGTGTCGTGCCCGAGCGGCCTCCGCTTCGGCCTGGCCGAGCGCACGATCGAGCTCGAGGAGCTCGAGGCCGACGAGATAGTGCCGCAGGAGGCTCCTCTCGTCCTCGAGCACTGCGCGCCGGCGCGCTGCGTCGGCCTGCGCCCGCAGCGGCCGGAGACGGCTGGCGAGCTGGGACAGCTCACGCTCCGCCAGCGCCACGTCGGCCTCCGCCGCCGCCAGCCGGCGCTCGGCCCGCTCTCGCCGAGCGCGGTGCTTGAGGATCCCGGCCGCCTCCTCGATCGCCGCGCGCCGCTCCGCCGGGCGCGCCTCGAGCACCTCGTCCAGCTGGCCCTGACCGACGAGGAGGTGCTGGGTGCGACCGACGCCCACATCTCCGAGCAGCTCCTGGATGTCGAGGAGCCGACACGGAGCGCCGTTCAGGTAGTAGCCGCTCTCGCCACCCCGCTGGAGGGTCCGCCGGATACTGATCTCGGGTCCGAGGTGCGCAAGGGTGCCGTCACTGTTGTCGATGACGAGAGAGACTTCGGCCCGTCCGAGCGCCGGGCGCCCGGTCGTCCCCGCGAAGATGACGTCATCCATGCGCTGCGAGCGCAGGGTGCGGGGGGACTGCGCACCGAGGACCCAGGCGAGCGCGTCCACGACGTTCGACTTCCCACTGCCGTTCGGGCCGACGACGACCGTGATCCCCGGCTCGAAGGCGAGGGTGACAGGATCGGCGAAGGACTTGAACCCCTTCAAGGTGAGCGTCTGGACGTGCACGGCCCCCCTACCGTACCGAGCGCAGCCACGCGGATCGTGGACCCTCCTACAGAGGGACGCCGCCCTCCCGTCCGCACGATCGGGCAAGCACGTCGGCAAGGCGTCCGGTGGCGTGCGGCGTGATGCCGGTGCGGCCGAAGGAGCGCATTGCAGCGGAGGAACGGGCGCGAGCCGAGTCGATTCGGCGCGCGACCGTGAGCGAGCGGGGAGGATCGGCTGCGCCGGCAATTCCGGCCGCTGCCCAGGAGGTACTGGCGTTGCAGCGCCTGGTCGGAAATCGCGCGACAGCGATCGCGCTCGCCGGCCGTGCCGCCTCCCCCGGCTCTCGGGACCGCCACGAGGCGCTCCGCGTGCAGCGCGGCCCCGGGAAGCCGCTACCCGTCCCGCCACGTCCCCCGGCTCTGCGACGGCCCGGCAACCCCGCGCCTCCGCTCGCGCCGGGAGCCCAGGATCGCGGGCAACAGCTGGCGCCGCCGGGCACCCCGGCGAGGCACCAGGCACCACGTCAGCCGCCGCCGGTCCCGCCAAGGCCTGCCAGCGAAGCCGCGAAGAAGGACGCGGGGGGCCTTCGAACCCGGATCGGCGACCGGTGCGATCTCGTGCTCGCGCTCGCCAAGGAAGCGGCTGAGCTCCCTTCGACCCTCCTCGCCTCCGGCAAGGCCCCCAAGTCGGTGCCGGCCCTCGGGTCCTCACCCGCGTTTGCGGGCCTCACGGCAAACGTCGCTCTCCAGCGAGCGCAAGCGACCAATCTCGTCCTCGGGCTGCGGCGCGACAACGAGCAACAGGCGATCACCGACCTCTCCTCCATCGACGAACAGCTCGGTGGGGCGCTGCAGACGATCTCCGACCACGCCTTCGACTCCGCAAGGGACGCCGCCAACCAGAAGGACCAGGCGCTTGCAGCGAAGGCATTCTCGATCGCCGACCGAGCCGAAGCCGCGGCGAGCGCCCCGGCGCCCCAGATGCTCCGCCAGGGCACGACGGATCTCGACCTCGTCGGCACGATCTACGGGGACATCATCGACACGGGCGCCAACACCGTGGTCGGCGGGATCGGCGGGAGCGTAGCGAGCGGTAGCTACATGATCGCCCAGTCGAGCCTGACGGCCACCACGACCGCGCTGAGTGCGATCGGCGGCGTCACCGGATCGCTCTCGGTCGTCCTCGGCGCCGTCGACCTGGCGCTCGCCATTCGCGGTGGCGTGCGGTCGAAGAAGCACGAAGCCGCCCTCCGCGAGCTGGGCACGAAGACCACGAGCCCCGAGCTCCAGAAGGCGGCCGCCTACGCTGCCGACCAGAAGGCGAAGAAGGTGAACCGCCGGATCGCGAGCGGCGTCCTCGCTGGCGCTGCGATCACCGCCGGGGTGATCGGCCTCGTCGCGCTCGGCGTCGCCACGCTCGGGATCGGCGCGGTCGTGGCGGGGCTGCTCGTCGGGGGTGCGGTGATCGGGGTCTTGATCTACAAGTACGTCCACAAGCGCAACAAGCGAGCCGTGGAGCTCTCGGAGATGGCCGAGAGTCTCGTCGAAGACGCCTCGAAGGGAAAGGCGGAGGACCAACTCGCGGCACGACGCTTCATCGAGAGCCGCGGGCTGGCACCGGCTGACGGGAACTGGGGGGGCGTGGACCGAGCGGCACTCGCGAGCGCGCTGCGCAAGGACGGCGAGTCCCGGCGCGGCATCATGGCGGGCCGGCTCTGCGAGCTCCTCGTCAACGGGAGTCGGTCGGAGCGGTACGAGGCGAGCCAGATGCTGAGCGCGCTCGCGCTCGACCCTGCACACCTCGAGAGCCTCGTCAAGACCGGCCGGAGCGAGCAGGCTCGCCAGGACGTGAAGGACAAGCTGGCGACCTGGTAGCCCGGCGAGGGCGGTCCCGAGAGACGGCACCTCGGGCCGCCGACCGCCTGGGCCTCTGCGGCCGTCCGCCCCGGCCCTGCGCGAGCGACGGGCCACCAACCCAGCAGCGCGATCGTGTCTCGCTGCTCGCAGGTGGGTGGCTCAGCGCTGGCAACGGGG
>JAJYWE010000046.1:17017-20253 GCA_021791675.1 Actinomycetes bacterium | reverse complement strand
CGCGCAGTGCCGGGACGACGAGTGCCGCGCCACTCCCCGTCGCCAGCCCGGCCAGCGGAGGCGCTGCGAAGACGCTCGACGTCGCCGCGATCGCCGCCAAGCTCGACCCGGCAGTGGTGGACATCGACACCGTGCTCGGCTACCCCGGCCAGGTGGAGGGTGGCGCAGCCGGCACCGGGATGATCGTGACCCCCTCGGGCGAGATCATCACCAACAACCACGTCGTCGAGGGAGCCATCAGCATCAAGGTTCGCATTGCGGGCAAGGGGGCGAGCTTCCCCGCCAAGGTGATCGGGACCGATCCCACCGACGATGTCGCGCTCTTGCAGGTCGAGGGGGTCACGAACCTCCCGACCGTGCAGCTCGGCGACTCGAATGCCCTCACCGTCGGCGAGCCGGTCGTAGCGATCGGCAACGCGATGGGCCTCGGCGGCCCCCCGACGGTGACGAGCGGCATCATCTCCGCCCTCGGACGCGCGGTGAACGCGAGCGACGAGGCCACCGGCCTCACCGAGCACCTCCACGGTCTGCTCCAGACCGACGCGCCGATCAACCCTGGGAACTCGGGCGGCCCACTCGTGAACGCCGCGGGACAGGTCATCGGCATGAACACGGCAGCCCTGATCGGGAGCCAGAGCCAGCCCGCCGGCAACATCGGCTTCGCGATCCCGATCGACCGGGCGGTCCATATCGCCGACCAGATCCGCGCCGGCGTGCACAGCCCGGCGCTCTACTACGGGACCACCGGGTTCCTCGGAGTCGGCACCGAGGCACTGAGCCACGCGCTGGCTACCCAGGCCGGCGTGCCATCCGGGACCGGCGGCGTCTTCATCACCCAGGTCCTCACGGGGACTCCTGCCGCCCGAGCCGGCATCGCGACTGGTGACGTCATCGTGGCCGTGGACGGGAGCACGACGACCTCGCCCACCGCGCTCCGGACGGCGATCCAGCGCCACGAGGCCGGCCAGCGCATCAGCGTCACCTGGATCGCCGCCGGGACGCGCCGTCACGCCACCGTCACGCTCGAAGCCGGACCGGAGGCGTAACGGTGGCTGCACCGAGCTCCCAGGCCGGTGGGGCGATGACCACGCCAGCCGGGACACCGGCGAACCCCCCACCCGGGGCCACGCGGGTCCTCGTCGTCGACGACGAGCCGGCGATCGCCGAGCTGATCTCGACCGCGCTCGGCTACGCCGGCTACCAGGTCACCCGCGCCGCGACGGGCTTCGAGGCCCTCGCGAGCGCCGAGTCGTTCCGCCCGGAGTTGGTCGTGCTCGACGTCATGCTGCCGGACCTCGACGGCTTCGAGGTCGTCCGCCGCCTGCGCAGCGAGGGCCGGCGCACCCCGGTGGTCTTCCTCACGGCCAAGGACGCGACCGAGGACAAGGTGCGCGGCCTCACCCTCGGGGGCGACGACTACGTGACGAAGCCCTTCTCACTCGAGGAGCTGCTCGCCCGCGTGGAAGCCGTCCTGCGTCGCTCCGGCGTCGAGCGCCAGCACGCCTCGGTGCTCCGGGTCGCAGACCTCGAGCTCGACGAGGAGAGCCACGAGGTCTGGCGCGCCGGCGAGCCGATCGAGCTCACGGCGACGGAGTTCAAGCTGCTCCGCTACCTCATGCGCAACGCGCGCCGCGTGGTCTCGAAGGCCCAGATCCTGGACCACGTCTGGCACTACGACTTCGACGGGGACGCGAACGTGGTCGAGACCTACGTGAGCTACCTCCGCCGCAAGATCGACCGCCCCGGGAGCCCGTCGCTGATCCGGACGCTGCGCGGGGCGGGCTACAGCCTTCGGGTCCCGCCGGGGGGAACCGGGGCCTGAGGTGTCCATTCGCGCCCGGCTCCTCGCCGTCGTCCTGGCGGTCGTGATGGCCGGGCTCGTCGTCGCTGATGTCGTGACCTACGGCGCGCTCCAGCGCTTCGAGCTCGACCAGCTCGACAGCCAGCTCGCGGCTGCCGTCCACCCGGTGGCGCGGGCCTACCCCTCGCTCATCCAGCCGGGAGCCTTCGGGAGCTCCTCCCCGGCCCTCGACTCCCTCCCGGTCTGCACCCGCGTCGAGGTACTCACCGCGTCGGGGACTGCGCTCCCCGAGGTCACGCCCTCGGTGCCAGGCTTCTCGCCCACCGACGCCTGCCAGCGCACCCACCCGGTGATCCCGAAGGACCTCGTCCACCTGGTCCGCTCGGCCGGCAAGTCGGACGGGCTCTACCTCGACCTCGCAGGGACCGGGGGCGGGGGCTACCGCACCCTCGCCATCCCGGTCGGCCTCACGCTGTTCAACTCCGTCGGCGTCGCGGTCGGCAACACGACGGGCGTGCTGCTGATCGCCGCACCCACCGCGAGCATCGACGACACGCTCCGACGGCTCGCGCTGGTCGAGGGCGCGGTGAGCGCGGCCGTCGTGCTCGTCGCGATCCTCGTCGCGTGGTGGCTGGTGCGAGCCGGCCTCCGGCCCCTCGACGACATCGTCGAGACGGCCGGGGAGATCGCGACGGAGGGCGACCTGTCACGACGGGTCGAACGGGTGGACCAGGCCACCGAAGTCGGGCGGCTCGGCCAGGCCTTCAACCACATGATCGCCCGCATCGAGGGGGCTTTCGCCGCCCAGCAGGCCTCCGAGGACCGACTCCGGCGTTTCGTCGCGGACGCGAGCCACGAGCTGCGCACGCCGCTGACGTCCATCCGGGGGTACGCGGAGCTGTTTCGCCGAGGAGCGGCCGAGCGGCCGGAAGACCTCGCGCTCGCGATGCGCCGGATCGAGAGCGAGGCGCTGCGCATGGGCGCCCTGGTCGAAGACCTCCTGCTGCTGGCCCGGCTGGACCAGGGTCGCCCGCTCGAGCGCCACCCCGTGCGCCTCGACCGGGTGATCGCGGACGCCGTGTCCGATGCACGGGCGGTCGAGCCGGACCGACCCGTCACTGCGCAGATCGAGGGGCCGGCGGTGGTGCTCGGGGACGAGGACCGGCTTCGGCAGCTGCTCGCCAACCTGCTGGCGAACGTGCGTGCCCACACCCCACCGGGAACCGCAGCCGAGGCACGCCTCCTGACGTCCGGCGCCACGGCGATCGTGGAGGTGGCAGACCACGGTCCTGGGCTCGGTCCCGACGAAGCAGGACAGGTCTTCGAACGCTTCTACCGCGGCGACGCGTCCCGGCGGCGGCGCGGGGACGCCGGCGCCGGCCTCGGGCTCTCGATCGTCGCGTCCGTGGCCGCCGCGCACGGCGGGCGCGCCTCG
>JAJYWE010000046.1:14568-16917 GCA_021791675.1 Actinomycetes bacterium | reverse complement strand
GGCCAGACTACGGCCGGCCACAGTCTGCGCACCGAGTCCGACTCCGAGCCGACCCAGACTGCGAATAGCTCGCAGGAGCGTCCTAGACTCGTTTTCAGCGAGCGGGCACGCCCCGCAGACCTGTCTGGGCCGGCGACGGCCGACTGGGAGGAGACCATGCCAGCCACCGGCGAGCCAGCGCGCGACGCCACGGTCGCACCCCGGGTGACCAGCGACTCGACGTGTCCGAGCCAGGCGGGAGCCTCGAGCACCGCCCAATCCCCCCGGGCGACAGCGTCCGCGGCGGCGGCCGAGGGCGAGCAGCCGAGGGGCCTCGCCCAGCTCTTCCACCTCCGCGACCTCGTCCCGCTCTCGGTTTCGAGCGTCGGACCACTGTTCTCGGTCGCGGCCACCGGCGGGGTGATGGCGGCGGACGCCGGGTGGTGGACACTGCCGGCGATCGCCATCCTGGCGCTGCCCTTCATCGTGTCGAGCTTCGTCTTCCGCCTGCTCAACCGCCACTTCCCCCACTCCGGCGCCTCGTACCACTGGTCGGCCCGGGTGATCGGGCGAGGGGTGTCGCGCTACCAGGCGTGGATCCTGATCCTCGCCTACTTCACCTCCATCCCGCCGATCGCGATCCCGGCGGGGGCCTACACGCTTGCGCTCGTCGCGCCTCACTACCACGCGCCGCCGATCGTGCAGCTCGCGGTCACGTTGTTCTGGATCGTCTTCGCCGCCGTGCCGCTGCTGCTCGGTGCCCGCCCGACCGCACGCGTCACGCAGGTCTTCTTCGCCGTGGAGATGGTCTCGCTGGCGGCCTTCGGCATACTCGGCGTCCTCAACTGGCACCGCATCTCGGTGCCGATCCACTTCGGTCCGCCGCCGATCGGCGGGATCCTCATCGTTGCCGTGATCGCGGCGACGATCCTCGACGGCTGGGAGATCGACAGCTACGCCGCCGAGGAGTCCCAGCGACCCCGTGAGCACCCGGGCATCGGCGGGATCATCGGCGCCTTCGGCGCCCTCGCGTTCTACGCGATCCTCTACCCCCTCATGCTCGGCGAGACCCCCATGCACCTGCTCGCCGGCTCGACGAACCCGCTCGCGATCTGGGCGGATCGGCTGGTCCCCAGCGAGCCGTGGCTCATGCTCATCCCGATCCTCATGTCGACCGCAGGCGGGCTGTGGCTCACCACTTTCATCCTCACCCGCGCGCTCTACGCGATGGGACGAGAGCGCGTCGTGCCGACCGGTTTCGCGCGGCTCAACCGGCACCACGTGCCGCACGTGGCGATCCTCGTGAGCCTCGGCGCCGCCTTCGTCATCGTCGGGCTGCAGGTCTTCGTGAGCTCGCTCGGGTCCTTCTTCAACCTGGTGCTCTCGGCCGCGGGGTTCTTCCTCCTCGCCGAGTTCTTCCTCGACTCGCTCACGGCGACGGTCTTCCTCACGGTGGGCCACCGCCGCCTGCCGGACGTGGCGCTCCACCCCCACGCGCATCGCGGGCTGCTCGCTGGCTCGATCTTCTCCTCGCTCGTGATGGGCGGGCTGCTCGTCGCCTTCTTCGTCTACGGGCCGGAGGCGATCGGGAACGGCATCGACCAGACGATCGCGGTCCTGCTCGGCATCGGCTTCGCCTTCGCCTGGTGGACGAAGCGGCGCATGGAGAGCCCCGTCGTCTTCGCGGGTCGCGACGCCGACGAGGAGGGTCGGGTGCTCGAGGAGCCGGCGACGACCGCGGTCTGAGGACCCAGGCGGCACTACCCTCCTCGCCGTGACGGAGCCCGCCGCCGCACCCCGCGAGCCGGACGAGGCACTGGTGTCCGAGCTCTCCGCCGCGGACGAGTCGCTCTCCTCGATCGAGGATCCCGAAGCCCAGGCGCGTGCGGCGCTCGACTGGGCCGCGCAGCGCTTCGGCGAGGGCTTGGCCGTCGCCACCTCGTTCCAGGACTGGGTCCTCGCCGACCTCGCCCGGCGTACGAGCGAGCGCCTCGAAGTCGTCTTCGTCGACACGGGCGGGCACTTCCCCGAGACGCTCGCCTACCTCGAGGCCGCGGTCGACCTGCTCGACCTGCGGCTGCGCACCGTGTCCCCGACGCCGGAAGCGGTCACCGCGTGGCCGTGCGGCACGGATGGCTGCTGTGCGGCGCGCAAGGTTGCACCACTCCAGGAACTGCTCGACCGGCGCGCGGCCTGGGCAACGGGGCTCCGGCGGGTGGAGGCACCGACACGTGCTGCGGCTCGCCTGGTCGCCTGGGACGCGAGTCGCCACCTGGTCAAGGTGAACCCCCTCGTCACCTGGAGCGACGGGGACGTCGCCGCCTACGAGGAGCAACGGGGCTTGCCGCCGCATCCCCTCCGCGCCGCCGG
>JAJYWE010000046.1:12124-14468 GCA_021791675.1 Actinomycetes bacterium | reverse complement strand
GGAACACCGAGGTGGCGAGGATGGCCCCGATCGCCGCGAGCAGCATGAAGGTGCCTGCGACGAGGGCGGCGATCTTCAGCTGACGCGCGAAGCGCTCTTCGTCGGTGACCGCCGCGCTCGGCAGGGGGGGCAGCACCGGCCCCTCGGTGCGGCGCGGATCACGGGCACCCGGGGACCCGGGTGGCCGACCCGGAGGGTCGGGCAGACGGCTCGGCGAGGCCTCGTCGCTCAGCCGACCGAGCCTTCCATCTGCAGCTCGATCAGCCGGCTCCACTCCACGGCGTACTCCATCGGGAGTGTCCGGGTGACCGGCTCGATGAAGCCGTTCACGATCATCCCCATCGCCTCGGACTCCGACAACCCCCGCGACATGAGGTAGAAGAGCTGGTCGTCGCCGACCTTGGAGACCGTTGCCTCATGGCCGATCTGGGCGTCCCGCTCGCCCACCTCCATGTAGGGGAGGGTCTTCGAGGTGCTCTCCTCGTCGAGCAGGAGCGCGTCGCAGCGGACGAAGCTCTTCGCCTTGCTCGCGCCTTCCTCGACGTGGACCAGCCCCCGGTAGGTGGTGACTCCACCGCCCTTCGAGATCGACTTCGAGACGATGGTGGAGGAGGTCTCCGGGGCAGCGTGGATCATCTTCGCCCCGGCGTCCTGGTGCTGGCCCGGGCCGGCGTAGGCGACCGAGAGCACCTCCCCGGAAGCCTTCGGACCGACGAGGTAGACGCTCGGGTACTTCATCGTGAGGCGGGAGCCGATGTTGCCGTCGATCCACTCGACGTGCGCCTCGGCCTCGGCGCGCGCCCGCTTCGTGACCAGGTTGTAGACGTTCGCCGACCAGTTCTGGATGGTGGTGTAGGTGATGCGCGCCCCGGGCTTGGCCACCAGCTCGACGACCGCGGAGTGCAGGGAGTCCGTGGAGTAGACCGGAGCCGAGCATCCCTCGATGTAGTGGACCTGGGCACCCTCGTCGGCGATGATGAGCGTCCGCTCGAACTGGCCCATGTTCTCCGCGTTGATGCGGAAGTAGGCCTGGAGCGGCATCGAGACCTTCACCCCGGGCGGCACGTAGATGAACGAGCCCCCCGACCAGACCGCCGAGTTGAGTGCGGCGAACTTGTTGTCGTTCGGCGGGATCACGGTGCCGAAGTAGGCACGGAGGATCTCGGGGTACTCGCGGAGCGCCGTGTCCATGTCCGTGAAGAGCACGCCCTGGGCCGCGAGGTCCTCGCGGTTGCGGTGGTAGACGACCTCGCTCTCGTACTGCGCGGTGACGCCGGCCAGGTACTTCCGCTCCGCCTCGGGGATGCCGAGCTTCTCGTAGGTGCGCTTCACCGACTCCGGGAGCTCCTCCCAGGCGTCGACCTGCTTCTCGGTGGGCTTGATGTAGTAGTAGATGTCCTGGAAGTCGAGATCCGGCATGTTCACGGCGAACCAGGGCGCCATCGGCCGGCGCTCGAAGTGCCGGAGCGCCTTCAGGCGGAACTCCCGCATCCAGTCCGGCTCACCCTTCATCCAGGACATCTCCCGGACGATCTCCTCGGAGAGCCCCTTCTTCGGCTTGAACACGTAGTCCTCGACGTCGCTCCAGCCGAGCTGGTAGCGGCCGAGGTCGAGCTCTGTCGTCGCCAAGGCGATCACTCCCTCACGTCCAGTCGGGCAACCGCCCGCACGACCCCAGCCTATTTCCCCTACGGCGGTAGGGGCAACGCTGGTCGCCTCCGGCGGGAAACGCCCAACCGCGACGGCCAGCGCCGGTCTCCTGCGACCCTCGCAGCGACGTGGGTCAGCCCCGCGCGGGCGCCGGAGTCGCGAGCGCTCCCGGCTGCGGCGTCGCCTCGGCGAGCGGGGCACCGAGCTCCTCGGCGAGGCTGCGGTACTTGGCGGCGCGCTCGTCGAGCTCGCCGAGGAAGCCAGCGAGCCGGTCCACCCGGGCCCGCACCTGCGCACGCAGGGCCTCGACGGTTCGGAGGGCCTCCGCGAGCAGCGCCGCCTTGTCGCTGTCTCCTGCTCGCCACTCCGCTCGCAGCTCCTCGAGATGGTCCTCGGCGGCCAAGAAGGCGCCGATCTCGTCGAGGTTGGCACCGAGGAGCGCCTGGAGCTCGCGGATGCGCGCGACGCGGGCCAGCTCGGTGGCCGAGTAGCGCCGGCTCCCGCCGGGGCTGTGGGCGGCCGGCCTCACCAGGCCGAGCTCCTCGTAGTAGCGGAGCGTGCGCTCGGAGACCGAGAGGCGCTCTGCCACCTCGCCGATGCGGAGCAGCTCGCCCTCGACCGGCGAGCCGACGCCCGTCTTGCCCCCGACCCCGGGGGCGGCGCGTCCCTCGCCCTCGACCGGCGAGCCGACGCC
>JAJYWE010000046.1:2755-12024 GCA_021791675.1 Actinomycetes bacterium | reverse complement strand
AGACCGAGAGGCGCTCTGCCACCTCGCCGATGCGGAGCAGCTCGCCCTCGACCGGCGAGCCGACGCCCGTCTTGCCCCCGACCCCGGGGGCGGCGCGTCCCTCGCCCTCGACCGGCGAGCCGACGCCGGTCTCGGCCTCGACTGCGGCGCCGACGCTCACCGCGCCGCCCCGGGAACACCAGCGGGAACCCCGCTTCGTGCAGGCACGGCCCCCCCGTCCGCCTTCGCCCCCGAGTCGTCGTCGGCAACCACGTCCCCGGCGGCGTTGTAGTGGTACTTGCCGCCCCGCAGCCACGAGGCAACGGCCGCAACCAGGCTGGCGATGGCACCGAAGTCGAGCGCCGCACCGAGACCCTTGGCGAAGGCGGGCGAGATCAGGCTCGGGAAGAAGGACCGGCCCGTCAGGTAGGCGGACTGCGAGGCGGGCAGGTGGGCGAGCAGCGGTCCGAGCAGGGTCTGGATCGGGTTGTAGCCGAGGAAGGCGGCGAACAGGCTCGCCACGGGCGGGAGATCGGCGACCTTCCTCGCATCGGCAGCGGGGACCCCGTGGGTGACGAGGCCGTGGTAGAGGCTCGCCGGCAACGTCCCGGAGAGACCGAGGATGATGAGGGTGAAGAAGATGCCGATCGAGAGCACCGTGGCGGAGTTCTGGAAGGTCGCCATCATGCCCGCCCCGGCTCCCCGCTGGTTCGGGGGCAGGCTGTTCATGACCCCGGCACGGTTCGGGGACGCGAAGAGGCCGCTCCCGATCCCGAAGACGACGAGGATGCCGGCGAACTCCCAGTAGCCGAAGTCCACGGGGAGCGTCTGGAGCAGGAAGAAGGACACGGCGGCCACGATCATGCCACCGGTGGCGAAGGGCCGCGCCCCGTAGTGGTCGGAGAGGTAGCCCGACACCGGGCCTGCGATCAGGAACCCCGCGGTCAGCGGGAGCAGGTAGATACCCGCCCAGAGTGGGGTGTTCACGAAGCTGTAGCCGTGCAGCGGCAGCCAGATGCCCTGGAGCCAGATGATCAGGATGAACTGCAGGCCACCACGGCCCATGGACCCGACGAGGCTGGCGATGTTCCCCGCGGTGAACGCCCGGATGCGGAACAGCGGGAGCCGGAACATCGGGTTCGCCACCTTCGTCTCGATCACGCAGAAGACGACGAGGGTGAGCACCCCGCCGATCAGGGCCGCGAGCACGCCCGGGTTCGTCCAGCCCATCGTGTGCCCGCCGTAGGGCTCGATGCCGTAGGTGAGACCCACCATGACCGAGACGAGCCCGATCGCGAAGGTGAGGTTCCCCCACCAGTCGATCGTGGAGGGGGTACGGATGCCGGTGTCGACCAGCTTGAGGTACGCCCAGATCGTCCCGAAGAGCCCGAAGGGCACCGAGACCAGGAAGACGAGCCGCCACTCGATCGGGCCGAGCAGGCCGCCGAGCACGAGCCCGATGAACGACCCGGCGATCGCGGCCACGCCGTTGATGCCGAGCGCGAGACCTCGCTGGTCCTCCGGGAAGGCGTCGGTCAGGATCGCGGAGGAGTTGGCGAAGAGGAACGCGCCGCCGACGCCCTGGAGGATCCGCATGATGATGAGGTAGAGCGCCGCGGCCGGCCCGGTGAACCACACCACGGAGAGCAGGATCGAGAAGAGGGTGAAGACCGCGAAGCCGAGGTTGTACATCCGGACGCGGCCGTAGATGTCGCCGATGCGCCCGAGCGAGACCACGAGCACCGCCGTCGTGATGAGGAAGCCGAGGATCAACCAGAGGAGGTAGCTCGTGTTCCCCGGCGCGAGGGGGTCGATCTTGATGCCCCGGAACACGTCGGGCAGCGCGATCAGGAGGATCGACGAGTTGATCGTCGCCATGAGCACCCCGATCGTGGTGTTCGAGAGCGCGATCCACTTGTAGCGGTCGCTCACCGGCTTCCTCGCCGGCGTGCCCGGTGCCGTCGTGGCCTCTGTCATCCGTGCTCCAGCCTATCTCGTTGACGTTGACGTCAACTCTGCAACCCGCTCGGTGCCTGGGGCATTCCCGGGCGTCACCGGCGAACCCTCGACAAGAGAGGCCAGCACGCCGGCAGCGGATTCGTCGCAACCGCCGCAGCCGTGCGAGCCTGGCCAGGTGAGCACCGCAGACCGCACCCCCACCCAGCCCGCCGCGCCCGACGACGCACCCGCCGCCTCGGGGCCGCCGATCGCGCCCCTTCGCCCCCTCGTCCGCGAAGCCCACGGCGACCGCAGGGTGGACGACTACGCGTGGCTGGAGAACCGGGACGACCCCGAGACCCTCGCGCATCTCGCCGCCGAGGACCGCTGGGCACGGGAGCGGCTCGCCCACCTCGAGCCCCTCCGCCAGGCCCTCTTCGACGAGATCAAGGCGGCCACCCTCGAGGACGACACGACCGTGCCGGTCCCGAAGGGGCCCTACGCCTACTACACGCGCACGGAGGAGGGCCGTGCGTACCCGATCCACTGCCGCCGGCCTCGGGACGGCCGAGTGGAGGACCTCGGGCCCGAGGAGGTCCTCCTCGACGAGAACCAGCTCGCGGACGGCCGCGCCTACTTCGCGCTCGGCGACGCCGCGGTGAGCCCCGACCACACTCGCCTGGCCTACCTCGTCGACCTGAGCGGCGGCGAGCGCTTCACGCTCCGGGTCCGAGACCTGGCGACCGGCGAGGATCTCCCCTCGGCGGTCGAGAACGCCTACTACGGCCTCGCCTGGGCGAGCGACTCGGCGACCGTCTTCTCGACCCGGCCGGACGAGGCCATGCGCCCCTACCAGATCTGGCGCCACCGTTTCGACGCCACCGGCGTCTCGTCGGCCCTCGTGCTCGAGGAGGATGACCCGCGCTTCTTCCTCGGCGTGGAGGCGTCCGCGGACGAGCGGGTGATCCTCCTCACGGCAGGGAGCAAGACGACGAGCGAGGTCCACGTCCTCGAGGCAGTCGCGCCCGAGGAGGCGCCGCGGCCGATCCGGCGGCGCCAGCCCGGGATCGAGTACGCGGCCGAGCACTGGCAGCGCTGGTTCCTGCTCGTGAGCAACGAGCGCAGCGTCGACTTCGAGCTGCTCGCCGTGCCGGAGACCGACCCAGGAGCGGTGCCGCAGGTCCTGGTCCCGGCCGAGGAAGGGGTGCGCCTCGAGGGCATCGACGTCTTCGAGCGTTTCGTCGCCTGCTACGAGCGTGCGGGCGGTGCGCCCCGCGTCCGGGTGGTGGACCTCGCGGCGCTGCCCGCGGCGGCCGGCGTGGGCGCGCCCTCGCAGCTCGTCGCCGGCCCGGCGAGGGTGGTCGGCGCGCACGGCCCGCTCGAGAGCGTCCGAGGCACCGGGAACGCCGAGTTCCACACGTCGGTGCTGCGCTACGAGCACGCGTCGCTGCGGGACCCTGCCGCGATCTACGACCTCGATCTCGCGACCGGCGAGGAGCAGCTCCGCAAGCGCCAGCCCGTGCCCGGCTACGACCCCGCGGAGCTCACGACGTGGCGGGAGTGGGCGACCGCCGAGGACGGCGTGGCGGTCCCCATCTCGCTCGTGGCGAGGGCGGACGTCGCAGCCGACCCCACCGCGCCGCTCCTCCTGTACGGGTACGGCTCCTACGAGGCCTCCATCGACCCACGGTTCTCCGTGCCCCGGCTCCCGCTCCTGCGCCGCGGGGTGGTCTACGCCATCGCGCACGTGCGGGGTGGTGGTGAGCTCGGACGGCGCTGGTACCTCGACGGCAAGCTCGAGCACAAGGTCAACACCTTCACGGACTTCCTCGCTGCGGCGCGCCACCTGGCACCGGAAGGGCCGGCGCGGCGCCGCACCGTCGCGATGGGTGCGAGCGCAGGAGGGCTCCTCATGGGGGCCGTGGCGAACATGGCGCCCGAGCTCTTCGCCGGGATCGTCGCCCAGGTTCCCTTCGTCGACTGCCTGACGACGATCCTCGACGAGACCCTCCCGCTCACCGCGACCGAGTGGGAGGAGTGGGGAGACCCCGTCCGCGACCCCAACGCCTACCAGCGCATCAAGGCCTACTCGCCCTACGACAACGTGGCGGAGCGCCCCTACCCGCGCATCCTCGCGACGACCGGCCTCGAGGACCCCCGCGTCAGCTACTGGGAGCCGGCCAAGTGGGTGGCGAAGATGCGTGCCACCGCTCCTGGCACCGACGTGCTGCTCCACCTCGAGCAGGGCGGCCACAGTGGGCCGTCCGGCCGCTACGAGGACTGGCGGGACTGGGCCTTCGTCTACGCGTTCGTGCTCGACTGCCTCGGGCTGGGAAGCTGATCCTGGCCAGCCCACCCGGGTCGGCGAGCCCGACGAGTCGGTAGAAGTCGATGGGCCGCGGGCTCCCCCTGGTCGGCGAGCCCGACGAGTCGGTAGGGGTCGGTGGCCTGCGGGCTCACCCGGGTCGGCGATGCTCGGCGCGGTCGCCCGCGGCCCAGCTCAGCCGCTCGATGCCTGCGACGGCGGAACGGGAGCCGTGACAGGGCTGCCGCTGGCCGTCACTGGCGGGGCGCCCGAGCCAGGACCCGGCGCACCACCACCCGACGAGCCGGAACCGCTCCCGGGCCCCGCTGCCGTCGTCGAACCCGGGCCGGAGCCCGCGGAGCCCGACGACGTGGAGCCCGACGACGCGGAGGATGCGGCGACGAAGGAGAAGTTGAGCGGTTGGGCGTTCTGCGAGGCATACCTCACCGGCTCGCCGTCGACCGAGATCTGGAGTGTGGCGGGGTTCCCGGCGCGGAACCAGAGCTGGCCGGCGGTCGACGGCAGCACCTGTGTCTGCCCCGGCTCGACCACGCCCACGTAGACCTGGCTGCCCCCAGGGGCGGTCAGCGCCTCCACCCAGCAGGGCTCGTTCGTGGCGAAGAGTGAGACGCTGTAGCTGCTCGACGGCACGACGTAGCGGACCAGCCCGTTGACCTCCGAGGTCGGCCTGAGCCCACTCGCAGACCCGCTCGCCGTCGTGCTGGTGGTGGGAGAGGAGCTCGTGGTCGGCGTGGTGCTCGTGGGTCCAGTCGTGGGTGCGGTGCTGCTCGGGGACGACGAGGCCGCCGT
This sequence comes from Actinomycetes bacterium, assembly GCA_021791675.1. Classification (GTDB taxonomy): domain Bacteria; phylum Actinomycetota; class Acidimicrobiia; order Acidimicrobiales; family JAKAOS01; genus JAJYWE01. The sequence continues at coordinate 6,992 of JAJYWE010000046.1, read as the reverse complement.
GCTCGACGGTCCGGAGCTCCGCTCGGCGGTGGGCGAGCGCCGGAGGGGGACCAGGGCGAGTGCCACGAGGGCGACGACGGCGACGACCAGCGCGCCGCCGAGCAGGGCGACGGGGCGGCGTCGCCCGGACGGAGGCGTGGCCGCGGGGGGCGTTGCGCCGCCGCCATCCCGAGGCACTGGCGCCCGATGTGGCCCGGCTCCGTCGCCGGCCACCGTCACGTCATCGACCGTCGCAGCGACCACCGCCGCACCGGCGACCGGCGGTCCGGTCACCGTCGCCCCTGCGGCGTCGGCCACCTCGAAGGCGACCTCGCGGAAGACGGGGATCTGGAGCGTCGGCGGGTCGCCAGCGCTCGCTTCCCCACCTCGTGCCGCCGGAAGCGGCAGGACCCCGGGCTCGACTCGCCGCACGGCGGGCCCGCCCGTCCCGCCGCCGGGCTCGGCACCGGCGAGCACGCCCCCATCACGCATCTCGAGACCCGAGGCGCCCTCGCGGGCGGCCACCCCGGCCCCCGCGCCGTCGTCACCGACCAGGTCGTCGAAGTGCAGGACGGGATCGGGCAGGGGCGGCGCAACAGGAACGGCGAAGGGTGTCGCCTGTGCCACCCGCCCGGCGACACCGCTCCGGACCCGGCCAGGTTGCCAACCCCCCGCCCTCCCGGGCGCTCCGGCACTGCTCGCCCCACGCACGGTGCCGGCTGCGGCATCGGACGCGCTCGGTGCGCCGGAGGCTCCGGCACCTGTGCTCTCCAGGCGGGAGGCGACGTTCGGGGTCGCGTCCGCACCCTCGTCGAGGACGCCCTCGGCGCGCGACCTGCTCGCTGCCAACACGTCGAGTGCCCGGGCGTACCCGCCGACCGACGCCCGCTCCGCGCGAGCGCGTCGGCGTGCCTGGCGGGCGGAGAACCCGCCAACCAGCACCACCAGCACTCCGATCGCGATGTAGGCCGCCATCCATCCTCCTCGCCCCGCCCCATTCAACCGCCTGGCCCCACCCGGTCGGAGTCGACCGACCGGGGCGTTCTCAGGAAGCGAGCCGGCCGGCCAGCGCGGCGAATCGCCGCATCCCCTCCTCGAGGTCCGCGTCCGCGAGCGCATAGGAGAACCGGCCATACCCCGGGGCGCCGAAGGCCTCGCCAGGGACGAACGCGACCCGAGCCTCCTCGAGTGCCAGCTCCGCGAGCTCGGCCGTGGTCGTCGCCACCCGCCCGCCCGGCCCGTCGAGGGGCCGCCCGAGCAGCCCTTCGAGACAGGGGAAGGCGTAGAAGGCGCCCTCCGGCTCGAGGCAGGTCACCCCGGGCATCGCCGAGAGGTGCGCGTGCATGGCGCGTCGGCGCCGGTCGAAGGCCGCGCGCATCGTCGCGACCGCCTCCAGGTCGCCGCTGACCGCGGCGAGCGCGGCGGCCTGCGAGACGTTCGCGACGTTCGAGGTCTCCTGGGACTGGAGGTTGGTGGCCGCAGCCACGACCTCCGGCGGGCCGATCATCCAGCCCACCCGCCAGCCGGTCATCGCGTAGGTCTTCGCCACGCCGTTCAGGACCACGCAGCGGGACGCTGCCTCGGGCACGACCACCGGCAGGGAGTGGAACGACGCGCCCCCGTAGACCAGGTGCTCGTAGATCTCGTCGGTGACGACCCAGATCCCGTGCTCGACTGCCCAGGCGCCGATCGCGGCGATCTCCTCCTCGGTGTAGACCGCGCCGGTCGGGTTGGACGGCGAGACGAAGACGACCAGCTTCGTCCGGGCAGTCCGCGCCGCCTCGAGGTCGTCGACGCCGACCTTGAAGCCCCGCTCCTCACCGGCGAAGACCGGCACCGGCTCCGCTCCGGCGAGGCGAACGAGCTCCGGGTAGCTCGTCCAGTAGGGCGCGGGCAGGAGGGCCTCGTCGCCCGGTCCGAGGAGCGTCGCGAACGCGTTCGCGACGGCGTGCTTGCCGCCGTTCGTGACGAGCACCTGGGACGCCTCGACGGCGAGCCCCGAGTCGCGGGCGGTCTTGGCGGCGATCGCCGCCCGCAGCTCGGGGAGCCCGGCGGTCGGGGTGTAGCGGTGCATCCGGGGATCCCTGCAGGCCGCGACCGCCGCCTCGACGATGGCCGGTGGCGTCGGGAAGTCGGGCTCGCCGGCTCCGAAGCCGACCACGTCCACCCCCTGTGCCCGGAGGGCCTTCGCCTTCGCGTCGACGGCGAGGGTCGCCGAGGGGGCGAGACCCCCCACTCGCGCCGAGAGCACCGCCCTACCCGAGGCGCTGGGCGCCACCGTCCCGGAGCCGCCGGGCCTCGCCCGATCGGTGGCGGGCGTGTCCTGGTGGCGGACGGACGTGGCCTGGTCGGGGGCAGGTGTGGCCTGGTCGGGGGCCGGCATGGCGTGGTCGGGGGCGGGCGTGCTGGTCGGGCTGGCCGGGGCTGCGGACATACCTGCCATGCTGGCACACATGACGCAGCCGCTCCCCGCCATTGCGATCCCCGCCGAGCTCCTCCCGGGAGACGGGCGCTTCGGCTCCGGGCCGTCGAAGGTGCGCGCCGACGCGGTTGCGGCGCTCGCAGCAGCCGCCCCCACCTACCTCGGGACCAGCCACCGCCAGCAGCGCGTCCGGTCGGTGGTGGGGAGGATCCGCTCGGGGATCGCGGAGCTGTTTCGCATACCGGAGGGGTACGAGGTCGCGCTCGGGAACGGCGGCGCCAGCACCTTCTGGGACATCGCCGTGTTCTGCCTCGTCGAGGCGCGCAGCCAGCACTGCTCCTTCGGGGAGTTCTCGGCCCGCTTCGCCGCCGCGGCCGCCGCAGCACCCCACCTGGAGGCCCCCGACGTGCTCGTCTCGCCCCCGGGGAGCCACCCGCTGCCCGTCGCGACCGACGGGATCGATGCCTACGCCCTCACGCACAACGAGACCTCCACCGGGGTCTGCATGGACGTCGTCCGGCCCAGTGGTGCCGAAGGACTGGTGCTCGTCGACGGCACCTCGGCGGCCGGCGGGATGGCGCTCGACCCCCTGGCGTTCGACGCCTACTACTTCTCGCCCCAGAAGTGCTTCGCCGCGGACGGGGGGCTCTGGCTCGCCGTCCTGTCCCCGGCGGCGGTCGAACGCAGCGAGCGCCTCGTCGGCGGGGGGCGTTACGTTCCCGGGAGCCTCGACCTCCTCGCTGCGCTCGAGAGCTCCCGGAAGGACCAGACCACCAACACGCCCGCGCTCGCCACGCTGTTCCTGCTCGCGAACCAGCTCGAGTGGATCCTCGAGCAAGGCGGCCTCGCCTGGAGCGCCGCCCGTTCGGCTGCCTCGTCCGGGATCCTCTACGACTGGGCGGAGCGCTCTGCGCTCGCCGCACCCTTCGTCGCCGACCCCGCGATGCGCAGCCCCGTCGTCGCCACGGTCGACTTCGACGACGCGGTGGACGCCGGCGCGCTGGCGGCGGTGCTCCGGGCCAACGGCATCCTCGACACCGAGCCCTACCGCAAGCTCGGCCGCAACCAGCTCCGCATCGCGACCTTCCCGGCCATCGAGCCAGCCGACGTCGAGGCGCTCACCGCCTGCATCGACTACGTGCTCGAACGCCTGGCCGACTGAGCGACGCCACCGGGGGGCGCGTCCCCGGGGCTCGCCACGGCTCGGACCGGAACCGCTGGGCGGACCGGGGGCCTGCGGGGCGCGCTCGGGACCCGCTGCGCGGAGGCGGTCCCCGTGCCCGTCGTACCCCCGCGCTACCGTGGCGCGATGGCGCGGGCGGCGCACGACCTCCTCGATCAGCGCGCACTGAAGGACCTGGTCAGCCCTGCCACCCTGGCACGGGGCGTCCTCTACGCCGTCAGCGGTGCGGTGCTCGAGCAGACCTGGGACGCCTCGGGGAACGAGGTGGCCGGGACGGTGCAGGGCAGCTCCTCCCGCCCCTACCAGGTCCGAGTCACGCTCGCTCGCGACCGCAACGCCAAGATCAGCGACCTCACGGGCCAGTGCAGCTGCCCGGTGGGCTACAACTGCAAGCACGCCGTCGCGCTGCTCCTTGCATCGGGCGCGGGCCGAGCGGCACCCGCCGGCCGCAAGGCGAGACCCGACCCCGCCCGGCGCCAGGCACGGCCCCGGCCCCAACCGGCCCAGCCGGCGGCGTGGGAGCGGGCGCTCGGCGGGCTGGTCGGGACGGAGGATCGGACGCGGACGGCCCGTGCGGAGAGCGGCGCCCTCCTGCGCCTCGAGGGGTTCGGGCAAGAGGACGATCTCGCCCCCGTGGCGGTGGGCCTCTCCTT
>JAJYWE010000046.1:0-2655 GCA_021791675.1 Actinomycetes bacterium | reverse complement strand
CGCTCGGCGGGCTGGTCGGGACGGAGGATCGGACGCGGACGGCCCGTGCGGAGAGCGGCGCCCTCCTGCGCCTCGAGGGGTTCGGGCAAGAGGACGATCTCGCCCCCGTGGCGGTGGGCCTCTCCTTCGAGCTGGTCGAGCGCCGCCACTACGGCCGGCGTGGTGGCGAGGCGACGACCCGACCGGGCATCCGGATGCGCCCGGTCGTCCCCGGTCGGCGCGACGGGTGGGTCCGGACGGGCATCTCCTGGAGCCGGCTCGACTACTACACCCTCGGCCGGGGCTCGTCCCCGGAGACCGCCGAGGCGGTGCAGCTGCTCCGCGAGCTCCGGCTCCTCGCAACGCTCGGCTCGCAGCGGAGTTGGTACGCAGACGACGACCTCTGGCTCGAGTCCATCCGTTCCCGGCGGATCTGGGACCTGCTCGGCGAAGCAGAGGACCTCGGGATGCCCCTGCTCCGGGCCGGCCGCCAGCCGCTCCCGATCCAGCTGGAGCGGGAGCCGGTCGAGGCGATCCTCGACGTGGCGGCGGGTGACGAGCCGACCCCGACGGCCGAGGAGGCCGGGGACGCAGCGCTGCGGGTGCGGGCGCTCCTCGTCGCCGGTGGCGAGGAGATCGCCATCCGTGGCGCGCTCCTGCTCGGCAAGCCTGCGCACGGGGTTGGCTGGTGGGACCCCGACCACCGGGTCAGCTCGGCCACGCCAGCACTGCGCCTGGCCCCCCTCGCCCGGCCCCTGGCGGGAGAGGTCGCGTCCCTCCTCGAGCACGACCCGGTCGTGGTCCCTGCCGAGGACGCGCCCCGCTTCTTCCGTGACCTCTACCCCCGCCTCGCCGAGCTGGTGCCGGTCGCCTCGCTCGACGCCTCGGTGGCGCTGCCGGAGCTGGCGCCGGAGGAACTGGTGCTCGAGCTCGCGGCAGAGGACGCCCACGCCCTTCGCTGGCGGTGGTCCGGCCCGCTCGTCCACACGGCGAGCGGGGTCGTGCTCGGCCGCCAGGCTCGCCTCCGCGCGCCCGAGCGCAGCTCTGGCGGCTCCCAGCCAGACCCGGTCGAGGCGGCACGGGCCGCCGTGCGAACGGTGCCGGCCGTCGGGGCGGCCATGCTCGCGCCGACGCCACTCGGGGAGCAGCTGCGCGCTGGCGGTCGTCTGGAGGGGCTCGCCGCCGCCCGCTTCGCGAGCGAGATCCTCCCCGAGCTGGCCGCGCTGACCGGCCTTCGTGTCGAGCTCGTCGGCACGCTGCCGGGCTTCCGCGAGCTGGAGGAGGCCCCGGAGGTCCGCCTCGCCGGGCAGGAGAGCGCGGACGGCGACTGGCTGGACCTCGCGGTCGAGGTCACGGTGGCGGGCGAGCGGGTTCCCTTCGGCGAGCTCTTCACGGCGCTCGCAAGCGGGGAGGAGCACCTGCTCCTGCCCTCGGGCGGCTACTTCAGCCTCGACCGCCCCGAGCTCCGCCAGCTCGCACAGCTGATCGCAGAGGCCCGCTCGCTCGAGGACGCACCCCGGGGTGAGCTCCGCCTCAGTCGCTTCCAGGCGAGCCTGTTCGAGGAGCTCTCCGCGCTCGGCACCCTCGAGGCGGATGCGGCGACCTGGCGAGCGGCCGTCGACGCGCTCGCCGACGGCCTCGACGGAGAGCCCGTGCCCCTTCCCACCGGACTCGTCGCCTCGCTCCGCCCCTACCAGTACGACGGCTTCCAGTGGCTCGCCCGGCGCTACCGCCACCGGCTCGGCGGCATCCTCGCCGACGACATGGGACTCGGCAAGACCATCCAGGCGCTCGCCCTGATCGCACACGTCCACGAGCAGGGCCCCGCCGAGGAGCCCTTCCTCGTCGTCGCGCCGACGAGCGTGGTCGGGAACTGGGTGCGCGAGGCCGAGCGCTTCGTCCCGGGGCTGCGAACGGTCCCGGTCACCGAGACCGCCAAGCGGCGGGCCTGCAGCCTCGGCGCGCACTGCGAGGGTGCGTCGGTGGTCGTGACGTCGTATGCGCTGTTTCGCTTGGAGTACGAGGAGTACGCCGCGATGGACTGGGCAGGGCTGTTCCTCGACGAGGCGCAGTTCGCGAAGAACCCACTTTCGCACGCCAATCGCCTCGCCCGGCGGTTCCCGGCACCGTTCAAGCTGGCGATGACGGGGACGCCGCTCGAGAACTCCCTCACGGAGCTTTGGGCGCTCTCCGCGATCAGCGCGCCGGGGCTCTTCGCCCGACCGGAGCGCTTCGCCGAGACCTACCGGACCCCGATCGAGCGCCACCACGACGCAGACCGCCTCGACCAGCTCCGCCGCCGGCTGCGGCCCATCCTGCTCCGGCGGACCAAGGAGCAGGTCGAGCGGGACCTCCCGGACAAGCAGGAGCAGGTGATGGAGCTGGAGCTGCATCCCCGGCACCGGCGTCTCTACCAGACCTACCTCCAGCGCGAGCGCCAGAAGATCCTCGGCCTGCTCGGTGACATGGATCGCAACCGCTTCGAGATCCTCCGCTCGCTCACGATCCTGCGCCAGGCGGCGCTGGACGTGTCCCTGGTGGACTCAGGCCATGCAGCGGTCCCCTCCACCAAGCTCGACGCGCTCGCCGAGCTGCTCACCGGCATCGTGGCCGACGGGCACCGGGTGCTCGTCTTCAGCCAGTTCACGCGCTTCCTGACCGCCGCGCGCCGCCGCC
>JAJYWE010000131.1 GCA_021791675.1 Actinomycetes bacterium | reverse complement strand
AACCTGCGCGCCGGGGTGTCCAAGGCGTGCTTCTACGACCCGGAGATCAACCCGACCTACGCCGAGCTGGCCGCCTTCTATGACACGGTGGTGTTGCCCACCAGGGTGCGCCGGATAACCCCGGGACAAGGCCGCGGTCGAAGCGGGTGTGCAGGTGGCCCAGCGGTGGGTGCTCGCCCCGCTCCGCCACCGGCGGTTCTTCTCCTTGGCAGAGCTGAACGAGGCAATCGCCGCTGAGGTGGCCAAGGTGAACGGCCGACCGTTTCGGGGGCACCCGACCAGCCGGGAGGAGCTGTTCGCCGAGCTGGAGGCCCCGGCGCTACGCCCCCTGCCGGCGGGGCGATACGAGCTGGCCGCGTGGAAGAAAGCGACGGTGAGCATCGACTACCACGTGGCGTTCGATCACCGCTTCTACTCCGTGCCGTTCCGCCTGGTCCGCCAGAAAGTCGACATCCGGGCCACCCGGGCGACCGTCGAGGTCTACCATGGCGGCCGGCGGGTCGCCGCCCACGGGCGGGAGTGGGGCCAGCGGCGCTATGTCACCGACCCCGCCCACATGCCTGCCTCGCACCGGGCGCACGCCGAGTGGTCCCCATCGCGTCTGGTTGCCTGGGCGGGCAGCGCCGGCCCGTCGGTCGCCGCCCTCGCCGAGAGGCTGCTCGCTGCCAAGGCGCATCCCGAGCACGCCTACCGATCCTGCCTCGGGCTGATGAGCCTGGGCAGACGTTACGGCCCGGAGCGCCTCGACGCGGCGTGCGCCCGGGCGTTGGCAGCGAGGGCGGTCAGCTACAGCTCGGTCAAGTCGATCCTGGCCGAGAACCTCGACCGGGCGCCGCTGCGCCCCGCCGAAGCACTGCCCGCCCCGCCCACGCACGAGAACCTCCGCGGCCGCGGCTACTGGGCCGAGCCCGACACCGCCACCGTCACCGCCGGGCCGATCGCCGCCGGGGACGCCACGGCCCCCGAAACCGCTGCGACGGGGGCGTAGGTGCTCGCCAACCCCACCATCGCCAAGCTCACCGAGCTCGGGCTGTCCGCCATGGCTGCCGGCCTCGCCGACCAGCTCGACCACCCCGGCGGCCCATGGGCCGGCCTCGACTTCGCCGATCGCCTGGGCCTGCTCGTCGCGGCCGAAGCCAACGCCCGCGACAGTCGCCGGGTGGCTACCCGGCTCAAGGCGGCCAAGCTGCGCTACCCCTCGGCTGTGCCCGAGGACATCGACTGGCGGGCCCCCCGGGGCCTCGACCGGGCCGCCATCGCCTCCCTGGCCGCAGGGGGATGGGTCGCTGCCGGGCACAACCTGGTCCTCACCGGCCCGACCGGGGTCGGCAAGACGTGGCTCGCGTGCGCGCTCAGCCACGCCGCGATCCGCGCCGGGCACCCGGCTCTCTACCTGCGGACCCCGCGGCTGCTCGACGAGCTCCACCTCGGCCGGGCCGACGGTCGCTACGCCCGGATCCTGGGCTCGATCGCCCGGCTCGCCCTGGTCGTCCTCGACGACTTCTTGCTCACCCCGGCCGGCGTCGACGCCTGCAGGGACCTCCTCGAGGTGCTCGAGGAACGCGCCGGGCGACGCTCGATAGCCGTGGTCAGCCAACTGCCACCAGACACCTCGATCGCGGCCATGGCCGACCCCACCCTGGCCGAGGCCGTCACCGACCGCGCCCTCCAAGCCGCTCACCGCATCACCCTCAAAGGTCCCTCCATGCGACAACGCCGGCCCCCCACATGAACCTCGTCCACCTCATCGCCTGGCGCTCACTGCTCGCCGCCGCCGTCGTCGCCACCCTCATCGCTGCCGGACCCTCAGCCCCAAGCGACCACGCCAACGCCACCGTCGAGACGCCAGCCGACCGGCCCGAACCGCCACGACCGCACCGGCGCTGCCGGGGACCACCCACAACCCAGACGAGCCGCACCGACCGGACGCCCACGCCCCATGCCACAGCACAGGCCCACACCCCATCCCCCGACCCCGTCCCATCCGCCCACGACCCCATCCCCCGGCCACCACCGATCCCGCCGTCCGGTCCGAGGCTCCACCGCTCGCCGGCACCGACGTACTGGAAACTAGAATGACCGAGCCACAACCGAACACCCAGCGCCACCACCCCCAGCCGTCCGGGATCAACCGGAACGACTGTCCGGGATCATCCGGATCGGGTGTCCGGGATCGCTGGATTACGCAGTCGGCGTCCCGCATCGTCACCGAATTCTTCGGGTGCGCATCCGTGGAGTTTCGCACTTCTCGCCCCAGCCTTCGCTCGTCAGCCGGCCTCGCGAGCCGGCCGTCGGAGCGCTGACCCAGCGGTAGCGGCGCGTCTGCGATGGGCGGAACCGACCAGTTCGATCTCGATCACCACTTCGATCCCGGCGGTGTCCACAGTCACCCGGCACGCGGACCCGACATGCTCGACGGAGCTGACGGTCGTCTCAGCACGCACGTCGATGCCCCCCTCTGCCCCACGCTCCACCAACAGGTCGACGAGGTGGGGGGCGAAGCGCTCGAGCGGGCGGCTCCCTGGGTCGACGATGCCCGGGCTGGCTCCAGCCCGGGTGGCAATGTGGGCGAACTCGAACGAGACGGACCCACCGCCGAAGGACAGCACCCGCCCAGGAACCTGCTCGAGGCCGAGGAATGCGGTGCTGTCGATCAGGTGCTCCGCTCGGGGAAAGTCCAGCGGGCGGGGATGGGCACCCGTCGCGATCAAGAAGTGCCTCGACCCATAGGCACGCCCGTCGACGACCAGACGGTTCGCGGTCTCGAAGGTGGCCGTCCCGTGAAGGCTCTCGACACCTTTTCGAGACGGGCCCCCCTCCATCCTCTGCGGCACCGGATCGGTGAAACCATGTCTGTGGCGCGTCAGGTCGGCCCCGTTGATCGACGGCCCGCGGTCCTCGATGCCCTTGCCGCGCATGAGCCGGGCGCTGTCGATGATCTCCGCGCCAGGGCGCAGGATCTTCCTCGGGTCACATCCCCTGAGGGCGCACGTCCCCCCCCAGGGGAGCTCGTCGCCACCCGCCACCCGACCGAACCCCGCTTGTTCGCCGCTGCCAGGCCAGCCATGCCAGCACCGATGACGAGCCGACCAGAGGTGTCGGTCACCGCTGAACCTCTCGATCGGGGTGGACACAAGACGGGGCGAGAGCTGATTGTGGCGTCGATGGCGAAGCCGACCGCCAGGGCGCAGCGTGCCGGATCGCTGCTGGCCGTCGGTGTCCAGTCAGCATCAGCGTCCTTCACCGACAGAGCCGACCGTGAACCGCTCGCGATGGTGGCGTGGGTGGTCGATCCCGTCGACGAGCGCGATGGCGTCGTCTTCGTAGGAGATCCCGAAGCGGCCTTGGGCATCGGCGACTGGATGGTCGTCGCGGGTGCCGTGGTGGCCGGTGCGGGTGCCAGGCTCGAAGTTTCCGGGCGGGGGCGACAGGTACACCCAGTCGACGTCGCTGATCGTGCGGTGGTAGTCGAGGGCGGCAGCCTGGCCGAGCACCTCGGGCCGTAGTGCCTCGGGGAAGCCGGGCGTGTCGACGAAACGGGTGCCGTGCGCGTCGAGAAGACTGCCCCCGCCCCCGCTGTGGATGACCCGCGGACGCGGCTCGTTCAACTGCCTGACGGCAGCCACAAGGGTGCGGGCGGCCGGGAGGTACACGGACTTGTCCGGAGCGCCGACGGTGGCGACGAGCACGTCAGCCGACCCGGCCAACCTGTGCACCGCCCCGAGATCGGTGAC
>JAJYWE010000130.1 GCA_021791675.1 Actinomycetes bacterium | reverse complement strand
CAGGCGGTGCCGTTCCGGCCGGACGCGGCCATGGTGGACGCGGCCAGGGCCGACCAGATCCGCTCGGGGGTGAGGGGCATGTCCAGGTGGCGGACGCCGAGAGGGCGGAGCGCGTCGAGCACGGCGTTCTGCACGGCAGCCGTCGCACCGACGGTCCCGGACTCGCCGATGCCCTTTGCGCCGAGCGGGTTTCGCGGCGTCGGGACGGCGAGGGAGGCGAGCTCGTAGCTCGGGAGCTCGGGAGCCGCGGGCATCGCGTACTCGGCGAGGTTGGTGGTGAGCGGGTTGCCGGCGGCGTCGTAGGCGACCGCCTCGTAGAGCGCCTGGGCGACGCCCTGGGCGAGGCCGCCGTGGACCTGACCCTCCACGACGAGGGGGTTGAGGATCCGGCCGCAGTCGTCGGCGGCCACCAGCCGGCGCAGCGTGACCCCGCCGGTCTCGGTGTCCACCTCGACGACGGCGACGTGGGTTCCGTAGGGGTAGGTCCCCTGGTCCTGGGAGAAGTCCCCTGCCGCGGCCAGCTCCGCCCCCTCCTCGGCGGCGAGCGCTGCCAGCTCGGCCCAGCGCAGGCCCCGCGTCGGCGTGCCGGCCACGGTGATCCCACCCGGTCCCGCCTCGAGGTCCTCGACCGCTGCCTCGAGGCTGTCCGCGGCCAGTTTCCTCGCCCGCTCGAGGACCGCGACCGCGGCCACGTGGACCGCGCTGCCCGCGAGCTGGCCGGAGCGGGAGCCGAAGGTCCCGATCCCTCTGGCCACGGCGGCGGTGTCGGAGTGCACCACGCGGACGGCCTGCGGGTCGACCCCGAGCACCTCGGCGGTGACCTGGGCGAGCACGGTCTCGTGGCCCTGGCCGTGGGGGGCGCTCCCCGAGCGGACCGTCACCGTGCCGTCCGGCTCCACGGTCACCCCGCCGTACTCCCAACCCGATCCGCTCACCTCGACGAAGCTGGCGATCCCGATGCCGAGCAGGCGGGTGGGCTGAGCCGGGGGTCCGGGGGCCACTCCAGAAGCCAGGGCGGACTGTCCCTCGGGCCGCGAGGCCCTCCCGGCGAGCGGGGTGCTGCCCCGAGAGGAGGAAGCCATGTGCGCCGTGAGCCGGGCGGCCTGCTCCGCGCGCAGCTCGTCGTAACCGGCGGTCTCGAGGGCGAGCGCCAGCGCTCCGGGGTAGTCGCCGCTGTCGTAGGCCGCCCCAGTCGGGGTGTCGTGAGGGAGCTCGGCGGGGGAGAGGAGGTTCCGCCGGCGGAGCTCTGCCGGGTCGAGGTCCAGCTCCGCGGCGAGCAGGTCCATCGCCCGTTCGAGCATGGCCGCCGCCTCCGGTCGCCCTGCGCCGCGATAGGGGCCGGTTGGCGTCGTGTTGGTGAGGACGGCCTGGGTGTGGAGCGAGACCCGATCGAGCCGGTAGGGACCGGCACCCATGAGCCTGCTCGTCATCGTCGCAATGGCTCCTCGCCAGGCGTAGGCGCCGCAGTCGGTGACGGTGCGGGCGGCGAGGCCGACCAGCGTGCCGTCCCGGCGCGCCCCGAGTGCAACCTGCTGCACCTGGCCGCGACCGTGGGTCATCGCGACGAGGTTCTCCGAGCGCGTCTCGACCCAGCGGACAGGCCGGCCGAGCCGTCGTGCGAGGGCCGCGACGACGACCACCTCGGGGTAGGCGCCGCCCTTCGCACCGAAGCCACCCCCGACCGACGGTGCGACGACCCGGACCTGGTCGGGGTCGAGCCCGAGTGCGGACGCGACGACCGCACGGACACCGAAGGGCGACTGGGTGGAGGCCCAGACGTCGAGGCCGCCCGCGGCACTGGGAGCGGCCAGGGCGCCGTTGGGCTCGAGGGGGGCCGGCGCGACACGCTGGTTGCGGAAGGTCGCGCGGACGACGACGTCGGCTCCCTCGAGGGCCGTCTCGGCATCGAGGGTCGGGGGCACGTCCACGACGACGTTCGTCCCGAGGGCCGGGTCGACGAGCAGGTCCCCGTCCTCGGTGGCGGGGCGACGGGTCCCGGCCTCGGCGGCCTCGGCGGCGGGTGGTGTTCCGGCGCTTGCCCTAGTGGGTGAGGTTCCGGCCCCTGCGGCAGCGAGGGGGTCGAGCACCGGTTCGCGCTCGTCGACCTCGACGACGACCAGCTCGGCGGCGTCGACGGCGGCGGCTGGTGAGGTGGCCACGACCACGGCGAGCGCCTCGCCGACGAAGCGCACGTCGCTCCTCGCGAGGCAGGGCCGGCCGAGGGAGGGAGTGTTCGGATCGGCGGGCGGGCCGCCGGGGAGGCGCCCCGGACTCCCGGCGCCGGATCGCTGGCCGGCGGCGCCGGATCCCTGGCCGCCGGGGCGGGGTCCCGGGCCGGGTTGGAGGTCGGGGAGGTCGAGGTCCGCAGCGGTGAAGACCCCGACGACGCCGGGCGCGGCTGCGGCCTCGGTGACGTCGAGCCGGCGGACGCTCCCCGCAGCCACCTGCGAGCGGACGAAGTGGGCGACGAGGGTTCCCTCGCAAGCGAGGTCGGCGACGAAGCGGGCGGCTCCGGTGAGGAGCGCCGGGTCCTCCCGGCGCTGCACGGCGTGGCCGAGGATGGTGTGGGGCATGGGGCCACCGTACCGAGCGGGGCGCCGAACGGCCTGCCTCGGGGGGTTCCCGTGCGCCAGGCTGTGCGGGTGCGAGTGGTGGTGGCGCCGGACAAGTTCAAGGGGACGCTCTCGGCCGCAGCGGCCGCGTCGGCGATCGAGGCGGGCCTGCTCGACGCCGCGGCAGCGATGGATCTCGAGGTGGCGGTGGTCTGCCGTCCCGTCGCGGATGGCGGGGAGGGAACGCTCGAGGCGGCGCTCGCCGCCGGCTTCGAGCAGGTGCGCGTGGCGGCACCCGGCCCGACGGGTGTGCCCGGGGAGGCGGCCTACGGCCGGCGGGGTGACGAGGCACTGGTCGAGCTGGCGGGGATCTGCGGCATGCCCCGGCTGCCCGGCGGTCGCCTCGCCCCCCTCGACGCGACGACCCTCGGGCTGGGGGTCGCCGCGGCTCGTGCGGTCGAGGCAGGGTGTCGCAGGCTCGTCCTTGCGATCGGGGGGAGCGCCAGCACCGACGGGGGAGCGGGGCTGCTGGCCGGCCTCGGTGCACAGCTGCTCGACGAGGAGGGTCAGCCCGTGCCGCCGACGGGGCGTCACCTCGAGCGGATCGCTCGGTTCGAGCCCGCCGGGCTGGACGCTGGGCTCGGGGGAGGGCTGCACGTCGGGGGCGCCCCGGTCGAGCTCGTCGTGGCCTGTGACGTGACGAACCCGTTGCTCGGGCCCGCCGGTGCGGCGGCGGTCTTCGGCCCGCAGAAGGGTGCGAGCCCGGCGGTCGTCACCACCCTCGAGGCGGGCCTCGCACACTGGGTGGAGGTCGTCGGCGCCGCGGTTGGGCCGGCTCGGGCACGAGCGGCCGCCGAACGGCCCGGTGCCGGCGCCGCCGGTGGGGTCGGTTTCGCCGCGATGGCGGTGCTCGGCGCCCGGCCCGTGCCAGGGATCGACCTGGTGCTCGACCTGGTCGGGCTGGACGGTGCGCTCGAGGGAGCGGACCTCGTCGTGGTGGGGGAGGGCTCGCTCGACGACCAGACCCGCGCCGGCAAGGCGGTCGCGGGTGTCGCCCGGCTCGCCGCCGCCCGGGGGATCCCGGTGGCGGCGGTCGCGGGGCGGGTCGAGGTCGATCCCGCCGAGCTGGCTGCGCTCGGGATCGCGCGGGCCGTCGGGCTCACCGACCTCGCCCCGAGTGGCGCGGCCGCGCTGGCCGAGCCAG
>JAJYWE010000006.1:52845-76697 GCA_021791675.1 Actinomycetes bacterium | reverse complement strand
CGAGGCCGATCCCCGTACCCCCCGGCGGCGGTGAGCCTCGGGGTGTGGTCGGCGAGCGCTTAGCCCGTGGGTGAGCCTCTCAGCGCCGCCCGGAGGACCAGGTCAGCCGCAAACGTGAAGACCTCGCGACAGACGTCTTCGCGTTTCACGCGGGGACCGCTTCACCCTTCGAGCCACCACCATCCTGCCAGGAGGGTGCGACTTCGTCCCGTCGGGCGTCGTGACCAGGGGCCGTGGCGCCAGGGGCCAGATCGCCCTCGTTGGGGTGTGGCGCGCTGCGGCCGCCGGCCGCCGCCCGGCGACGGAGCGTCTGGCACGACACGAACGTCACCCCCCACTGTCGTGGTAGTCCTGGCGTTGGGAGGTCTTCGCGTTGACCTACGCCGGCACGGTGAGGGACTAGGCGAAGTCCCATGTCGTTGGCGGGTGACAGCAGGTTCGAGCGCGCTGCCGCAGGTCAGATGGACGGGCCAGCGCAGGCCGGAGGGATCGAAGGTGCGCTGCGAGAGCGTCGCCTGGCGCATCGCGGTCGTGCCGCCAGCTTGCCCGCCCCGCTCCGCTAGGGAGTGTCGAAGGTGAAGACCCCGCCGTTCGCCCGGGAGATGACGTAGCCCTTGCCGTTCGGACCCGCGGCGATGCCGGTGACGGCAACGCCGCCCGCCGTGCCGGCGGCCTTCGGGGAGCCGTACCAGGGAGCGTTGAAGTTGAAGACCCCGCCGTTCGAGGTGAGCAACCAGTAGCCGCCGGTCGCGGGGTCGGTGGCGATGCCGACTGCCGTGACAGGGGGAGGCCCGGCGACATCGCTCTCCATTTGGTACGTGAGCCCGTCGGAACCCGCTTCCTCCTCGAACGTCGTCATCGACGGGCCGTTGGGGGTGGTGTCTCCACGGTTGTACGCGTTCAGCCACGCGACCAGGGAACTGCGGAACGACGCTGCCTCGGCGTCGAGCGTCGGGGTACAGGTGACCTCTTCGGGCACGCCACCGGCCATCCGAATCTGTGACGGGCAGAGAATGGACGAGATGTGACCGGAGTTGTTGGAGATCACGTAAGCGGCCGGTGGCGACGCCAGCGCGTACGCGTTGGCCGAGAACTGGTCCGTCCAGTCTGGGTCGCTGAAACGCCCGATCGTGCCGGTTTGGAACAGCATCGGTGGGTTCCCGGCGAGCGATCCAGTGCTGCACGAACCGGTCCATCCGCTAGGGATGACCTGCGTGTCCTTACCGCCCCCGAGGGACACGAAGGACTGGTAGGAGTGGTCGCAGTAAGAGCTGTTCTCCCCGAGCGCCGTCGCTGCGACGCCGCCATTCGAGTCGCCCATGAGCGTGACGTGGAGGGCGTCGATGAGGGAACCCAGCGCCGTCTCGGCCTGCGGGAGTGCGGTCGTCGCGTCATGGATCTCATCGATGACGGCCGTGTCGCCGCCCGCCAAGTAGGCAGGGAAAACTGCCGAGTACCCAGCGCCGTCTATGCCGACTACCAGGTAGCCAGCCGAGACGAGTTCGTTGGTGAGCGTCGCGTACTGGCTGAACGAGGTGTCGTAGCCGGTGGCGAAGATCACCGTCGGGAGCGGGCCAGGGAGCCCCTTCGGGGCAACTGCCATCAGTTGGACCGGTCGCCCGCCCGCGGACGTGTAGGTCCACTCGGCGATCTGGACGGGGGTGTAGGTGCCGGGGGGCGACGTGCCTGTCGTGGCTGAGGCCGCGCTTTGCGTGAGAGCGACCATGCCGAGCGCCATGCCCGCAGCCGCCACGCCAGCCCCCAGCAGCCGGCGGAGGCGTGGCTTCGACAAGGAACTCCTCTTGCTGTGTGGCCGAGGGAGAAAGCGTAACACTCCTGAGGGCGCCGCGGCGGCCCTCTCACACCGCGCCGATGGCCTCGACCGTGACAGGAGTCGCGCCGACGGCGAGGGCCTCGTGGTAGACGTGGTAGACGTGGTCGCGCTTGGACGCCGGCCGGTTCCAACGATCACCGGAACTGGCTGGAGTGCCCGTAGCCAAACCATCTGGGTCGCGCACGGGGGTGCGGCCGCCAAGTGGCTGCGTTGCAAGCAAGACCCTCGAGGTGCATCCGAGCGTCGGCGAGCGAGGGGATCGAGGCTTCGCGAGCGAGGCGGCGCGTCGGCCTGTCGCTGGTGTCGGCTCCTTCGAGCATGCGAGACCAGTCGAAGGGGGATCATCGGGCTGAGCATGGTTCGGCCCAGCCGTGAACGAGAGCGTTGCGCGCGCTGGCTGACGATCGTGCTCGTGGGGCGGATCGCACTCGCGGGTGACAGTGGCTGCTCGCCATGACCGGACCGACAGCTAGCCGCCCAGGGGGAGGCGAGAGAGGGGAGGAGGGGAGAGACGGGCTGGCGACAGGGGTTGCGTTGAAGATCTGGGCCGGCTCGGCTGCCCGGCAGGTTCGGGCTCGACCCCCAGCTCGAGCCTTCTCAGGGGCCCGGGAGTCGGGCTCGACCCGATCGGAGTACGGCGTGCGTGGATGCCCGAATGCAGGGGCGCACCTCGATCCTCGACGAGGACGAGGTCGCCAAGCGTGGCTCTCGGAGTCGCGAGCGGGCGGCGACGCAGTCGGTCGCGGTCAGGGCGCGGGAGCCGTGCCGGGGGGGGTTGGGGGACCGGGTTCGGGTGCGGACCAGCGGTCGTGCGTGTACCCGCGGGCGCCGGGGGTGGGCCGTCGGGGACGATCGCTCCTCCCGAGACCGCTCGGGGCCGGCGGACAGCCGCGCGGCCACACCGGTTGGCGCTGCAGCGCAACTTCCGCGCCCGCCCGCGGCGTCGCTCGAGATCGGGTCGGTCCGGAGGCTCGGCTACGGCACCCCCGCGCTCCCCGCGCTCCCCGCGCTCCCCGCGCTCCCCGCGTTCGAGCTCGAGCTCGACGAAGATTCGGCGCACCAGCTGCCGGCTGGAGACGCAAGGCGGGCATCGGCACGGCCCTGAACGCGAGTGCCGTGGTGACCTCCAGCATCGATCCCGATCGGAGGCCCTCGCAGCTCTCGATCTCCATCCGGCGAGCCAGATCTGGCTCCCGGTCCATCCGCCAGGTGGGCGGAGCTCGCGCTCTGGGGAGGAGCGGGCATCACGGCCGAGCGAGCGTCCGACCGCACGTTCCTCCGCACGTGCACGGCCGGCGGCGACCGCCCGGGCCGAGGCTGGATCGGGCTACGCCGAGAGTCCGAGCAGCAGCCCCGCCGCCGCCGCACCGAGTCCGACGCCGACGCTTCCCGCGAGGTTCGCCCCGGCCTCGGCAAGACGGCCCTCCTCGACCAGCTCGACGGTCTCGAAGGCGAACGTGGAGAAGGTCGTGTACGCGCCACAGAAGCCCACACCGAAGAGGGCGAGGCCGACTGCGGGGAGGACGTGGCGAGCGGTGAGGCCCGTCAGGAGCCCGAGGAGGAAGGAGCCCGTGCCGTTGACGGCAAAGGTGCCCCACGGGAGCTCGGACTCGATCCGGGCGCTGATCGTCCGATCGACCACGTAGCGCGCCGGCGCACCCAGCAGGGCCCCAACCCCGACGGCGAGGAGCGTTGCTGCCGTGCTCACGGCTGCGGGTTGTCGTGGTCGGCGAGCTCCACGATCTCGACGTCCTCGAGGGTGGTCGCGACGCCGGTCAGGAGTGGCCGGACGGACTCGAGAAAGGCGTCGATCCGTTCCGGCTGGTCGACGAGGACGACCTCGAGCGGTCGATCCTCGGAGAGCAGGCGCGCCCGGTGGATCCGGTGAGAGCTCCCGAAGCCCTCCTCGCAGCGGAGGACCGTCGCGCCGGCGAGCCCGGCTCGTCGAGCCCGGCGGAGCAGCTCGACCTCGAGGCCGACGTGGCCGGCTCGGTCGTGCGGCAAGACCAGGACCGTGAGTCGGCGCCCGGCGCGGGCTCTCACCCGCGGCCGCCTTCGCGCGCGAGGCCGAGCACGCCTCGGGCCCCGACCATGCCGAGCACGGTCGCACCGAGCCCCGCCGCGAGGCTCAATGTGAGGTAGGCCAGAGCGGTCCCGAGCGCGCCCCCGCGGATGAGCTGGAGGCTCTCGACCATGAATGTCGAGAACGTCGTGTAGGCCCCGATGACGCCCGTGCCGAGCGCGGCTCGGGCGAGCCGGCGGCCGCCGAAGCGCTCGAGGAGCACGACGAGGAGAAAGCCGAGCAGGAGGCTCCCCGAGACGTTGACGGCCAGCGTGCTCCAGGGGAAGCCACGGCTCGGGGTCGGGAAGGCCAGGAGAACTCCGGCGCGGGCGACCCCGCCGACAACGCCGCCAGCGGCGACGCTTGCGAGGACGGCCAGTTCCCTTCGTCTTCGTGGCCGCCCGACCCGACGGTTCCCCCGAGCCCCCTGCTCCGGCGAGTCGGGCGGGTCGTCGTCGTGCGCTCCAGGCTCGACGTCCGGATCGACCGGCAGTCCCCGCGCGTCGTCCCGTGGCACCCTCTTCGACCCCTCGCTCTCTCGATCCCATCCCCACACCGCCAGATCCCTTCCCGTCGAGACGGGTGGCATCCCGCCGGACGAGCCCCATCCCGGCAAGACGAGTCGCATACCGGGTCGAGCCTCCCGTACCGGGTCCGGTGGGACCGGCGAGCGGTTGGGGCTGCGGTGCTGGCGGGAGTGGGTGGAGAGGCTACCCAGCGGGCGGTCCCGGTCGGCGGGCTGACCTCCCGGGCGGTAGCGTTCGCGAGTGGTGGGGGAGCAGGCGACCAGGGTCATGGTCTTCTTGAGCGAGGAGGATCGCGTCGGGCACCGTCGGTTGCAGGACCTCCTCCTCGCACGGGCGCGGGAGCTCGGGCTCGCCGGTGCCACCATCTGGCGCGGGATCGACGGCTTCGGGCGCTCGCGGCGCGTGCGCTCGGCACGCTTTCCCGACGCCGACGCCGGCCTCCCGATCGTCGTGGAGGTCATCGATTCGGCCGAGGCGACCGAGCGCTTCTTGGAGGTCGTGCGGGAGCTCGCGCCGGGCTCGTTCGTCACCCGCGAGCCGGTCTGGCTCGCCCGTCCCGGCGCTGCTCCCAAGAGAGCGGGAGGTGCTTGATCCCGTTCTGGAAGTTGGAGCGGAGCCGGACCGGCGCTCCGGCGAGGGAGAACGGGCCGAGCTGGTCGAGGACCGTACCGACGAAGGCGCGCAGCTGCACGCGGGCGAGGTGTGCGCCGAGGCAGAAGTGCGGGCCGAACCCGAAGGTCACGTGGTCGTTCGGCCAGCGCCGCACGTCCAGCTCGTCCGGGTGGTCGAAGACGCGCGGATCCCGATTGGCTGCGCCGTGGAACACCACGACCTTGTCGCCACGGCGCACCCCGACGGAGCCGAGCCGGTGGTCCTCGGTGGCCGTGCGTCGGAAGTGGAGGACGGGTGGCCAGAAGCGGAGGAGCTCCTCGACGGCCCGGTTGCGCCGGGAGGGCTCTGCGCGGAGCAGGTCCTGCATCTCGGGGTGCTCGGCGAGCGTCGCGAGGGCACCGGGGATGCCGTTGCGGAGCGTCTCGTTCCCGGCCACGGCGAACAGCCAGAACAGGTTCTCGAACTCGCCGTCCGTGACCGGCTCGACCCCCTCCCCGGCGAGACCGAGGAGGAGCGACATGACGTCCTCGCCGGGCTCGGTGCGTTTCCAGGTGGCGAGCTCTCGCGCGTAGGCGTAGAGGTCGGCCATCCCGGCACGGCTGCGCGGGTTCGGGAGGCGCCCACGTGCGTCGGGCTGGGGGCGAGCAGCGAGGGCCCGCTCGGCCATCGGACTGCCCTGGCCAGGCCGGAAGGTACTGCTCGCGGCGTAGTCCGGGTCCTGGTAGCCGATGACGCGGTTGGACCAGTCGAAGAGCAGCGCGCGGTCGGATATCGGGACACCGAGGAGCTCCGCGAGCGTGAACAGCGGCAGGTCGGCGGCGACGAGCGCCAGGTCCGCCTCTCCCTGTGCCGCGACCTCGCCCACGAGGAGCTCGGCTCGGCTCCGGATGCGCGCCTCGAGGCGAGCGACGGCCCGGGGGGTGAACGCGGCCGCCACGAGGTTCCGGAGGCGCGTGTGCTCGGGAGGGTCTGAGTTGAGGAGCTGCTGGCGGACTTCCGCGAGGTCGCTCGGCTCGTAGTCATGGATCTGGGTCCCGCCGAGCCAGGACGAGTAGCGCCGGGCGTCGCGAAGCACGACCTTCACCTCCCGATGCCCGAACACCGCCCAGAAGCCCTGCCCGCCCGGCCAGCCGAGTAGGGGCGGCTCCTCGAGGAAGTGCACGCTGCCCGCCTCGCGAAGCAGTGCCAGCTCCGCGTAGGGGACACGCCGCTCGTAGGTGGCCGGGTCGTAGACGGTCCGACCGGCCGCAGCCAGCGCCGCGTCGCGCCCGCTGTCAGGCATCGCCCACGCAGGCGAGGGCGGCCCGCCCGCCGAGCGCCCTCCCGATCGGATGGGCGAGGCGGTCGGGGTCGATCCCTGGTGCGCCCGAGCGAGGATGGCGCCTCGGCCGGGAGGCCGTCGAGCTCGACGGGTGTCGCCCTTCCATGTCAGGGGGCGAGGAAGTGCTCCAGGACCGCCACCAGCTGGAGGGGCGTCTCGTCGGCTGGATAGTGGCCCGCGTCGGCGAGCACCTCGAGGGTGGCGTTCGGGTACCAGCGCAACCAGCTCTCTCGCATCACGCCGGCCGACAACGCCGGGTCGTGCGCGCCGACGAGGACGAGCACCGGCAGCGGCCGCCCGGCGATCTCCTCGTGGAAGTCGCCGTGTGCCCACGCGTCGAGGTAGGCACGAAACGCCCGGGCGTCCGACCGCTCGAGGGACGTGGCGACGGCAGCGTCCAGCCAGGTGCCCGGGAGGCGGTTCCCGGTCGTGAGGTCGAGGATCGCCCGGCGCTTGCCGGGGTCCTCGGCCGCCCCGGCGAACAGCTCCCACGCGTCGGGGTCGAAGGGGACCCCCGAGGCGGGAACGCCGTTCAGCCCGACGAGGCGTTCGACGCGCTCGGGGGCGAGGACGAGGACCCGTTGCGCGAACTTCGCTCCCATGGAGTGACCGACGAGGGAGAAACGCTCCCAGCCGAGGGCATCGGCGAGCTCGAGGGTGTCCGCGGCGACCTCGTCGGCGGTGAAGGACCCCGCCTCGGCCTGCCGGGTCCCGTAGCCGCGCTCGTCCAGGAACGCCCAGGTGGCCCGAGCGGGATCGAGCCACGGCCAGAGCGGCGCGAACGCCCTCCGGTCGTTGAACCAGCCGTGGAGCGCGAGGATCTTCGCTCCACCGGCTCCGACCAGGCGGTAGTGCTCCTCGGCCATCGACGTTCCCCCTCTCCGAGCCGTTGTCCCGGTGGCTCTCCCCGCCGCAACCCGGAGGGTACCTCTGGGCGGTGCCTGCCCGCTCGTCCGGCACAGGGCCGCTCGTCAGCCGCGAGCGGGCACGGGGTGCCGGCTGGCGTCGCGCTGGCGCGCCCGCCCCGGCCAGAAGGGCGCGTCCAGGATCGCGAGTGCGGCGATGGCGACGCCAGCGGCGCTCACCAGGTACCACGGCCACGGCCCGAGCACGCTGAGGAGGGTCCACGTCGCGGGGAGGTGGCGCAGGTACATGTAGTTACCTCCCGTTAGCGCGTCGAGCCCACCCACGAGCGCGGTGTAGCCCGCGGTGATGGCGAAGGTCCGGGGCACCGCGCCGGGCCGGGGTACCAGCCCCTGGCCGACGACGAGGAACAGCGCCGCGCAGACGATGCCGGCGTGTGCGATCACGTACTCGAAGAACTCGAGGCTCGGGAAGGGCGTGGCGAGGTCCGGGGTGAGGAGGGCCTGGAGCGCGCCGGCGAGCCCCCAGAAGTAGGTGAGCTCGACGAGGAGCCGCTGGCGGGTGAGCAGCGCCGCCGCCGCCACCAGCGTCGTCAGGTCGCAGAGCGCGAACGGGAGCGAGGTGGAGGCAGACCAGTCGGGTGCGGTCGAGGTCTGGACCAGCCAGATCGCGCTGACGGCGACGAGGAGCGTCGCGAGCGTCGCGTTCGCGACGGCGATCCCGCTCCCCGGGCGGCGGCGCGCGCCGACGCAGAGCGCGACCGATGCGAAGACCATGCTCACCAGGGTGACGACGTAGGTCAACGACAGCACCTGCATGGCTCCATTCTCCCCCAGCTGCCGCCGCCGGACGCCGCGCCCAGCCCCAGGGCCAGTTGCGAGGGCTGGCCACCGGCCACCCCCGTCCGATGGCCGGGACCTCCGGCGCGCCGCCGATGCCTGTCCTCTACCGGCCGTCGCCGCCGCGCGGGACCCGTCGGTCACTTCCTCCCACTCGCCGTGCTCGTCATGCTCTCCCGACCCCCGTAGGCTGGCAACCGTGGATGGCGAGGCCAGCACGAGGACGAACGGTGGGGTCTCAGCGGGAGCGCCATCGCATGCCGTCCCTGGCGCGATGCCGGCGGGCGCGGCGGAGCTGCACCTGACGCCGGCACAGGAGGGGCTTGTGCTCGTCGCGCTCGCCGAGGCGCTCCGGGTCGCCGCTGCGCACGGGGAGGCGCGAGCAGCCCTTGCAGGACACCTCGCGGACCAGCTCGATGCTGCGCTCGGGCCGGCTCGCCCGGCTCACCCGGCCCTCCCCCCGGTCGGGACCGTGGTCGAGCGGCGCTGGACCGTCGGCGAGGCGGACACTGCCGCTGCGCTCGGTCACCCGGACCCCGAGGCCCTCGTGCTCGCGAGCCCGCGGCTCGCGCTGCTCTTCGAGATCGTCGCGAGCGGCGCGCTCGGGGCCCCGGTCGAGGGTGCCACCCACCTCGGGACGGGCATATTGGTCCACCATCTCGGTCGCGCCGAGATCGGGGACGAGGTCGTAGTGCGCGCCGAGCTCGTGGAGGCGAGTGGGAGGCGGGGCACCTTCGCCTGTTCGGCCGAGTCGGCCGGGCGGCTCCTCGCGCTCGGGGTGCACCAGCGCATGGTCGTCGAGCGCGCTCGCTGACTCCCGCCGGGCAACCCTGACCCCGTCCCCCGTCCCCGGTCCCCCGTCCCCGGAACCCGGCGTGAGGGCCGCCGACGCCCCAAGGGCTTCCCGGCCCCTCCCGCCCCAGCGGTCCCTCGAGCCCCCAGTTCCTCGCGCCCCAGCGGGTTCCTCGAGTCGCGCTGCCGGAAACTCCCTGGAGCCTGTCGGAGCCGGCCGGTAGGGTCGGGGACGGTGTCCGAGCCCCTCCCCCCTTCGACGAACGCGCCCCGGTTTCGGTTCCGGTCGCTCGCGCGCATGGCGCGCTACCTCCGCCCCTACCGCTGGCAGGTGGTCGTGATGGCCGTGGCCGCAGCGGTCGGCACCGGGGCCGGGGTTGCGGTACCGCTCGTGACGCAGGCGATCGTGGACGGACCGATCCTCGAGCACCGCGGCGGGAGCCTCCTCCCACTCGGACTCCTCGCGCTCGCGCTCGGTCTGGTGGAGGCGGGCGGGTCGGGGCTGCGCCGCTGGCTGCAGGCGAAGGGCATCCTCCAGATGGAGTTCGACGCCCGGGACGATCTCTACGCCCACCTCCAGGGCCTCCACGTGGGCTTCCACGACGCCTGGCAGAGCGGGCAACTCCTCTCGCGAGCGATGTCGGACCTGTCGACGATCCGGCGCTTCTTCGGCTTCGGGCTGATCTTCCTCGTCGTGAACGCTGCGACCTTCGCCGTCGTCGTGGTGCTGCTCGTGCGGCTCGACCCGCTGCTCGGGGGGATCGTCGCGCTCTCCGCCATCCCGATCGTGGCGATCTCGGCGACCTTCGAGCGTCGCTACCGCGTGGTGTCCCGCGCGGTCCAGGACGCAACGGGTGACCTCACCACTGCGGTCGAGGAAGGCGCGCTCGGCACCCGGGTGGTCAAGTCCTTCGGCAGGGCGCCCGAGCGGACCGCGGCCTTCGAGTCGCTCGCCGACGAGCTCTACGAGCGCTCCATGCGCAAGGTCCGCCTCACCGGGACCTTCTGGTCCCTCCTCCAGGTCGTCCCGAACCTCGCGCTCGCCGCCATTGTCGGGATCGGCGGACTCGCCGTTGCGCAGGGGCACCTCAGCCTCGGCGCGCTCGTCGCCTTCATGACCTTGCTCCTCCTCCTGGTCTGGCCCGTCGAGTCGCTCGGGTTCATCCTCGCTTCCGCACAGGAGGCGGCTACTGCGGCGGACCGTGTCCTCGAGGTGCTCGACAGCGTCCCGAGCGTCGCCGACCCCCGGCACCCGACCCGGCTCGCGCACCCCCGGGGTTCGCTCCGCTTCGAGGCGGTCTCGTTCTCCTACCCGGGTTCGGAGAAGCGGGTGCTCGACGGCGTGGAGCTCTCGATCGAGCCCGGCGAGACCGTTGCGCTCGTCGGGGCCACGGGATCGGGGAAGACCACCCTCGCCTGCCTCGTGCCACGCCTCTACGACCCGACGGCGGGACGGGTGACCCTGGACGGTGTCTCGGTGGCAGACCTCGCCGTGGCAGATCTCCGACGGCTCGTCGGCATGGCCTTCGAGGAGCCCATCCTCTTCTCCGTCAGTGTCCGGGAGAACGTGCTGCTCGGGGCGGCGGAGGCGACCGAGGCGGACCTGGAGGAAGCGCTCGAGGCTGCACAGGCTGGTTTCGTCTACGACCTCCCGTGGGGGCTCGACACCCGGGTCGGCGAGCAGGGCCTCTCGCTCTCGGGGGGCCAGCGACAGCGTCTCGCGCTCGCCCGGGCGATCGTCGGCCACCCGAAGGTCCTGGTGTTGGACGATCCCCTCTCCGCTCTCGACGTGCACACCGAGGCGATCGTGGAGGCGGCGCTCGAGCGCATGCTGGCGACGACGACGGCACTGGTCGTGGCACATCGACCCTCGACCGTCGCGCTCGCCGATCGGGTGGCCCTCCTCGAGGGAGGGCGGATCGTCGCGGTCGGTACGCATCGCGAGCTGCTCGCGACGGAGCCGCGCTACCGAGCGATCCTCTCCGAGGAGCGCGTCGCCGCTGCGGTCGGCGGCGAGGAGCCGAGCGTGGCTGCCGACGCCGGGAGGGCCTGTCCGTGAGCGCGCTCGCCGACGAGTCGAGAGTGGCCGCCGATGCCAGGGGGGCCCACCCGTGAGCGCGATCGCCGACGAGTCCTGGCGGGGGGTCGCTGCCGAACAGGTGGAGAACGTCCCCGGTGGGGTCGCGTCACTCCTCAAGGCGCGTAGCCGGCGCCTGCTCGGCTCGCTGCTCGGCTCGCACCGCCCGATGCTCTGGCTGAGCCTCGCGCTGGTCCTCGTCGAGGACGGTGCGGCGCTTGTCGGGCCCTACCTGGTGAAGGTCGGGATCGACTCGGGCATACCGGCGGCGCATCGCGGCGACGTCGCGCCGCTCGCCGTTGCGGCGTCGCTGATCGCGCTCGCCGCGATCGTGGGGGCGCTCGCGCGGCGGGCGTTCCTCGTCGTGTCGGGGAAGGTGGGCCAGGACTTCGTGCTCGACCTCCGGCTCCGACTGTTCCGCCAGTTCAACCGGCTCTCGCTCGCTTTCCACGAGCGCTACACGTCGGGGCGGGTGGTGTCGCGCCAGACCTCCGATGTCGACGCGATCACCGAGGTGCTGGACGAGGGTCTCGACGGGCTGGTGACCGCGGTGCTCTCGGTCGTCACCATCGGTGCAGCCCTTCTCTGGCTGGACCTTCGGCTCGGGCTGGTCGTCGTCGCCGCGTTCGGCGTCCTGTGCTGGCTGACGGTGTGGTTCCGGACGCGATCGGCCGCCGCGTACCGACGGGCGCGGGAGGCCGTCGCGCTCGTGATCGTGCACTTCGTCGAGTCGCTCGGGGGGATCCGCGCCGTGCAGGCCTTCCGGCGCGAGCCCCGCAACCAGGCCATCTTCGAGCACGCGGACGACCGCTACCGATCGGCCAACCAGCGCTCCTTCCAGCTGCTCGCAGTCTACGTGCCGGGGATCAAGGCCCTTGGCAACGTCACGACCGCCGCGGTGCTGCTCGGCGGCGGCTACCTCGCGCTCCACGGGGAGCTGAGCGTCGGCGTGCTCGCCGCGTTCCTCCTCTACCTCCGCCAGTTCTTCGACCCGATGCAGGACCTCTCGCAGTTCTACAACTCCTTCCAGTCGGCCTCGGCGGCGCTCGAGAAGCTCTCGGGGGTCCTCGAGGAGGCGCCGTCGGTGCCGGAGCCTGCGCAGCCGATCTCGCTCCCTCGCGAGGCAGTCCGAGGTGAGCTCGCCTGCGACGGGGTGGTCTTCGGTTACGGGGACACCGTCGTACTGCCGGGCCTCGACCTGACCATCCCGGCCGGGCAGACCGTCGCGCTCGTGGGCTCGACCGGTGCCGGGAAGACGACGCTCGCGCGGCTGCTCGCCCGCTTCTACGACCCGACCCGGGGGACCGTCCGCCTCGACGGGATCTCCCTCGCCGAGCTCTCCGACGCAGACCTGCGCCGTGCGGTCGTGATGGTGACCCAGGAGGGCTTCCTCTTCTCGGGCACGGTCGCGGAGAACGTCGCACTCGGTCGTCCGGACGCCAGCCGGGCAGACATCCTGGACGCGCTCGAGTCGATCGGGGCCGCCGAGCTGCTCGCCGGGCTACCCGAGGGTCTCGACACGCTGGTCGGAAAGCGCGGCGGGCGGCTCTCGTCCGGGCAGCGACAGCTCGTGGCCTTCGGGCGAGTCTTCCTCGCCGACCCCGCCGTCTGCATCCTGGACGAGGCCACGTCGTCGCTCGACGTGCCGAGCGAGCGGGCGGTGCAGCGGGCGCTCGGCGGGGTGCTCGCGGGGCGCACCGCGGTGGTGATCGCCCATCGCCTCACCACGGTGGAGATCGCGGACCGCGTGCTCGTGATGGAGGCCGGCCGGATCGTCGAGGACGGCTCGCCGGACGAGCTGTTGCGGCGCGAGAGCCACTACCAGCGGCTGCACACTGCCTGGGCGGAGCAGCTGGTCTGACAGGCCGCCAGCACCCGTTCCGTCGGGCCGTGCGCCCTCGGTCGCCCGCCGCGGCCTTCCTCGCCCCACGCCCCTCGACCGCTCGGTCTCGCCGCCCCGGGCTTGCCCCTGTGGTCGTCGCCCCTCGCCCACCCGGGGTCCCCGGTCCTCGGGGTCGCCCTGCTTCATCAGTCGCTCTACCCAGCCAGACAGCTGGAAAGCATCTCGCACGGCCTGTGCTGCAACGGATTCACTTGCGCAGAGCCATCGTCCCTGGCAAACTGTCACGCCTGCGAGGGGGCGGCGGAGAGGGGCGCGCGCGACGGTGGACTGGCGTCAGGGCCGAGAGGGATCCGGGGGACGGTGCTCGTGTCGGCCCGGCCGGGGAAGGTCACGACCATCAGGCAGCCCAGCGCGGCGGCCGCTCCGAGGGCGTGCCCGCGCCCGGAGGAGCGAGGGGGGTAGCGTGCCTCTGATGGCTCGGGTCGGTGCCGCAGGGTCGCTCCGGTGACCGCCTACATCGTCCGTCGTCTCGGCCAGGCTGTGATCGTCGTGCTCATCGTCACGGTCGTCGTCTTCGGCTTGCTCCACGCGCTCCCCGGGGGGCTGGTCCGGGCCCAGCTCGGGCCGAAGGCCACGCCCTATGCCGTGCACCAGTTCACGATCCAGGAGGGACTGAACAAGCCCCTCGTCGTCCAGTACGGGATCTGGCTCTGGCATGCAGTCCAGGGCAACCTCGGCTTCTCCTACAAGCTGAACCAGTCCGTCGGCTCGCTGCTCGCGGAGTACGTCCCTCGCACCTTGCTCCTCGCCGGCTCTGCGTTCCTGCTCTCGGTCGCGATTGCGATCCCGCTCGGACTCTGGCAGGGCCAGCGGCGCAACCGGCCTGACGACCACGCGCTCTCCGCGCTCATGCTCACCTTCTACTCCATGCCGAGCTTCCTGCTCGGGGTGATCCTGATCGTGGTGCTCAGCCTCTGGATCCCGGCGCTCCCCTCGACGGCGTCGGCCTTCGGGTCCGGCCTCGGCACCGACGTCCGTGTCCTCGTCCTGCCCGTCGCCACGCTCTGCCTGGGCAACGTCAGCTACTTCAGCCGGTACATGCGGGCGTCGACGATCGACAACCTGCTCGCCGACCACGTCCGCACCGCCCGGGCAAAAGGGGTGGCGCCGCGGCGGGTGCTGCTCCGCCACGTACTGCGCAACTCCGTCTCCTCGACGGTGACCGTGCTCGGCCTGTCGATCCCCTACGTCCTCTCGGGGGCGCTCATCATCGAGGCGTTGTTCAACTTCCCCGGGGTGGGCCTGCTCTTCTGGAATGCGGCCCAGGACCGGGACTACCCGGTCCTGCTCGGTGTGGTCCTGGTGATCACGGTGGCGACGATCGTCGGCAACCTCGCGGCCGACATCGCCTACGCGGCCCTCGACCCGAGGATCCGCTACCGATGACAGTCGCAGACCTCCCGGCGCCCGAGGGCACGCTGCCCGCAGCGGTCCCCGACGGGGGCGAGCTCGCCGTCGAGCGGAGCGCGTTCCGGCTCGCGCTCGACACGTTCCTCGAGAACCGCCTCGCCGTCGGGGGCGCGACGGTGCTCGTCCTGATCGTCCTGTTCTCCTTCGTCGGCCCGCTCGTCTACCACACCAACCAGGTCGCGACGAACCTGATCAACGAGAACCTCACGCCCTCGCTCTCCCATCCCCTCGGCACCAGTCCGGAGGGGCGGGACGAGCTCGGGCGCCTGATGCTCGGCGGTCAGTCCACCCTCGAGGTGGGTCTCGCGGTCGGTGTCCTCGGGACGCTCCTCGGCCTCGCCTGGGGGGTCATCGCCGGCTACGTCGGGGGCGTCGTGGACACGGTCATGATGCGCATCGTCGACGCGCTGCTCTCGATCCCCTTCCTCTTCTTCGTGGTGCTGCTCGCCGCGCTCGTCCGGGCCGACCTGCTCGTCGTGATCCTCGTGCTCACCGCCGTGAGCTGGCTCTCGACCGCACGCGTGGTGCGCGGCGAGACCCTCTCGCTGCGTACCCGGGACTACGTCGTCGCCTCCCGGGGCTTCGGCGCGACGGGCTGGCGGGTGGCCGGGCGCCACATCACCCCCAACTTGGCCGGGGTCCTCATCGTGTCGGGGACGCTCAAGGTCGCCGATGCGATCCTCGCCTTCGCGTCCATCAGCTACCTCGGCCTCGGTCCGCCGCCCCCGGCGACCAACTGGGGCACCATGCTCTCGACGGGGATCAACAACCTCTTCTCGGGGTACTGGTGGCAGCTCTGGCCGGCGGCAGTGCTGATCGTCGTGACCGTGCTCGCCGTGAACGTGCTCGGCGACGCCCTCTCCGACGTGGCGGAGCGCCGTCTCCAGAAGCGATGAACGGGGGCTCGTCAGGTGCCGCGCCAGCCGCCCGAGCCCCGCTGCCGCCGAGCGTCCGACCCTCGACAGACCGTCCCAGGCTCCTGCGCCTGAGGTTCATAGGGCAATTGGGTCATTGCCGAGACGGGGTGGAGGCAGCGGCGGTGACGCGCTCGTCGTACCGGGCCAGCGGGTCGAGGATCTGCTCGGCGGTCTTCACCCACACGTAGGGTCGTGGCTCGTCGTTCCAGCGCTCGATCCAGTCCCCGAGGTCGCGTTCGAGGGCCCGGACCGAGGTGTGGGTGCCTCGGCGGATCTGCTTCATGGTGAGCTCGCCGGACCAGCGCTCGACCCCACCGCCACCCGGCGATGGCTCGATCGGGTCACACCCACGTGCGCCATCCCGGAGATGAGCCTGAGCGGGGTCCAGCAGTCGCCATTGCCACCCCGCTCCGAGCGGCGCGACCTCCGTCCGTTGCTGCGCGTCGGCGAAATCGTCGAGGTGCGGATGAGGAGTGACCGGAGGGGGTATCGCGGGTCCTCCGAGCTCCCCGCACCGTTCGGCGAACTTGGCGACGGCCGTTGCCAGCGGGGTGGCGCCGAGGCGGAGCCCTGCCGGCGGCTCAGCACGGGGACTCCGCACCCGCTCAGGGTCTGGTGGTGCCCTCGAGGACATCGGTCAGCCGGGCCTCGGCCCTCGTGT
The DNA here is from genome assembly GCA_021791675.1 of Actinomycetes bacterium. Classification (GTDB taxonomy): domain Bacteria; phylum Actinomycetota; class Acidimicrobiia; order Acidimicrobiales; family JAKAOS01; genus JAJYWE01. Next base: position 60,878 of record JAJYWE010000006.1, on the reverse strand, counting down.
AGCGCGGCGTGGGGGGGATCCACCAGCCTTCCCCGTTGTCGATGGCGTCGTCGCAGCGGTCGCCGAAGTACACGCCGAGGGCGCGGCCGTCCGGGTAGCCGAAGGACAACACGAAGGTCTGGGGGCGCACAGGCAGTGATGGGCAGTCCACCGAGGGCGACACCGAGACACGACGCGAGAAGGCGGCGATCGCGGCCTCGACCTGGCCGAGGGGCTGCGCTCTGCGGAGCGAGGCGTGGCCAGTGAGCTGGAACCCGACATAGCGGCAGATCGTGGCCTGGTCAGGGCTGGCCGGAAGGACGCTCTGCTCCAGCCGCAGCGGAGGCGGCCGTCCCGTCTCCACCACCACTCCGCCCGGGTTGGCCAGCCTCTCCGGACATGTTCCCGTCGAGCCGAGATGGACGACCTCGTACCCTCGGGGCACCACGGTGGCCGTTGGGTCGGGTTCGGAGCCGCATCCAGCCAGTCCGAGGATCGCGGCCACAGCGAGGAGCGCTAGGCCGGAGGAGTGCCGTGGCCGCGGTGGGGAGTCGGCCGGCGGCCGCCCTCCGCAGCCCTTCACCGGCAGGAGTCCTGGTGGTCGGTGAAGGACCCGTTGCCACTGGGCGACACTCGGTCGGGGCCGACCGTGAGGGTTCCACCAGCGTCATACATCTCGACGTCCTCATTGGCGACTGGGTTGAAAGCGGCGTTCACGTCAAAGCCATTGACGTCGTTCCGGCCGAAAGAGCGACCAGCTCAACCGGTCAGTGCAACAGCACTCCGATGGTAGCAAGCGTGCGCGGTCTCCCACTGGAGGGGGGCGGGGGATGGTGTCGATCTGGTGGCTGAGCGAGTCGAGGTCGTCCTGGTCGTAGATCGAGAGGTCGGTGGAGGTGGAGCCAGAGGCGAAGAAGGCCGTTGAACGCCTCGTTCGATGGGTGCTGCCAGGGCCTGTGCGGCTCGGCGAAGTAGACGTCGATGCCGGCGAGCTCTTCGAGCGCAGGGGAGCGGGCCATCTCGCGCCCCTGGTCCAGGTGAGGGTGCGCCAACTCCTCGGGGACCCCGTCGAAGCGCTCGACGAGGCAGGCGAGCACGCTCTCGGCCCCGTGGTCCTGGCCAGGTCACCGAGGAGGTTGAACCGGCTGGCCCGGGCGCTCGGGGTGACCACCGCGGAGCGGCCGCGCCTTCGATGAGCAGATCGCCCTCTCCTGACCCACCTCGCTGCGGCCACCAGCGACGCTGGGCGGGCGGTGAGGCTCGAGGGTGCCGAGCGGGCCGGCTCGTTGCCTGGGCACCCTCGTCCCGGCGGTGCTTGCGGCAGCGCCGCCTGCGGTGCAGGTGGGGGTGCAGCCCTGGCCGAGCCCCGACGGCCCTGGGCGTAGATCCCCTTGTAGACGGTCTCGTGGCTCCGGCGAGCCCTCGGCCGCGAGTGCCCGAGCGATCGTCACCGGCGAGTCTTTGGCCGGAGGCACAGGTATGCGCGCTGCGAGCGCCGCGTCGGCCTGGAATCTCGTCTGGTACTCCCGGCGCCGGCACCTGCCTGCCCGATGCTCGGCGGCAGTCGCCCGGTGGTGCGCACGCCCGCCGTTGCGCGCGACGTCGCCAGCTGCTCGAGGCCGCCCGCCCGAGCCGGCGGGCAACCGCTTCGAACGACTCGCCTCGCCCGATCCCGGCGCGGATCTCCTCCCGCTCCTCCGCGCTGAACGGCTTGCCTGGCATGATGGGGCCTCTACCGGTCGTTGGTTCGGGTTCTCTCGGCCGTGATGGTCGGACCCTTGCAACGACCGGTGGAACTCGGCTGCGATCACGGAAATCGGAGAGGTTGGAGCGCGTTCCGTGAGTCGTCGGTCGCTCGACCATTGCTTCCCCACCACCACCACTGCAGCCACGGTTCTTTGCAACTTGGCCTCGAGGGGTCACCGCGACATCGCCTGGTCCGGAGGTGTGGCATGGCCTGAGGGCGCAGGTGGGTGGGCTTCGCCTCGAGTCCACCGAGATCCACCAACAAGGGCACCCAACCCTCTGGAATGGCGGCGTACCAGCTGCCACCCGAAGAGGGAGCGTGCCCAGAAAGAGGCTACCGATGCGAAAGACCACCGAAGTGCTGCGCCTGCGAGCGGCCGGGATGTCCGCGCGCCAGATCACCCGGAGCGTGGGCGTGGCGAGGAGCACCGTCGCCGAGTACTGCCGACGAGCGGACGCAGCCGGGGTGTCGTGGCCACTGCCCGAGGGCATGGACGACGACGGCCTCGACGCCGTGCTGTTCCCGAAGTCGGAGCCGGGGACCTCTCGCTCGGTGCCCGAGTGGGGCCGAGTCCACGAGGATGCGGTCGCGCCGGCACCACCTGACGCTGTGCCTGCTGTGGCTCGAATGGCGCGCGCAGCACCCCGACGGCTGGGGGTACTCCCAGTTCTGCGAGCACTACCGCCGCTGGCTCGCGACCGAGGACGTCTCCTGTGCCTCTCCTACGCGCCGGGTGAGCGGCTGTTCGTCGACCCCAGCGGAGACAAGGCAGCCTGGTGCAACCCGGAGACCGGGGAGATCCACGAGGCCGAGGTGTTCGTGGCCGTGCTCGGGTGCTCGGGGATGCTCTACGTCGAGGCGACGAGGGGCCAGGACCTGGCCAGCTGGGTGACTGCCCACGTGCATGCCTGGGAGGCATGCCAGGGCGTGAGCGAGATCACCGTGCCCGACAACCTGCGCGCTGGGGTGACCGAGGCCTGCCTCTACGACCCCGAGGTCAACCCCACCGACGCCGAGGCGGCCACCCACTCCAACACCGTCGTCCTGCCTCACGCCAGGTTGACACAGAGGGTGCCGACGACGGGGCGCCGGCCCAGCGACGAGGCAGCCGCAGGAGCCGGGGGTCTCGACGGCCGAGCGCTCGGTGCTGGCGCCGCCGCGCCATCGGCAGCTCGCCTCCCTTCGCGAGCTGCGCGCGGCGCTCGCCGTCGAGGTGGCCGGCCAGAGGGGGACGGACGGGTCCTGCCGGGCGGACGTTGACGTGCACCCCGTCGACCCAGACGTCGACGTCGTCCCGGTCAGCGAGGCTGCTCCACGAACGCCCGGCGCTCGTCCCGTGAGGACGTGACGAGTCAGGTGATCGCCGAGGAGGAGAGCCCGGCCGCCGAGCCGAAGAACCCCTCGAGCGCCGGAACGACGAGCCACGACCGTACGTGTGGGTGAAGACTGCCGAGCAGCTCCTCGACTCGCTGGCCCGGTACGACGAGCGCGTCACCGCCGCTGCCTCCGCCCCGTCTCGGCCACGACCGAATCACCCTACGAACTTCAGGCGCAGGACACCAGCGGTTGCGCACTCCGTGACGCACCGGACCCTGACGACGGCGAACAGGCACTCGCCGCCGAGTGCGCGTGCGGAATTCGAGCCGTGCACGCGCCTTCTCGACCGAATCGGTCTATCATTCCCAGATCCGAGTCGGACTCGCCGGCCGAGCGGTGGCCGCGGCGATGCATCGCTCTCGGCAGCGCCTACGGGGAGTGGGCGCTCGTCGGGGCGGGGGAGAAGGAGGAGTGATGCGAGAAGGGACGAGCGGGCGAGGAACCTGGCGTCGGATGGCGAGCGGCGCGTGTGCCCTGGCGATCGGGGGGCTCGTGCTGGCGGCCTGCGCCAGCAAGCCGAGCGTCCCGACGAAGCCGCCGGTGGCGACGGGAAAGCCGATCTCGGGCGGGACCGCGAGTTACGCGCTGCCCATCGGCGAGGACTTCACCTGGATGCTCCCCATCGAGAACCAGGCCAACTACGAGGACTGGGACTCGAACGTCGAGGGCGGCATGTGGCGACCGCTCTACTTCGCGGGCAACGGGTCCAACACGGGGATCGACTACGCCCTCTCGATCGGGCAGCGGCCGGTCTACTCCAACGGCAACACGGCCGTCACGGTCACCCTCAACAAGGGCTACACCTGGTCCGACGGGACGCCGGTCACGACCAAGGACATCCAGTTCTTCTTCCAGCTCCTCGCGGCCGGCAAGTCCAAGGACGGGGCCTACATCCCCGGCGAGCTCCCGGACAACGTGACGAGCATCACCTACAACGGCCCCTACCAGTTCACGCTGCACCTGAACCACTCGTACAACCCCGAGTGGTTCACCGGCAACCAGCTCACCTGGATCTACCCGTTGCCGGCACAGGCGTGGGACAAGACGTGCGCGACCTGCGCCGTGGGCAGCGCGGCGGCCACGCCCTCCGGTGCGAAGGCGGTCTTCAACTACCTCTACGGCCAGTCGGAGAAGCTCTCGACCTACGCGACGAACCCGCTCTGGAAGGTCGTCGACGGCCCCTGGGTGATCTCGGGGTACAACCCGACGACCTACACCTCGACGTTCGTGGCCAATCGTCACTACACCGGTCCGGGCAAGCCCCACCTCGCGGGCTACACCATCTACTCGTTCCCCTCGGACACCGCCGAGGTGGACGCGCTCCGTTCCGGACAGGTCACCTTCGGGTTCCTCCCCTTCTCCGACCTGGGCGAGGCCTCGTACTTCCAGCACAACGGCTTCACGATCGCACCCTGGAAGGTCTTCTACAACGAGGCCGTCGAGCTCGGCTATACGAGCAAGACCTGGGGACCGCTCGTGAAGCAGCTCTACATCCGTGAGGCCCTGCAGCACGTCGTGGACGAGCAGCTCTACCTCACCCGTACCCTCCACGGCTACGGCCTGCCCGACTACGGGGTAGCGCCCGCCTACGCCGGCTCCAAGTACGTGAGCCCACTCTTGCAGCACAATCCCTTCCCCTACAGCGTCTCGGACGCGAAGGCGCTGCTCACGAGCCACGGGTGGGCACCCGGTAGCGGGGGGATCGACGTGTGCGAGCGGCCGGGCACCGCGGCGAACGAGTGCGGCGCCGGGATCGCGAAGGGGCGCCAGCTGAGCTTCTCGTTCATGTACTCGACGGGCCAGCCGAGCTTCCTCGCCCAGGTCGAGGCATTCGCCTCCTCCGCCGCGTCGGCGGGTATCGGGATCACCCTGAACGGCCAGACCGAGACGACGATGTTCTCGATCGGTGGGGTCTGCCCGTCGTCACCCCCGTGCAACTGGGGGCTGCTCGCCTACTCCGGCTTCATGTGGGACTTCGGGCAGTACGAGCTCTTGCCGGTTGGCGGGAACCAGTTCGGGATCGGCAACTACTGGGCCGGCGGCTACGCGTCGCCGACCGCCCAGAGCCTCATCGACCAGGCGCACCAGAAGGCCGGCCTGCAGTACCTCTACGCCGACGAGAACTACCTGACGAAGGACCTGGCGTCGCTCTGGTGGCCGGTCGCGGACTACGAGATCGTGGTGGCCAAGAACGGCCTCCAGGGCTGGCAGGCCCTCAGCCCCTACGCCAACTACCACCCATCTGCCTGGTACTACGTGAAGTCCTCCTGAAGCTGGCAGAGGCACGCCGGTGCCGGCGGCGGGGCCGGCCACCGGCTGCGGGGCCGCTTGCCAGCGCCGGCGGGCTCTTGGCGGGTTCCGCGAACCAAGGCCGGTCGACGCGGCGGGCGGGCGTCCGACGGCCATCGGGCAGCCGGGCTCGGGACGCTCAGGTCGCTGCGGCCCGCACGGCCTCGAGCAGCGTCTCGACCGGTTCCCGGGCGTCGGGGCTCGCAGGACGGAACACCGTGAAGGCCGTGCCCGCCCTGACGATGGCATCCCCGCCCAGCTGTCGAGCGTCCTCGACCGGCTTGTGGACCGGCGTGCCCGCAGCCATCGCACGGCGGTAGATGGCGAGCGTGGCGGGCGTCCAGACGTTCCGGAGCGGCGCGCGGCCGAAGCCGAGCCGCCGGTAGAGGAGTCGTTCGGTATCGGCGAGGAAGGGCCAGGGCCACTCGAGGCGCTCGGCGAGCGCGCGAAGCGCCTCGGGCGGGGAGAAGCCCACGGCGACGGGGGTGCAGCCGAGCGCAGCGAAGCTCGCTGCGGCCGCACGCACCCGCACGAGGTGCTCGTGGCAGGGGATTCAGTGCCGGTGGCGGACGGCGACGACGAGGCCGAGCGTCGGCCAGGCGCCGAGGTCGTGGCGTTCACCGCTTCGCACGTCGGGGAGGGAGAGCCCGGCGAGGGGGATGGGGGTCGCGGCCACGGAGGGAGGCTACCGGCCCAGTGCCGGCCGGCTTGACTGGGGGCATGCTCGCTGCGATCTCGATCACCCCGCTCGGCGTCGGCGAGGACGTCGCGCGACCCGTTGCGAAGGCCATCGGTGTCCTCCGTGCGAGCGGGCTGCCCTGCGAGACGAACGCGATGTTCACCAACATCGAGGGGAGCTGGGCCGAGGTGATGGCGGCGCTCGAGGCGGCCGTGGCTGCGGTCGCCGAGGACGCGCCCCGGGTGAGCGTGGTGGTGAAGCTCGACTACCGACCTGGCACGACCGGGGCGTTGGTCTCGAAGGTGGCCGCGGTCGAGGCGTTGCTGTCCGGCGCCGCCGACCCGCCCGCTCGGCGGGCGAGCCAGTCGGCCTCCCGCTCGCCGAGGGGGGTGGTCGGTGCTCGATCCACCTCGGGCCAGAGCTCCTCGGCGATGCGCCGCCAGGGTCCGGTGGCCCGCAGCGACGCGAGCACCCCGTAGAGGCCGAGGTTGATCCGCTGGACCACCACAAACGTGGCAGGCACGCTGGTCCAACGCGTGACAGGGTCGCCGGCGGCGAACACATGGCGGGCGAGCGCCGAGGCGAACTCCGGTGTCACCTCGCGCACCTCGTCCTCGAGCACCAGCGCGTAGAAGTCCGAGAAGAACCGAGCAACTTCGCTCGTGCCAACGGGTGCGCCGGGTGCGAGGAGCCCGACCCGCTCGACGACCTCGCGGAACGCCTCCTCGTCCCTGGCGAGCACCAGGTGGCGGATCAGCTCCGAGAAGATCGCGAGCTCGGCGGTGGTGAAGGTCTTCACGAGACCGAAGTCGAGGAAGGTCACCTGCCCGCCGGGACGGAGCAGGTAGTTGCCCGGATGCGGATCGCCGTTGAACGAGCCGAGGCGGTAGAGGCTGCGGAAGACGAAGCGGAAGATCGCCTCGCCGGCGAGGTTCCGCTCCTCCTCCGACCAGCTGGCGACCTCTGCGAGCCGGGCCCCGGCGGCGAGCTCGGTGGTGAGCACTCGCCCGGAGGAGAGGTCCGTCCGAGGCGCCGGGACGTGCACGAAGGGATGGTCGCGGTAGTACTCGGCGAAGCGTTGCTGGTTGGCGAGCTCCAGGCGGTAGTCGAGCTCCTCGCCGAGCCGGGCTCGCAGCTCCTCGACGAGCGGGTCCGGGTCGAGCGAGGGGAAGAGCAGGGTCAGCGACCGGGCGAGCAGGTCCGTGTTGGCCAGGTCGGCCGCCATGGACTCGGCGACCCCGGGGTACTGGACCTTGACGGCGACGGCCTGGCCGTCCGCGGTGAGTGCCCGGTGGACCTGGCCGATGGAGGCGGCGGCGATCGGCACCGGGTCCCACACGCGGAACAACCGCTCCGGTCGCTCGCCGAGCTCGGTGGCGACGACGTCCGCGGCGAGCTCTGGCGACATCGGCGGCGCGTCCTGCTGGAGCGTGGCGAGCGAGGAGCGGTAGGCCTCGGGGAGACCCTCGTCCAGGTAGCTCGCCATCTGGCCGAGCTTCATCATCACGCCTTTCATGGAGCCGAGCGTGCTCACGACCTCCGCGGCGGTCCGCAGCTCACGCTCTCGGTCGAGGGCTTCGCGTCGCGCTGCCGAGGCGAAGAGGCGCTCGGCCCTGCCGCTCAGCTCGGTCGCGGCGATCCGCGAGCCGAGCGCGGCCAGCGCGGTCGTGCGTGCGAAGCGTGAGGTCGGGAGCGCCGAGCCGGGCTCTCTTGCGTCTGCGGCTTCCTCGCCCGCCGCCGAGCCCGAGCCACCTGCCGCCGAGCCCGAGCCACCTGCCCCGCCCGCGGCGCGCCTCCCCCGTGCCCGGAGCGCTGCGAGCACCCCGACGCCGGCCAGCACCCCGACGCCGGCCAGCACCCCGACGCCAGCCAGTCCGACGGTTGTTCCAACCGGGCCGGGGCGCCCGCGCCCAGAGCTCGGATCTCCTCGCCGTTGCACGGGTCGAGCCTAGGGTCGTGCCG
>JAJYWE010000006.1:27209-52745 GCA_021791675.1 Actinomycetes bacterium | reverse complement strand
AGCACCCCGACGCCGGCCAGCACCCCGACGCCAGCCAGTCCGACGGTTGTTCCAACCGGGCCGGGGCGCCCGCGCCCAGAGCTCGGATCTCCTCGCCGTTGCACGGGTCGAGCCTAGGGTCGTGCCGCCTCGGGCTCCGGAGGGGCCAGGTCGCCCTCGCCGGCGGATCGCCACGTCTCCGTCCCCTGCGGTGGGTCGGGCTCGCTCGGACCCCGGATGGGCGGAGCGGGGCCTCCATGAGGCAGCATGGGGAGATGCCCTCACCTTCCGTCGCCATCGACGCCGACCAGGTGCACGACGTGCTGGGCCGCCACCTCCTGGTGGACGGCTTCCGCCTCGTCCTCGACCTCGAGGCGAGCTCGGGCTCCACGATCGTGGACGCCCGCACCGGCCAGCACTACCTGGACCTCTACACCTTCTTCGCGTCAGCGCCCCTCGGCGTGAACCCGCCCCAGCTCGCGAACGACGCAGACTTCCGCGCGGAGCTGGCCACCGTGGCGCTCAACAAGCCCGCGAACCCGGACATGTACACGACGCAGCTGGCCGGTTTCGTGGAGACCTTCGAGCGGGTGCTGGGGGATCCCGCACTGCCGCACCTCTTCCTCGTCGAGGGTGGCTCGGTGGCGGTCGAGAACGCCCTCAAGGTCGCGTTCGACTGGAAGCGGCGCCACAACGCCGCCCATGGCCGCCCCGCGGAGGCGGGCACGCAGGTCCTACATCTCCGCCACGCGTTCCACGGGAGGACCGGCTACACGCTCAGCCTCACCAACACCGACCCGGCGAAGACCGCGCTGTTCCCGACCTTCGACTGGCCCCGCATCGAGAGCCCTGCGATCCGCTTCCCCCTGGAGGCACACCTCGCCGAGGTCGAAGCGGCGGAGGAGCGGGCGCTCGCCGAGGCGGCCGATGCCTTCGCCGCCCACCCCCACGACATCGCCTGCTTCGTGGCCGAGCCCATCCAGTGCGAGGGGGGCGACCGGCATCTCCGGGCCGAGTTCCTCCAGGCCATGCAGGCACTCTGTCGCGAGCACGACGCGCTCTTCGTGCTGGACGAGGTCCAGACCGGGGTCGGCCTCACCGGGACGCCCTGGGCCTACCAGCAGCTCGGCCTGGAGCCGGACGTCGTCGCGTTCGGGAAGAAGGTCCAGGTGTGCGGCGTCATGGCCGGCCGGCGCGTCGACGAGGTCAGCGAGAACGTCTTCGCCGTGAGCTCCCGGATCAACTCCACCTGGGGGGGCTCGCTCGTCGACATGGTCCGCTCCCGGCGGATGCTCGAGGTGATGGAGGAGGAAGGACTCTTCGAGCGGGCTGCCCAGCTCGGGAAGTCCCTACTCAGCGGCCTCGTCGAGCTGGAGGGCCGCCACCCCGCGCTCGTCTCGAACGCGCGGGGCCGCGGCCTGCTCACGGCGTTCGACCTCCCCGAGGGGGCGCTTCGGGACGAGGTGGTCCGCCGCGCCCGCGACGAGGAGCACGTGCTGGTGCTGCCCTGTGGGCCGGCGACGGTGCGGCTCCGGCCGGCGCTCAGCATCGAGGAGGCGGAGATCGGCCGCGCCCTGGAGGCCCTCGACGCCGTGCTCGCGCGGATGGACGCAGAGGCGGGGCGTTGAGCGCGCGAGTGGTGCGCTCGGTCATCGGGGGTGCCGCAGTGGACGGCGCACCCGGCGGCATCCTCCACTCCGTGGACCCCGCCCACCTCGACACCGTGATCGCGGAGGTCCATCTCGGTGACGCGGACACCTTCGCCGGCGCAACGGCCTCGGCGAAGGCGGCGCAGGCTTCCTGGGCTGCCGTGCCGGCACCGGTTCGGGGTCGGGCGATCGCGCAGATCGGCCGCCTCGTGGAGGCGAATGCCGAGGCGCTCGCCCGCCTCGTGACGCGCGAGGTGGGCAAGCCCTACGCCGAGGCACTCGGCGAGGTGCGCGAGATCATCGACACCTGCGACTTCTTCCTCTCCGAGGGGAGACGGCTCTACGGGCAGACCATCCCCTCGGAGATGCCGGACAAGTCGGCCTTCACCTTCCGGAACCCCGTCGGCGTCGTGGCGGTGGTGACGGCCGGCAACTTCCCCGTGGCGGTGCCGTCGTGGTACCTCGTGCCGGCGCTGCTCACGGGCAATGCCGTGGTCTGGAAGCCTGCCGAGTACGCCGCGGCCACGGCGCACGCGATGGCGGAGCTGTTCTGGCGCGCCGGCCTCCCGGACGGCGTGCTCCAGCTGGTGCTCGCGGACGGGGCCCAGACCTTCGCAGGCCTCGAGGGGGCGCTCGCCGCGGGGACGGTCGACAAGGTCGGCTTCACGGGCTCCTCGGCCGTCGGGTCGGCGATCGGCGAGCTGTGCGGGCGTCACCTCCAGTCCCCCTGCCTCGAGCTCGGGGGGAAGAACCCGATGGTCGTCATGCCCGATGCCCGGCTCGACCTCGCCGTCGAGGGGGCGCTCTTCTCGGGCTTCGGCACCGCCGGTCAGCGCTGCACCTCGCTCGGCACGGTCCTCGTGCAGGAGGACCGCCACGACGCGTTCCTCGAGGCCTTCACCGCGGCGACCGAGGCCGCACCGGTCGGGGACCCGAGCGGAGACGTGCTCTTCGGTCCGCTCATGAACGAGCGCTTCGCGGCGAACTTCGAACGATCGCTCACCTGGATCACCCCGGCGCACCGGGTCCTCGGCTCGAGCGGGCTGGGGCGGATCACCCCGGAGAACCCCCGTGTCGGCTTCGTCGGCGACCCGGCCGAAGGGCTCTACTACCACCCGACGATCGTCGACGGCGTCGGCCGAGCGGACCGGCTCTTCCAGGAGGAGACCTTCGGTCCGGTGGTCGGCGTTGCGACCTTCGGCGAGCTGGAGGAGGCGATCGAGCTCGCCAACCTGCCGGGCTATGGGCTCTCGTCCGCGATCTACACCGAGTCGCCTGCGGCGGCGTTCCGCTTCCGTCAGGGCGTCTCGGCTGGCATGGTGAGCGTGAACAACACCACCAGTGGCGCGGAGGCGCACCTCCCCTTCGGCGGCAACGGGCGGTCGGGGAACGGCAGCCGCCAGTCGGGCATCTGGGTGCTCGACCAGTTCACCCGCTGGCAGGCGGTGAACTGGGACTGGTCCGGCCGGCTGCAGCGAGCACAGATGGACGTGGCGGAGCTCCGGGGCGATCCGGACTTCCGCCTCGCCGAGTGAACCGGCCAGACGGAGCGGTGAGTGGCCGTCGAGGGGACGGGGGTGGCGTGACCCGACCCGACGGAGTCGTCCGGCTGGCCCGGCGCGAAGTGGGACAGGGAGGTAATCGTGGACGCTGAGCTCCTCTGGTCCGACGCGACGGCCCAGGCGGCCCTCGTGGCCTCGGGCGAGGTCTCGCCGCTCGAGCTCGTCGACGCGGCGATCGAGCGGATCGAGGCACTCGACCCGCTCGTCAACGCCGTCGTGATCCGCCGCTTCGAGATGGCCCGTCGTGCTGCAGCCGGCCCGCTGCCGGATGGGCCGTTTCGCGGTGTGCCCTTCCTCCTCAAGGATCTCGGCGCCCTGGAGGCGGGTGGGGAGACCCACCAGGGCATGCGGGCGCTCCGGGATGCACGCTGGAAGCCGAGGACGACTGCGCACAGCGTGACGGCGCTGCGCAACGCGGGGGTCGTGGTGCTCGGTCGCACGAACGTGCCCGAGCTCGGGACGCTGCCCACCACCGAGCCGCTCGCGCACGGCCCGACGCACAACCCCTACGACCTGGCCAGGACGGCAGGGGGCTCCTCCGGCGGCTCGGCGGCCGCCGTTGCCGCCGGGTTCGTCGCCGCTGCCCACGGCTCGGACGGTGGGGGCTCGATCCGCATCCCCGCGAGCGCCTGCGGGCTCGTCGGGCTGAAGCCTGCGCGTGGGCGGGTCTCGGCCGGCCCCCAGGCGGGCGAGGGTTGGGCGGGCTTCTCCACCCAGGGGGTCCTCACCCGCAGCGTTCGCGACGCCGCTACGTTCCTCGACGTCCTCGCGGAGCGCCACCTGGACGATCCCTATGTCGCGCCCCTGCCGGAGCGCCCCTTCGCCGAGGAGCTGGGCCGGCCCCCCGGCCGGCTGCGCATCGGGCTCTCGGTCGCGGCACCCGAGGGCGTCGCCGTCGACTCGAGCTTCACTGTCGGGCTCGAGCGAGTGGGGAAGCTGCTCGAGGCTCTCGGGCACGACGTCTCCTGGCAGCCCGTCGGGCCACTGGCGGACGCCGAGTTCATGGGCCACTTCGTCAACCTGATCGCCGCCGCCGTGGCCGCAGACGTGGCCCACTGGGGCCGCGAGCTCGGCCGCCAGCTCGGCCCCGACGACCTCGAGCCGGTGAACGCGTTCTACGCGGAGCTCGGCGGACGGCTGAGCGCCGCCACCTACTACGCCTCGCGCGAGTGGCTCCACGGCTTCGCCCGTGGTCTGCTCACCTGGTGGCGGGGTGCCGACAACCACTCGGGCAGCTTCGACCTGTTGGTCACCCCCACGCTCGCACTTCCCCCGCCGTCACTCGGCTGGCTCGTCGATCCGGACGAGGGTGGTGCGCGCGTCCCGGCCTTCGTGCCGTTCACTCCCGCCTTCAACGCAACCGGCCAACCTGCGCTGTCGCTCCCGCTCCTCGTCACGGAGAGCGGTCTCCCGGTCGGGGTGCAGCTCGTCGGGCCGCCCTTCGGCGAGGCCGTGCTCCTCCGCTTGGCCGCCTCGCTCGAGGAGGCTGCGCCCTGGGCCGGGAGGAGACCGTTGCTCGAGGTACCGCCGCCGGGCTGAGCGAGCGGGCAGCCCGGCCCAGGCGTGACGCGCGATCCCACCGCCGAACCGGGCGGCAGTAGCGTGCCGCCGTGGGCGGTCGACCAGCGGCGACCGATGCGCCTGGCGCACCGGTGGCAAGGCACGCGCTCGCCGCGCCGGCGGTGACGCACCGTCCTGCCGCGACGCTGCCGACGGCACCTCGTGTTACGCGGAGTGCGCCAGTCCGCGCCGAGGATCGGGGTGCCTGAGCCCGTCGACGCCCGCCAGCGCTACGTCCCGGGGCTGGACGGCCTGCGGGCGATCGCCGTCCTGGCGGTCATCGCCTACCACGTCCAGGCGCCCTGGCTCCCGGGCGGGCTCCTCGGCGTCGGGGTGTTCTTCACGCTGAGCGGCTACCTGATCACGGACTTGCTCCTCGCCGCTCGCGAGCGGACGGGGAACCTGGGGCTCTCGACGTTCTGGCTGCGCCGAGCGCGCCGGTTGCTCCCCGCGCTCTACCTGATGCTCGTCGTGGTCGTCGCCTGGGTCACCGTCGTGCGTCCCGGCGAGCTCGCAGCGCTGCGCGGGCAGGTGGTGGCTGCACTGTTGTACGTGAGCAACTGGTGGCTCGTCCTCCACCACGTCTCGTACTTCGCGCGTTTCGGGCCACCGTCGCCGCTCGGGCACCTGTGGTCGCTGGCGGTCGAGGAGCAGTTCTACCTCGTCTGGCCGTGGCTGTTGCTGCTCGGGCTCGAGGTGCTCAGGCGCCGTCGCTGGCTCGTCCTTGCGACCCTCGCGCTCGCGGCTGCCTCGTCGATCGAGATGGCGCTGCTGTACCACCCCGGGTTCGATCCGAGCCGGGTCTACGACGGGACCGACACGAGGGCTGCAGGGCTCCTGCTCGGGGCGGCGCTCGCGATGGTCTGGCCCAGTCGCCACCTTCGCGAGGATGTGAGCCGAGCGGCCCGGTGGGTGGTCGACGGGTTCGGCGTCGTCGGGCTCCTTGCGGTCGTCGCGCTCATGGTCGCCACGACGCAGTACAGCCCCTTCCTGTACCGAGGCGGCATGGCGCTGCTCGCCGTCGCGACCGCGTTGGTGGTCGCCGCAGTGGTCCACCCGGCGAGCCGGCTCGGTAGGGCGCTCGGGTGGCGGCCGCTCAGCTGGCTCGGCGAGCGGTCGTACGGGATCTACCTCTGGCACTACCCGGTCATCGTCCTCACCAGCCCGGCGGTCGATCGCGGCTTCGATCTGCCGCGCGCGTCCGTCCAGGTGGGGGCGAGCATCCTGCTGGCCGCGCTGTCGTGGCGCTTCGTCGAGGAGCCGATACGCCATGGCGCGCTCGGGCGTGTCATGGCCCGCGTGCGAGCCGGATGGAGCTCGGCCCGCCCGCACGGCACGCTGCCCTTGGCCGGGGCGCTCGCGGCGATGGCGGTGGTCGTGGTTGCCGGGATGGGCCTCGCCGGCGGGGCGGGTGCGCTGGGCTCGCTCACCGCCGCGGTGCGGGGGGGCCGCCAGACGGCGGTGGCGACCGGCGCACAGCTCGGGACGGGCCCGAGCGAGATCGTCGGGGGCTCCGGGGGCTCAGGCGTGCCACCCCTGAGTGCTCGCACGGGCGGGGTGATCAGCAGCCGGGCTGGCGTCGGCGCGAGCACGGCGACGACTCGGGCCGGGACCTCGGAGCAGGGCTCGGCGAGCCGGGCCGTAACCGGGGGTGGGCCCGGGGCGACGACCGGCGAGGGCTCCTCGAGCACGGTCCGACCGGCGGCCGGCCCGCTCCAGACCTCGTGCCGCTCGGTGGTCGAGATCGGCGACTCGACGTCCGCGGGGATGGTCTCACCCGACTACCTCCCCGACCCGGCACAGCGCCTCGGGGCTCGCCTCGCCGCCGTCGGCGCGACGAGGCAGATCTTCGAGATCTCGGGCGGCCGCTCGATCGTGGAGACCCTGCCGGGCCAGCGCAACGCGTACGAGGTTGCCTCGAGCCTCGTGCGCTCGGGCTACCACGGGTGCTGGATCCTTGCCCTCGGCACGAACGACGCGGCAGACGTCGCGGTCGGGTCGCCCGTGCATCTCTGGACGCGTATCGCCTGGATGATGGCGGTGACGAAGGGTGAGCCGGTGCTCTGGGTGAACGTGCGCACGCTCCTCTCGACGGGGCCCTATGCCGAGGCGAACATGCAGCGCTGGAACGAGGACCTGCTGGCCGCCTGCCGGCAGTACCCGAACATGCGGGTCTACAACTGGGCGGCGGTGGTGCAGGCGGGCTGGTTCATCGACGACGGCATCCACTACACCTCGCTCGGGTACGCCGAGCGTGCGCTCGGCATCGCCGGCGCCCTCGCGACCGCCTTCCCGGCGCACGGGTCACCAGCGCCGTCGTGCCTGGTGGGCTAGGCGTTCGCCGCCTCGGTCCACCGAGGGTCCCTCCCCATGAAGCCGGCGAAGCGGTCTACTGGCGCTGCGTCGGGTGCCACGGCGACCTCTGCCCCGAACGGCGAGCCTGGGCCCATCTGGTCTCGGTACTCCGGCTTCAGCATCGCCCGGGCCGCCTCGAGCGCCTCGTTGGCGAGCGCCTGGTCGAGACGCTCCCGCTGGCCCGTCGCAGCCGCGAGGTCCCAGGTGTGCGCGACCAGCTCTGCGCAGTACATGTCCACCAGGGTCCTCCCGGTGTAGGTCTCCCCCCAGGGCATGGTCGTCTCCTGTCCGAGGCGCGCGTCCTCGCGCCAAGCCCTGCGGGCGTCGGAGCCCGCGGACCGGAGCCGCGCGGGCGCCTCGGCGAGCTCCACGTGGGGGAACTCCTCCGTCGGGGGCGTCTCGCCGGAGGCGATCTCGACGGCGCGTCGTCCGGCGCCGACGAGGTGGTCGACGAGCGCGGCCACGTCGAAGTCAGGACACGGGGTCGGCAGACCGAGCTGGTCTGGCCGGACTGAGGCGACGACGTCGGCAGCATGGTCGTACGCTCTGGCGAGGGCTGCTCGGTGGTCGGTGGTGTCCATCAGGGCTCCTTGGTCTCTCGGGGACGGTGGGGTGTCGGCCGGCGTCGGTCGGGTTCGCTCCCTCGGCAAGCCGCGCCCTCGGCCGGGTTTTTGGCCGGTCCGCGCTGCTTGCGATCCGGCTCGTCTCGAGTATCACCCACGAAACCGGCCATCTCCTGTCCTGTTCTGCGACACTTCCCCCCGGTTCCCCCGTTCCGGTCCCTGGGCTCCCTCCGCCCCCCTCCTCGGCGGTAGCCTCGGGCGATGCGCGCCGACCGGCTCGTCGCCATCCTGCTCACTCTCCAGGTACGGGGGCGCTGCACCGCCGCCGAGCTGGCCGCGGAGCTGGAGTCGTCCGAGCGGACGATCCGGCGCGACCTCGAAGCGCTCGGCGTCGCGGGGGTCCCGCTCTACTCCCAGCGGGGCCGGGGAGGTGGTTGGACGCTCCTCGGCGGCTCGAGGATGAACCTGGCGGGGCTCACGGCCGACGAGGCGCGAGCACTGGTGCTCGCAACGTTGCCGGGGCTCGCGGCGATCCCTGCGCCGGGCGCGCTCGACGCAGCTCGGAGGAAGTTGCTCGCCGCGCTGCCCGAGCCCTTTCGCGCCGAGGGGCGGGCGGTCCAGTCGGCCGTGCTGGTGGACCCCTCGCCCTGGCGGCCTGGTCCCGAGCCCGCCACGACCCCGCTCCCCTCGGACGAGGCGTTCTGGGCCCCGCTCCGTGAGGCTGTCCTCGCGAACGTCCAGGTCGTGCTCTCCTACGAGCCGCCCGGGCGACCCGTCGAGGAGCGGCGCGTCCAGCCCCTCGGCCTGGTCCAGAAGCAGGGCAGGTGGTACCTGCTCGCGCGAGCGCCCGCTGGTCTTCGCACCTATCGCCTGTCGCGGGTTCGCGACGTCGTCCTCACCGACCAAGTCGGGGAGCGACCCGGGGACTTCGACCTTGCGGCCTCGTGGGCCGATGTCCGTCGCGGCCTCGTCGAGCGGAGCCCGCCTCCGGTGATCGTCGAGGTCGCGGTGTCACCGGGCTGGCTCGGCCCGCTGCGTGCGATGATCGGTGCCTGGTGGCCGATCACCGAGCGCGGGTCCGTGGATGTGGAGGACCTGCTCGGAGGCTCCGGACCGGCGGCGACGGACGAGCCGGGCGAGGGGCGCGGGGAGGGGGACGAGAGCGGCGCCGGGTACCGGGCCGACGGGCGCGACCCCGGCGAGGCCCCCGACCGCGGAGACCCAGTCAGGGCCACCGGCCCGGGCGACCTGCGCGAGGGAGCCCGGCAGCTGGTCTCCATCCGGTTTGCCAGCGCCGGCATCGCCGCAGCCGAGCTCGCCCGGCTCGCCGACCACGTCGAAGTGCTCGCCCCGCCGGTGGTCCGGGACGAGCTCGGGGCGCTCGGTCGCCGCCTGGTGGCGCGTTACGGGGGAGCGTGCGCTCCCGCACGGCGGGCGACCTGCGTGCGCTAGGGTCTCGGCCGAGGGCGCAGCATCGTCACACCGTTTCGAGCAGCCCCCTTGTACCGGCATCTGCCGGAGGCCGACGGGTGCCGCGACGCCCGCTCCGGCCGGGAGAGGAGGGATCGCGTGTGGCGAGTGGCACCGTGAAGTGGTTCAACGCTGAGAAGGGCTACGGGTTCATCGCCCAAGACGGTGGCCCGGATGTGTTCGTGCACTACAGCGCCATCGAGGGCGGCGGCTACCGAAGCCTGGCCGAGAACGACAAGGTGGAGTTCGAGGTTGCTGCCGGGCCGAAGGGACCTGCAGCGGCCAACGTTCGTCGGGTCGACTGACCTCTGCGCCCACCGTGGCGCAGCGCATGCGTGGCTGTCCCGGCGCAGGGGCCCCGACGTTGGGCCCCCGAGCTGCTCACAGTCGCACGTCGAGGAGTGGGGACGGTTCTGCCGTCCCCACTCTGCGCGTCTCGGCGATGGCGCGTTCCCGCGGAGCCCAGGGCACTGGTGGCGCGGACAGCTCGTCGGCTACCGTGACCGGACCACCCGGCATCCCCGGGCCCACCTGGCGATCGAGCGGCTCGTCTGGTCGAGGAGGGAGGCGGTCGTGCCGTTGCGATGGACTGTTGGAGGGCGTTCGAACGACGAGGTGCGCGGCGCGCCGAGCAGCGTGGTTCGGGCCAGTGGGCGGGGGGGCTCGACTCGGGGCCGCTGGCGGCGGCGGACTGCCGGGGTACTGGCCGGGGTGGCGCTCGCTGCAACGGCGCTGGCGGCCTGCGGCTCGGCCGGGTCGCCGTCGGCGACGAAGCCCGCCTCGGCCTCGCCCGTGAAGGGTGGCACGGCGGTGCTCGCGCTCACACCGGGCGAGGTTCCGAACTACATCTTCCCGTTCGTGAGCGGGGCGACGAACACCGTGGTCAACACGGCGAACCTGCAGTACCTGATGTACCGGCCGTTGTACTGGTTCGGGGTCGGCAACTCCTCGGTCGCGCTCAACACCTCCGAGAGCCTGGCGGCGCCGCCGGTCTACTCCGACGGGTACCGGACCGTGACCATCCACCTCCGGAACTTCCGCTGGTCTGACGGTGTGTCGGTCACGAGCCGGGACGTCGTGTTCTGGATGAACCTGCTGAAGGCGAACAAGACCGACTGGGCGTCGTACATCCCCGGCGAGTTCCCCGACAACGTCGCGAGCACGGTCGCCGCGGGCCCCTCGACGGTCGTTCTCCACCTCATTCGGGCCTACAACCCGGAGTGGTTCACCAACAACGAGCTGAGCCAGATCATCCCGATCCCCCAGCAGGTCTGGGACCGCACGTCGACCAGCGGCAAGGTCGGCGACTGGGACCTCACGACGAGTGGGGCGCGAGCGGTCTACAAGTACCTGAACGCCGAGTCGGAGCAGCTCTCGACGTATGCGACCAATCCGCTGTGGCAGGTCGTGGACGGTCCCTGGAAGCTGAAGTCGTTCAACGCCGACGGGCACCTCAGCTTCGTCCCCAACCCGGGCTACTCCGGCGCGCCGAAGGCGAGGCTCGCCTCCTTCGTCGAGGTGCCCTTCACCTCGACGGCCGCCGAGTTCTCGGACCTCGCGTCCGGGCACTCGGGCATCTCGGTCGGCTACCTCCCGCTCCACGATCTCCCGGCGCAGTCCCAGTTGACGGCCGCCGGCTATCGCCTCGTCCGGGCGGCGTCGTACGCGATCAACTTCATCCAGATCAACTTCGACAACCCGACCGTCGGACCACTGTTCCGGCAGCTGTATGTCCGCCAGGCGCTCCAGCGCGTGATGGACCAGCCCGGGCAGGTCCAGGCCTTCCTCCATGGCATCGGCGGGTACCCCGACTACGGCCCGATCCCGCCGCTCCCCTCGAGCCCGTACCTGTCGCCGGTCCAGGAGAAGAACCCCTACCCCTTCTCGATCACCGCGGCGCGGCAGCTCCTCACGACCCACGGCTGGTCCGTCCCCGCGAGCGGTCCTGCCACCTGTACGGACCCGGGCACCGGGCCGGCGCAGTGCGGGGCCGGGGTCCGCGCCGGGCAGGCGCTGTCGTTCAACCTGCTCTACGCGAGCGGGAGCGACTACCTCGCGAACGAGCTGGCCAACTACCAGTCCGACGCGGCGCGCGCCGGGATCGTGCTCAACCTCAAGTCGGAGTCCTTCAACAGCGTCATCGGCGCGATCTCCCAGTGCAGCCCCCACCAGGCGGACTGCTCGTGGCAGCTCGGGACGTGGGGCATCGGCGGCGCCTGGCTCTTCGGCAACGATCCCTACCCCTCCGGCGAGCAGCTCTTCTCGCTGGGTTCGAACACGGGGAGCTGGGTCGACCCGACGGCCGAGCGGCTGATCCAGGCGACCAACTTCTCACCCGGGACCGCCAACATGCGTGCGTATGACGCCTACTTGAGCGTCCAGCTGCCGGTCATCTTCCAGCTGTGCGCCTACTCGCTGAACGAAGTGGCGAGCAACCTCCGCGGCGTCTCGTTCCTCGCGACCGGGAACCTGACCCCGGAGAACTGGTACTTCGTGAAGTGAGCGGGACCGGCCCGCGCGTGGCGATCTCGGTGGACATGGAGGGGGCGTCCGGGGTCGCAGACGCACCCGACGTCGAGCCGGGCGCGCCCGGCTACCCGTTGGGCTGCGAGCTGATGCTCGGTGACGCGAACGCGGCCGTTGCGGGGGCGTTCGACGCCGGCGCGGTCGAGGTGGTGGTGAACGACGCCCACGACGGGATGCGGAACCTCGACCCTCGGCTGCTCGATACCCGAGCGCTGCTCGTCCGGGGCGGCACGAAGCGGGGGTGGATGGTGGAGGGCGTGGCGGCGACGACCGACGTCGCGTTCTTCGTGGGCTACCACGCCCGCGCGGGCACGCCCGGCGCCGTGCTCGACCACACCATGCTCTCCCGGGAGCTCCAGGGGCTCTTCCTGAACGGCGACCCGGCGGGGGAGCTACGGCTCAACGCCGCGCTCGCGGGCAGTCTCGGTGTTCCCGTCGCGCTCGTCACCGGCGATGCCACGCTCTGTCGGGAGGCCGAGGCACTCCTGCCCGGGGTGACGACCGTCGCGGTCAAGGAGGCGCTCGGCCGCTACGGCGCCCGCTCACTCCACCCGCAGGTCGCTCAGGAGCGCATCCGTGCGGCCGCAACCGCGGCGCTCTCCCGGGCACTGCCCGACCCCTACGTGATCCGTCCGCCGGTGGTGCTCGAAGCCGACTGGCAGTCGGTCGCAATCGCCGACGCCTGCGAGAACGTCCCCGGCGTCCAGCGTGTCGGGGCGCGGCGCGTCTCGTTCACGTCGGAGGACTACGGCGAGGTCTTCCGCCTCTTCCGGGTGTTCGTCACGCTGGCGGCCGCGGTGAGCGGGCGCCCGTACACCTATGACTGACGCCCGGGCGGAATCGTCGCCGGCCCCGCCCCACGGATCCTCGTCCGCCCCGCCCGACCCGGCGCCGGCCACTCCTTCGCCGCCCCCGGGCTTGCCTGGCGGACGCAAGCGCCCGAGCGGCCTTGCGCCGGGCGCGCGCGTCGGGGTCGTGGCGCCCTCGGGTCCGGTGCGTGACCGCGCCCGCGCCGAGGCGGGACTGCGGACCCTCGGGGCCGAGGGCTACGTCCTCGAGGTCGATCCCGGCTGTTGGGAGGTGCACGGTTACCTCGCCGGCCCCGACGAGGCTCGTGCCGAGTCCTTGCTTCGCGCGCTCGAGCGCCCGGACCTCGACGCGATCGTGTGCCTGCGCGGTGGCTACGGCGCCGGCCGGACCGCAGCCGCGCTCGACCTCGATCGACTCCGCGCGCTCCGTGGAGCGCCCCCGAAGGTCTTCCTCGGCTTCTCCGACGTGACCGTCCTCCACGCGGTCCTCGCCGCCGAGCTCTCGTGGGTCACCTACTACGGGCCGGTCGTGACCACCCTCGCCGAGCCGACTCCCTACACCATGGCGAGCCTTCGGGCGGTGCTCGCCGGTCGGGACGGGCTCGAGGTCCGCCAGGCCCCCGACCG
The DNA here is from genome assembly GCA_021791675.1 of Actinomycetes bacterium. GTDB lineage: Bacteria > Actinomycetota > Acidimicrobiia > Acidimicrobiales > JAKAOS01 > JAJYWE01. The sequence continues at coordinate 39,645 of JAJYWE010000006.1, read as the reverse complement.
TCCAGCCACTCGCGCACTCGCAGGTGGGAAGGCCGAGGGAGTGCTCTCGGGCGGCTGTCTCGCGCTGCTCGACTGGCTCGTCGCCACGCCCTGGGAGCCCTCCTTCGCCGGCGCGATCCTCTGCCTGGAGGATGTGGGCTGTGAGCCGTACGAGATCGACCGCTACGTGAGCCACCTCGTCGTGTCCGGCCGGCTGGCCGGTGTCGCGGGCGTGGTCGTCGGCGAGCACGCCGGCTGCGAGCCGGCGGGGGAGGAACCCTCGCAGACGCTCGAGGAGATCTACACCGAGCTGCTCGCGCCGCTCGGCGTGCCGGTGCTCTTCGATCTCCCGATCGGCCACGGCGCCCACCAGGCCACGCTCCCGCTCGGGGTTGCTGCGGAGCTGGATGCCGACGCGGGCGTGCTCCGCCTCCTGGAGCCAGCGACCGAGCCCGTCACCTCGGGCTGAGCCCGCGCCGCCGGCTCGGCCCGGCTGAGCCCGTCGTTGGCTCCGCTCAGTCCTCCGTCTCGCTCCGCACGACGACCACCGGGCAGTGGGCGTGGTGCACCGCGTGGGCGCTCACGGACCCGAGCAGCATGCCGACGAAGCCGCCATGGCCGCGGCTGCCGACGACGAGCAGCGACGCCCCCTTCGCCTCCTGCAGCAGGACCTCGATCGCCGTTCCCTCGGCGACCAGCTCTTCCGCAACGAGCCCCGGATGGGCGACCAACACCCTCCCGATCGCCTCGTGCAGCGTGTTCCGGGCCGTCTCCTCGAAGTTCTCGTTTCCGTAGACGATGGGGTAGCCGAGCGTGTTGGGGTAACCCCACGCGCTCACGGCCCGGAGCCGTGCGCCGGTGAGCGCTGCGTAGCGAGCGGCCCACTCGAGCGCGGCCGTCGCGCTCGGCGAGCCGTCGAAACCGACGACCACGAGCCCTGGCTCCGCGGAGCCCGACGCTCCTCCCGTTGCCGCGGTGCCGCCTCCGACCTGCCCTTCGCTTGCGACCATCGCACTCCTCCTCGCTCGTGCCCGCCCCCATGTGACCCTGCCGATGGGGGCCGGCGGACCAACCTCCCGTATTGTGCACAAGGAGGAGGGTCGCCGACAGGGACCTTCGTCGCTTCCTGCCGGGCCGATCGCCCTCTCGGGCCCGTCTTGGCCGGGCTCGGGGCCCGGGAACGCGTGGGCGGTGACGCCGGTTGTGCTGGGGGAGAGAAGGGAGCATCGATGTTCTTCGCCCGACGTAAGACGGTCCTTCCCACGCCGGAGGAGGCCCTACCCGGCCGCTCGACCCCGCTTGCCGTGCCGGACGCCCACCTCGTCCTCGGGAGCCCGCTCCGCCCGCCGTTCCCCGAAGGGCTCGAGCAGGCCGTGGTCGGCATGGGCTGCTTCTGGGGTGCCGAGCGCGCCTTCTGGGAGCTGGACGGCGTCTTCACCACCGCCGTGGGCTACGCCGGCGGGATGACACCCAACCCGACCTACGAAGAGGTCTGCTCGGGGCGGACCGGTCACGCCGAGGTCGTGCTCGTCGTCTTCGACCCTCGGCGGCTCCCCTACGACGCCGTGCTCGCCCGGTTCTGGGAGCGCCACGACCCCACCCAGGGGATGCGACAGGGGAACGACATCGGGACGCAGTACCGCTCGCTCATCCTCACCACCTCGGAAGAGCAGGCCCGTGCGGCGACTACGTCCCGCGAGCGGTACCAGGCAGCACTCGACGCAGCCGGGCACGGATCGATCACCACGGAGATCGCGCCACTCGGGGCACTCTACTACGCCGAGGACTACCACCAGCAGTACCTCGCGGCGAACCCCGGTGGTTACTGCGGGCTCGGTGGGACCGGCGTCTCCTGCCCGGTCGGCCTCGCCACGACCTGAGGGGCCGGCCCTCCAGCCCGAGGCGCCGTCCCTCGAGGGAGTCGCGCCACCCGGTCGGTCGCGGCGCCCCGGGCAGCGCCCGGCGCTGGGTCGGCTCCGGTGGCTCCCTGGCAGGTCGGCCCGTAGGGGGGCGGCGGTCGGAACGAGCCGGGGCGCCAGCGGGCCGGAGTCCCGAACAGCGCCCGTGGGTAGTCCTCGAAGACCCAGCGGCCGACGGCTCTCCGCAGCCCTGCCGACGTGGCGCCGATCCGCACTGCCGCGCGGGCGCGAGCCGGGGTGCGCAGGAGGTGGGAGAGGACGCCTGCGAAGCGGTTGTCGAGCGCCAGGCCGCGCTGGAGGGAACGTTCGTAACGGGCAGACGCGACCTCCGGCCGGGTCGGTCCCGCGACCAGCACTGACTCCGCGGCCATGCTCGCCGTCTCGAGCGCCTGGCCGATCCCCTCGCCCGTGAGCGGGTCGGTCGCTCGTGCGGCGTCCCCGATGAACAGAACCCGCCCGCCGAGCGCGGAGAGCGCGCTCCGCCCGAGCCGGGCTGGGATCGGCCACGCCTTGTCCCGGCCGTCGGGCTGCGCGTCGTCGCCGAGGACCTCGGCGACGTGGGACCGGGCGAGCAGCCACTCCCAGGACTTCGCCATCGTCGCAGCGCGCAGCCCCGGCGCCCGGAGGTACCCGAAGCCGACGTTCGCTTGGCGGTCCGGAAGGGGAAAGGACCAGGCGTAACCCGGGAGGAGCTCGGGTTCGAAGAAGACCCAGAGATCCGACGCCGCCGGTCCGGTCTCCCGGTAGTACCGGCGGAACGCGTACCACTCACCGAGGTAGCCGGGCTCGTCAGCGACCCCGAGCGCACGCCGCAGCGGCGACCATGCGCCGTCCGCCCCGAGGACGTAGCGAGCCTGCACGGCAGTGCCCCCCTCCAGGCCGAGGCGCACGCCGTCCCCGCTCGTAGCAGCGCCGGTGACGGCGCAGCGCTCCCGGAGGATCGCTCCTTCCTCGACGGCACGAGCGACGAGGCTCGCGTCGAGGTCGGCCCTCCTCGCCACGGCGGCATAGGTCCCGGTACCGGGGAGGGGGAGGCGCGCCACCCGTCCCGAGGGCGAGCGCACGGCGAAGCCGGAGAGGGTCAGGAAGGAGGGGATCGTCGCCGGGTCCAGCTCCAGCGCCTCGAGCCGCCGGAGCGCGCCCGCCGTCAGACCGTCCCCGCAGCACTTGTCGCGAGGGAAGCTCGCCTTGTCGAGCAGGAGGACCTCCCTCCCGGCACGAGCGAGCTCGATGGCCGCCGCAGCGCCCGCCGGCCCGGCGCCCACGATCGCCACGTCCACCTCGGCCGTGACCGGGGCGCCGGTCGGGGCGGCGCCGGCCAACGGCTCGTCGGACCGTGCCGCCGTCTCGATCGAGGAGGGGTCTGGGGGGCCTGCGGGGCCATTGGCGCGCAGCGGGGGCTCGTCGCCGGGCGAGGGCGGAGTCATGCCCGTCCCAGGAGGACGGCCAGCGCAGGGGCGAGCTCCGGCGAGGCGAACGCGAAACCGGCGGTCTCGAGCCGGCGGGGCAGCACCCGTTGGCTCGCGAGGAGTGCCTCCCCGACCAGCTCCGCGCCGAGCGCGAGGTCGAGCGCGACCTTCGGCACGGCGAACAGCGCCGGGCGGCCGAGGACCTTCGCGAGTGCCTTGGTGTAGTCCGCGTTCGTGACGGGGTGGGGTGCGGTCAGGTTCACCGGTCCGTCCAGCTGGTCGGACTCGAGGGCGAAGCGCAGCGCCGCCACCTCGTCCTCGAGGGTGATCCAGCTCTGCCATTGGTTGCCGGATCCGAGCCGCCCGCCGGCGCCCACGCGGAACAGCGGGAGCTGGCGACCGAGCGCCCCGCCAGCGGGACTCTGGACGATGCCGGTGCGTGCCGTCACCACCCGGACGCCGATCTCGTCGGCCCGCCTGGCCTCGGCTTCCCACTCCTCGCAGACCCGGGCGAGGAAGCCACCACCCCTCGGGGTGGTCTCGTCGAGCTCCTCGTCCCCCCGGTCGCCGTAGAAGCCGATGGCGGACCCGCTCACCAGCACGGCCGGGGGCGAGTCGGCCTTGCGCATCGCGTCGACGATCGTGCGCGTCCCGAGCACGCGGGAGTCCCGGATCTCGCGCTTGCGCGCCGGGTTCCACCGCTTGTCGGCGATTCCTGCTCCCGCAAGGTGCACGACCCCGTCCACACCGACGAGCACCCCCGGGTCGAGGCGACCAGCGAGCGGATCCCAGGGTGCGGTCGTTGCGGCGGCCGCGGCCCCGGCGGCGGGGGAGGGTGGAGAGGAAGGGCCCGGAGTGGGGTCGGGCGAGCGGACCAGGCGCAGCACCTCGTGACCGTCCGCTTCGAGCGAAGCGACGAGCGAGCTGCCGATCAGGCCATGGCTCCCGGTGACGACGTATCTCATGAAGGTCTCCTCGAACTCATTGATACCGCACCGCCGGGCCGTACCTCGTCGCCGGCCGCATCCGAGCCCGGGGGCCGGACCGAGAGGCCGGCCACATCCCCTGCCCGGCCCGACCTCGCTCCCGGCGCGCGTACCCCGGTGCCGGCTACCCCTGGCGGGTGAGCGGCCGGTAGCGGATGCGGTGCGGCTGGTCGGCGGCCACCCCGAGCCGGCGGTGGCGGTCGGCCTCGTAGGCGGAGAAGTTGCCCTCCCGGAACACCGCGGTCGAGTCCCCCTCGAAGCCGAGGATGTGGGTCGCGATCCGGTCGAGGAACCAGCGGTCGTGGCTCGCGACGAGGGCGCTCCCTGCGAAGGCCTCCAGCGCCTCCTCGAGCGCACGGAGCGTGTCGACGTCGAGGTCGTTCGTGGGCTCGTCGAGGAGGAGGAGGTTCGCGCCGCGACGCAGCACGGCCGCGAGCTGCGCGCGATTGCGCTCGCCGCCCGAGAGTGTGCCCACCCGCTTCTGCTGGTCGGTCCCGCGGAACCCGAACGCCGAGAGCCATGCCCGAGCATGGATCTCCCGTCCCCCGACGTCGAGGAGCTCGACACCTCCCGAGACGTGCTCGTACACCGTCGCCGCCGGGTCCAGGTCGGCCCGGCTCTGGTCCGCGTAGGCGAGCACGACAGTCTCGCCGAGGGTGAGGGTGCCGGCGTCGGGCTTCTCCTCTCCCGCGATCATGCGAAACAGGGTGGTCTTGCCGGCCCCGTTCGCGCCCACCACCCCGACGATCGCGCCCGGCGGCACGGAGAAGCTGAGCTCGTCCAGGAGGAGCCGGTCGCCGAAGCTCTTGGAGAGCTGCGACGCCTCGAGCACGACGTTGCCGAGCCGGGGCCCCGGTGGGATGGTGATCTCGCGCCGGTCCGGGCCCGTGGCGGCCGAGGCCACCTCGGCGGCAAGGCGCTCGTAGGCGGCCAGGCGCGCCTTGCCCTTCGACTGGCGGGCGTGGGGGGAGAGCCGGACCCAGGCCAGCTCGGCCTCGAGCGCCCTGGCCCGAGCAGATGCGCTGCGCTCCTCGGTCGCGAGCCGGTCCCGCTTCTGCTCGAGCCAGGACGAGTAGTTCCCGTGCCACGGGATGCCCCGCCCGCGGTCCAGCTCCAGGATCCACTCCGCCACGTCGTCGAGGAAGTAGCGGTCGTGGGTCACGGCGACGACGGTCCCCGGGTAGGCCTGGAGGTGGCGCTCGAGCCAGGCGACGGACTCGGCGTCGAGGTGGTTCGTCGGCTCGTCGAGGAGCAGCAGGTCTGGGCGCTCGAGGAGGAGCCGGCACAGGGCGACCCGGCGGCGCTCCCCGCCGGAGAGCGTTGCGACCGATGCCTCGAAGGGTGGGAGCCGCAGCGCCTCCGCCGCGAGGTCGAGGTCGCGTCCCACGTCCCAGGCGGCCGCGGCCTCGATGCGGTCCTGGAGCTCGCCGTACTCGGTGAGTGCCCGCTCCAGGGGCTCGCCCTCCAGCGTCCCGAGCGCACTCCCGAGCTCCTCGAAGCGCGCGACGAGGGCGAGCCGGTCGGCGACGCCCTCCTCGACCACCCCGCGGACATCCTTCGCGTCGTCGAGCGCGGGCTCCTGGGCCAGGTAGCCGACGCTGTAGCCCGGGGTGAGGCGCGCCTCGCCCCGATAGCCGTCGTCGACGCCGGCCATGATCCGCAGCAGCGAGGACTTCCCGGCGCCGTTTGCCCCGATGACGCCGATCTTCGCGCCCGGGAGGAACGAGAGGCTGATGCCGGAGAGCACCTCACGGTCCGGGGGGTGGACCCGGGAGAGGTCGCGCATGGTGAAGATGAACTGCGGGGCCACGGCCCGAACCTAGCGAGGGCGAGCGGAGCCGACGTTCGCCGGCGCGCGAGGTGAGCGGTGCGAGCCCTGCCGCCCTCCGGCGCTTCCTGCCCGGTGGGCTAGGGTGAAAGTCGATGCCACCAGCCTCTTCCGGCAAAGCCTCGGGCCAGCTCGGGGCGTTCGGGCCGAACGCCTGGCTCGTCGACGACATGTACGAGCTCTACCGACGGGATCCCTCCGCAGTGAGCGAGAGCTGGCAGGAGTTCTTCGCCGACCGTGCGCTCGCGCTCGGCGACCCCCGGTCGTTCGCGTCGAGCGGCGAGGACGTCACCGCGGGCTCGGACGGGAACGTGGGCCAGGTCGAGCCGGTCCCCGGCGCGTCCGGTGCGCCGGCGGGCACGACGCTCCTGCCCCCGCCCCCCGGAGGGCCGGGTGGGGCCGATCCCACACGCCGAGCGAACGGCACGGGCCCCGTCGCGCAAGCGCCGGGCGCACCGTCGCCCGCAGCGGGGCTTGCGCCCGTCGAGGGAGTGCCCGCGCCGCCAGCAGCGCGACCCGCTCCGGTCGAGGAGGGACCGGCGCCCACGCCGCTGCGGGGTGCTGCAGCGCGCATCGTCGCGAACATGGAGGCGAGCCTCGCCGTCCCGACGGCGACGAGCGTCCGGCCGATCCCGGCCCGGCTGATGGAGGTGAACCGCAAGGCCATCAACGACCACCTCGCCCGCACGAGCGGCGGCAAGGTGAGCTTCACCCACCTCATCGGCTACGCAGTGGTCCAGGCGTTGGTCGCCGTGCCGGCACTCAACTCCTCCTTCGTCGAGGACGTGGACGGCAAGGGCGCGCCGGGCGTCCTGCGCCATCGCCATGTCGGGCTCGGCCTGGCCGTCGACGTCGAACGCTCGGACGGCTCGCGGACGCTGATGGTGCCGTGCGTGAAGAACGCGGACACCCTCGACTTCCGGAGCTTCCTCCTCGCCTACGAGGACCTGGTGCGCCGGGTGCGGACCGGGAGGATCACTCCCGAGGACTTCGCGGGCGTGACCGTGTCGCTCACCAACCCCGGGACGCTCGGCACGGCCCACTCCGTGCCGCGCCTCATGCCCGGACAGGGGACGATCGTCGGCGTCGGTGCGATCGACTGGCCGGCGGAGTACCGTGCGGCCGACCCCCGACGCCTCGCCGAGCTGGGTGCCTCGAAGGTCGTGACGCTCACCTCCACCTACGACCATCGGGTCATCCAGGGTGCGGAGTCGGGGCTGTTCCTCGGCCGCATCGAGCAGCTCCTCACTGGCGCCGACGGCTTCTACGACGAGGTCTTCCGCTCGCTCGGCGTGCCCTACGAGCCGGCTCGCTGGAGCAGGGACGCGAACCCCGTCGGGACGGACCTGACCCGGCTCAAGCAGGTCCACGTGCAGTCACTGATCAACGCCTACCGCGTCCGGGGCCACCTGATGGCGGACCTCGATCCGCTCGGCCTGCGACCGCCCTCGCTCCACGCCGAGCTGGACCCGGCGACCTACGGGCTCACGCTGTGGGACCTGGAGCGGGAGTTCCTGACGGACGGGCTCGCGGGCCAGGAGACGATGACGCTCGCCTCGATCCTCCAGGTGCTCCGCGACGCCTACTGCCGGACGGTCGGCGTCGAGTACATGCACATCCAGGAGCCGGAGCAGAAGCGCTGGATCCAGGCGCAGGTCGAGGGAACGGAGCACCGCGCGACTGCCGAGGAGCAGCAGACGCTCATGGAGCGGCTGAATGCCGCCGAGGCGTTCGAGCGCTTCCTCCACACCCGCTACATCGGCCAGAAGCGCTTCGGGCTCGAGGGGGCGGAGTCGGCGATCGTCCTGCTCGGCTCGGTCCTGGACGAGGCGGCGGCAGCGGGGATGGCCGAGGCCGTGCTCGGGATGGCGCACCGTGGCCGGCTCAACGTGCTCGCGAACGTCGTCGGGAAGTCCTACGGGGAGATCTTCCGGGAGTTCGAGGGCGACCTCGACCCCGAGACCGTGCAGGGATCCGGTGACGTCAAGTACCACAAGGGTGCCGCCGGCAAGTTCGTCTCCGCCTCGGGGGCGGAGATCCCCGTCACGCTCGCGTCCAACCCGTCGCACCTCGAGGCGGTCGACCCCGTGGTCGAGGGCATGGCGCGGGCGCGCCAGGACCTCCTCGAGAACGCGGACTCCTTCCCGGTGCTCTCGGTCCTCATCCACGGCGACGCGGCCTTCGCCGGTCAGGGGGTGGTCGCAGAGACGCTCAACCTCTCGGCGCTGCGCGGCTACCGGACCGGCGGGACCGTCCACCTCGTGATCAACAACCAGCTCGGCTTCACCACGGCACCCGAGGAGGCCCGCTCCTCGGTGTACCCGACCGACGTCGCGAAGATGGTCCAAGCGCCCATCTTCCACGTCAACGGCGACGACCCCGAGGCCTGTGCTCGCGTGGGTCGGCTGGCCTTCGCGTTCCGCCAGCGCTTCCACAAGGACGTGGTCGTCGACATGGTCTGCTACCGGCGCTTCGGGCACAACGAGGGAGACGAGCCGAGCTACACCCAGCCGCAGATGTACGACCGGATCGAGCGCAAGCGCAGCGTGCGCAAGCTCTACACCGAGGCGCTCATCAACCGCGGGGACCTCACGCTCGAGGAAGCCGAGCGCGCCCTCGACGACTTCCAGGCTCGCCTCCAGGTCGCGCTCGAGGAGACGCGCTCTGCCGCCCCGCCACAGCTCGAGTCGCTCCCGAGCCCGCCCCCGTTGCCGCCGGACCCCGTTCCGATGCCGACGGGAGTCGAGGCCGCGACGCTCGACCGCATCGCAGCGGCACTCCACGAGGCACCGCCGGGCTTCACCGTCCACCCGAAGCTCGCGCGCCAGCTCGCCGCCCGGGCGAGGGCCTACGCGGAGGGCGAGGTGGACTGGGCGCTCGGCGAGGCCCTCGCCTTCGGCTCACTGCTGCTCGAGGGCACCGACGTGCGCCTCGCCGGCCAGGACACCCGCCGGGGCACCTTCAGCCAGCGCCATGCCGCGCTCGTCGACTACCGCACCGGCGCCGAGTGGGTGCCGCTCGCAGAGCTCGCCGGTGGGAGTGGCGGCGCGCCCCCGCCGGAGCCGGGCCAGCCAGGCCGTTTCTTCGCGTACGACTCGCTCCTCTCGGAGTATGCGGCCCTCGGCTTCGAGTACGGCTACTCCGTCGTGCGCCCGGAGGCGCTCGTCGCATGGGAGGCACAGTTCGGCGACTTCGCGAACGGGGCGCAGATCGTGATCGACCAGTTCGTGGTGGCTGCTGCCGACAAGTGGGGGCAGCGCTCCGGGCTCGTCCTCCTGTTGCCGCACGGCTTCGAAGGCCAGGGACCCGAGCACTCCTCGGCGCGCCTCGAGCGCTTCCTCACCCTGGCGTCCGGGGACGACCTCGCCGTCACCGTGCCGACCACCGCGGCCCAGTACTTCCATCTGCTGCGCCTCCAGGTGCGCCGGGCATCCCCTCGTCCGCTCGTGGTGATGACGCCGAAGTCCCTGCTTCGCGCACGCGTGTCGCGCAGCCCGAAGGACGAGCTCGTGCGCGGGTCCTTCCGGCGGGTCCTGGACGACCCGGGTCTCAGGGTGCCACCCGAGTCGGTCGCCCGTGTGATCCTCTGCACCGGAAAGGTGGCCTTCGACGCCATGGCGGAGCGCGACCGGCGGGCCGACGCAGCCGCGGCGGGGGACGCGACGGCAGGGGAGGGCGCGGCAACGGCGGTGGTCCGTGTGGAGCAGCTCTACCCCTGGCCGGAGGAGGAGATCGCCGGCGTGCTCGCGGGCTACGAGGCCGCCCGCGAGGTGGTCTGGCTCCAGGAGGAGCCGGAGAACATGGGGGCCTGGTTCGCCGTCCACGAGGAGCTGCATCGGCTCCTGCGTGGGGACTTCGTCCTCCGACACGTCAGTCGTGCTCGCTCCGGGAGTCCTGCGACGGGCAGCGCGGCGATCCACGCGCTGGAGACCGCTGACCTGCTCGCGCGCTCCTTCGGGGGCTAGCGGTTGCCCCGAGCCGGCGCAGCCTCTGGCTGCTCGGCCCTCGACGAGGCTTTCCCTGGCGGCGTCGCCCCTGACGGCGTCGCCCCAGGGGATTGGACCGTGGTGACGCGCCGACGGGCGATGCGACGGCCGGTGGCCGTGGCGATCCGGGCGTACTCGTCGGCCGGGCGGTAACCTCCCAGCTGCTCGGCCCTCGCGAGGGCGGCTGACGCGGCGTCACGCTCCCCGACCTTGGCGAGCGAGCTCGCCAGCCACGTCCAGGCACGCGCCTCGACCTCCCTGTCGGCAAGTCCGAGGCGGAGGGCTCGACGGTACGCCGGAATCGCTGCGGCCTCGAGCCCGCGGTCGTCGCGCGTGGCGGCGAGCCAGAACCATCCCTCCGCGTGGCCCGGTGCGGTCGCGAGGTGCGTCTCGAAGGCGCGGCTGGCAGCAGCCAAGCGCCGCTTCACGCGGAGCGCGAGGCCCGACTCGTACGGATCGGCGGGGGGCGGTGGCTGAGGCCGGCGGCGTCGAAGCAGAGGCTTGCCCAGGATGGCTCGGAGCTCCGCGAGCGCCGCTGCAGGCTCGGTGACCTTGATGGTGTGCATCCCGAGCGCGCGGGCGGGCTTCAGGTTCCGGCCGAGGTCGTCGAGGTAGACGATCCGCTCCGGTCGGACGCCCAGGAGATCGGCGGCAAGGAGGTAGATCTCGGGGTCGGGCTTGCGGAGCCCGACCCGGTGCGACTCCACGACGATGTCGGCGAGGGGGCGAAGGCGCCCGAGCACCTCCTCGCGGGCGAGGTCCGGGCGCGGGTCGGGGAAGTTGTTGGTGAGGATCCCTGTCCGGAACGAGTTGTGGCAACACGCCAGCGCAGCCAGCATGTCGGGTCGGATCTGGCCGGACGCGGCCTGGAGCACCGCTGCCGGCGCGAGGGAGCGTCCGGTCGCAGCCATCTCGGCGCGGAAGAGCTCTTCGAACTCCTCGACGGAGAGCGCGCCGCGCTCGAGGCGTGCCCAGGCGTTCCCATCCGGGCGTTCGGCGAGGAACGAGCGGAGGGTGCCGGGTGTCAGGCCGGCGCGTTCCTCCAGGCGGGCGAATCCTTCGAACGGGCTCGTGAGCACCACGCCGCCGAGGTCGAACAACACTGCCTCCGCGCCGGCACCCCCTGGCAGCCTTCCGTTCAGATGCACCATCGCAGGGCTCCGGGGTGGTTGACTGGTGCGGACATGCGATTTTCCCATGTAGTTGTCGATGGCTCCAACCTGGCGACCGAGGGTCGCTCGTTGCCCAGCCTGGCCCAGCTCGACGAGGCAGTGCGGGACTTCCAGCGCGAGTTCCCCGGCGTCGAGATCACCGTGGTCGTCGACGCCTCGTTCAGTCACCGGATCGACGAGGCGGAGCGCGCGACCTTCGAGGAAGCCGAGGAGGCCGGTGAGGTCGTCTCGCCGCCGGCCGGGGCGATCGGGCGGGGTGATGCCTTCCTCCTGCGCATCGCCGAGCGGGTGGGCGCGACCGTGCTCTCCAACGACTCCTTCCAGGAGTTCCACGGCGAGCACGAGTGGCTGTTCGAGCCCGATCGGTTGATCGGCGGCAAACCCGTGCCGGGTGTCGGCTGGATCTTCACGCCGAGAACGCCGGTGCGGGGACCGAAGAGCCGGGACGCCGTGCGCGAGGCGAAGCGAGGCAAGGTCCGGATCGGCTCGAAAGAGGCCTCGCAACCGATGCCGGTGCCGAAGGTCCCGCCGCCGGGCAAGGCGGCGCGGCCTCCCGAGGTGCGTCCCGAGCCGGAGCCCGAAGTGGCAGCCTCCGTGCCAGCGACGACGGTCCGTGGCCGGCGCAATGGGCCGGTCCGTGCTGCGATCGCGGCAGCGACCGAGGAGGTGGTTGCGCCCGGGTCGCGCTCGCCCGAGGTGGACGCCGAGCTGGAGGACGATGCGGCCACGCGACGACGACGGCGGCGGCGGGCTGCCGGTCCACCTCCGGTCGCGGTCAACGAACCGCTCCCCTTCATCCAGTTCATCGCCGATCACCCGCTCGGGAGTGTGCTCGAGGGTGAGGTCGAGAGTTTCACCTCTCACGGCGCGTTCGTGCTCGCGGGAGGTATCCGTGCCTACGTCCCCCTTGCGGGACTTGGGAACCCTCCGCCTCGCCGTGCTCGTGACGTGCTCACCCGGGGTGCGCGTGTGCCCTTCGTGCTCCAGGCGCTCGATCCGCAGCGTCGGGGGGCGGAGTTGGCGTTGCCGGGCTTCGCCGAGGTGGCTGGCCGTCCGAGCGAGGAGACGGTCGACGCCGAGATCGGGGCGGAGCAGCGTGCTTCGCGTCGACGGGCCGCCGAGCCTGCCGCCTCGCCGGAACCCGCGGCCGCCGCGGA
>JAJYWE010000006.1:8630-27109 GCA_021791675.1 Actinomycetes bacterium | reverse complement strand
CCTGCGGCAACGGCCGAGGCTGCAGTGACGGCTCCGGCCAAGCCGCGCCGACGGACCCGCGCCACCGCCCAGCCCGAGGCCGCCGCGGACCCTGCCGCCTCGCCGGAGTCCGAGGCCGCCGCGGAGCCGCCGGCCAAGCCGCGCCGGCGGACCCGTGCGACGCCCCCGGCGGCGCCGGCTCCTGAGCCGAGCTCGACTCCCGCAGCTGAGCCCACGGACGCCACCGAGGCCCCGCCGAAGCCGCGGCGGCGGACCCGGACCGCACCCGATCCAGCCCCCACGTCGTCGTCGCCGACTGGGGCGGACGGCCCGAGGGCGCCGCGGCGGCGGCGAGGGACGGCGTCGGCCGCCCGGTAGCGTGGGTCAATGCGCCCGGACGAGCTGCTGCCGCATCGCGACCCGTTCCTCTTCGTCGACGAGATCGTCTCGCTCGAGCCGGGCCGCTCCGCGGTCGGGCGCTGGCACCTCCGTGGCGACGAGCCGTTCTTCGCTGGGCACTTCCCGGGTCGCCCCACGCTGCCGGGTGTGCTGATGGTGGAGGCGATGGCGCAGGTGGGTGCGCTCGCGGCCCTCGCCGACGAGCGCTTCGCCGGTTCGCTCCCGCTCTTCGGCGGCGTGGACCGGGCTCGCTTCCGGCGCCAGGTCGGTCCGGGGGACATCCTCGAGATGGCCGTCGAGCTGGACCGGCTCTCGGCCCGGGCGGGGCGGGGCCACGGTGTGGCCAGCGTCGAGGGTGAGCGAGCGTGCGAGGCATCACTGTTGTTCGTCGTCGTGCCGAGGTGACCGGTATGACGCGACTCCGCCTCGCGACCTGGAACGTCAACTCGCTGCGGGCGAGGCTCGAGCGGGTGGGGGAGTGGATGCGCCAGGTCGAGCCCGACATCCTCTGCCTCCAGGAGACGAAACTGGCGGACGCCGCCTTCCCCGTCGAGTGGTTCTCGGCCCGCGGCTACGAGAGCGCGCACCACGGGGCCGGGCAGTGGAACGGCGTCGCGGTCGTGTCCCGGGTTGGGCTCGGGGACGTCGAGCGCACCATGGGGCCGGGCACCGAGACGCTCTCGGAGAGCCGTTTCGTGGCCGCGACCTGCGGACCCCTCAGAGTGGCGTCGGTCTACGTGCCGAACGGGCGGAGCCTCGACAGCGAGCACTACCTGACGAAGTTGGCGTGGCTCCGGCAGCTCGCCGGCCTCGCCGCGTTCGAACGCGAACGGGGGATGTCGCTCGCCCTCTGCGGCGACTTCAACGTGGCACCCGACGACCGTGACGTGTGGGACCCGCGCGCGTTCGAGGGCGCGACGCACGTGAGCGAGCCCGAGCGTGAGGCGATCCGCGCCCTCGAGGCGGAGGGGCTGGTGGACGCGTTTCGCGTCCTCTACGACCAGTCCGGGCTGTTCAGCTGGTGGGACTACCGCGGCGGGGCCTTTCACCAGCACCGGGGCATGCGAATCGACCTCGTGCTCGTCTCTGCGAGTCTCCGGGACCGGGTTCGTTGGGCGGTCGTCGACCGGAACGCCCGCAAGGGCGGGAAGGAGAACCAGCCCTCCGACCACGCGCCCGTGGTGGTGGACCTCGAGGTCTGAGCTGCGCCCCGGCCACGCCTGACCCCACCCCCGCGATCTGCCCCCTGCGTCCGCTTCGCCACGACGGGACCGCCCCTTGACGACTCCGGGGGCGCCCACCTACCGTCACGTCGTGGACGCGGACACCGACCGCGACGTGCTGGCCTGGCTGCTCGAGGGTGACCCTGCAATCCGTTGGCAGGCCCTGCGCGATCTCCTCGATGCACCTCGTGAGGTGGTCGCGGCCGAGCGTGCTCGGGTTGCGACGGAGGGCTGGGGTGCGCGACTCCTCGCAGCCGCCGGCCCCGACGGCCAGTGGGCAGGCGGTGCGTGCTTTCCCGCCGGGTTCCGCTGGGGCGAGGGGGAGGGCCAGCCCTGGACGGCGACCTATCCGACCCTCCGGCTCCTCGGCTGGCTCGGCGTCGACCCGGTCTCGCCGCGTGTGCGAGCGGTGGTCGACCTCGTCCGCGCAAACTGCCGCTGGGAGCACGACGGGCAGGCCTTCTTCGACGGCGAGGTCGAGCCCTGCATCAACGGCGGCGTGGTGGCGATCGGCGCCTACTTCGGCGTCCCGGTCGACGCCATCGTCGAGCGGCTCCTCGGCGAGCAGTTGGCGGACGGTGGTTGGAACTGCGAGGCGGAGAACGGTTCGATCCGCTCGTCGTTCCACACGACGATCGGGGTGCTCGAGGGACTCGCAGCCTTCGAGGACGCGACCGGAGGAGACGAAGCCGTTGCGAGGGCGTGCCGACGCGGTGAGGAGTACCTGCTCGCCCGGCGGCTCTTCCGACGGCTTACCACCGGAGGGGTCGTCGATGACGACTGGCTGGCCTTCTCCTTCCCTCCGTGGTGGCACTACGACGCGCTCCGTGGGCTCGACTACTTCCGCTCGCGGGGCGATGAGCCGGACCCGCGCGTCGCGGAGGCGCTCGAGCGGGTCCGGGAGAAGCGACAGCCCGACGGTCGGTGGTTGCTGGAGAACACCCACTCTGGCGCAGTGCACTTCTCCCTCGAGGAAGGCGACGGGCGGCCGAGCCGCTGGAACACCTTGCGAGCACTTCGCGTCCTCCGCTGGTCCGGCGCCCAAGCCCGCTGGTCCGGCGCCTAGCGTCGCTGCTTCGCCTCCGAACCCCCCTTGGCCGCGTCCGGCGCCGAAACCCCCGTGCCCGTGCCCGCTACCGAGCCCTCCGCTGGCGGCGCGACGCTCGGTGCCGACGGTCCCGCCACGCCGTCACCCCGCCTGGGACGCGCCGCAGCGGTGTCGCGAAACCGAGCGAGGATCTCGAGGAGCGCCGGACCGTGTCGCACCAGCTTGGTGGTGCCGATTCCCGGCGTGTCCAGCAGTGCGGCGGGTGTCTCGGGTCTCCGTGTCGCGAGCGCGACGAGGGTCGCATCGTGGAAGATCACGTAGGCAGGCACGCCGGCTTCCCGAGCGGCGCCCGACCGCCACTCCTTGAGCGCAGCGAGGAGCTCCGGGTTCACGTCAGCCGTGTCGCCTCCGAGCGCAGCGTCTCCCCTCCCTCTCGCCGAGCTCCCGCGGAGCCCGGCCAGCCCTTCCGACGACCTCCCGCCAGGCCGGGCCGCCCGACCTCCACTGCTGACACGGCCAGTGTGGCCAGCTCCGGCGCTGCGACGACCACCCCCGGTCGGCCCAGTTCCCCCTCGCCGGGACGAGGCAGAGCGGCGAGAGCCGTCTGGGTACTGCCCAGGCCCGCCGGAGAGCCCGCTGGTCCCGTCGAGGCGCTGACGTGCCCGGGCGAGCTCGGCCCGCAGATCCGTTGGCTTTGCGAACCCGCCGTCGAGACGCGAGAGGGTTAGGGCGATCTCTTCGAGGTACGGCGACGGTCGCCGGTTCGCGCTGCGCCTGCCCATCTCCCGGGACGCCGCCCAGGAGAGGTGCAGCTCCTCACGAGCGCGCGTCGTCGCGACATAGAGCAGTCGGCGCTCCTCGGCCTCTGCGGCCGGCGTCGTCGCACCCGCGACCGGGACGAGCCCCTGCTCGAGCCCGACGAGGAACACCACGTCCCATTCGAGGCCCTTCGCCCGGTGGAACGTGAGGAGCTGGACGCCCTCGCGGGTCGCGTCACCCTCCTCACTGCGCAGTGTCGCCCGGAGCCAGGTTGCGAACGCGGCCGGCGAGGCTCCAGGTTCCGAGGTCACGAACTCCTCGCCGAGACGCAGGAGTGCTTCGAGATTGAGCCGACGCTCAGCGGCGTCGTCCGTGAGCGCTCCGTTCCCGGCCGCCCTGCGCTCGCCCGCCACCCGCCCGTGCTCGTACCCCAACCGCCCTCGCTCGTCCCCCGCCGACTCGCGCTCGTCCGCCCCCGGGGTACGGTCCTCGCCCGGCACGCCCTGGGCTCCCGCGGGCGCGGGCGCGCCGGCTGTCGCGAGCTGCGCCTCGAGGAGGCCGAGCCACTCCCGTCCGCGCTGACCCCGTCCCGCTCGGGAGAGATGCCGCAGTGCGTCTCTCACCTCCGGTTGCTGGAGGAGCCCCGCTCCCTTGGCGACGTGATAGGGGATGCGCGCTGCCCGGAGCGGCCGTTCGAAGGCGAGGAGCTGGGCGTTCGTGCGGGAGAGCACGGCGAGCTCGGACCAGGGGCGCCCCTCCCGGTGTGCGCGCTGCAGCGCCCCGGCCACCCCCCGCGCCTCCGCCGCGTCGTCGGCGTACGCCGTCACGCTCGGGCGCTTGCCCGTGGAGGGTCGCATCGGGGTGAGGGGAGGCGTCTCGTCGGCGAGCGCGGCTCCAGCTACGGCGAGGATCTCGGGCGAGCTCCGCCAGTTCTGCCTGAGGGCGATGGTCGCGCGCGACGCCCGCTGCGTCGCGAAGGACCGGAGCAGGGTGGGCTCAGCGCCGTTCCAGGCGTAGATCGCCTGATTCAGGTCCCCGACGAGGCAGATGTCGTCCCGGTCGCCGAGCCAGGCACCGAGCAGGCGCCACTGCGCGGGGTTCAGGTCCTGGGCCTCGTCGACGAAGAAGTGGCGCCACCGCCACCGGGTCGCTGCCGCGTAGTCGGCGTCTGCCTCGAGCGCCTCGGCGGTGAGGAGGAGGAGGTCGTCGAAGTCGACGAGGCGCTGCCGGCGCTTCTCCTCCTCGTAGCCGCGGTAGGCGACGGCCAGAGCGTCCGGGTCGAGCGGCGGGCGTCGACCGGCGCCGGCCGCCTCGGCGGCGTAACGGGCAGGGCTGACGAGGCGCGCCTTGGCCCACTCGATCTCCCCGGTCACGTCGAGGACGAGGGTCTCCCGCCCCTTCGCCCCGAGGCCGGCCCGGCCGAGCGCCCGGGCGACGAGCGGGACCTTGCGGTCGAGCAGCGTTGGCGCCGTCGCCCCGGTGTCGGCCCAGCGCCGGTGGAGCTCCGCGAAGGCGATCGCGTGGAAGGTCCCGGCATGCACGCCCGAGGGCAGCCCGAGGGAGGCCAGGCGGCTCCGCAGCTCGCCGGCGGCTTTGCGCGTGAACGTGAGGGCAAGCACGTGCCCGGGATCCGCGCGACCGGCCCGAACCTGCCAGGCGATGCGGTTCGTGAGGACCCGGGTCTTGCCCGAGCCCGCTCCAGCCATCACGACGAGGGGCGCAGCCTCACTGGTGATGGCTTCGACCTGCGCGGGCGTGCAGCCCTCGAGGAGCGGGTCGACGTCCACGTCCGCAGGCTAGTGACGGGGGTGGCGCTCGGGACTGCCCGCACCCGCGTGGGGGAGAGGCGGGGCGAGTCGCTTGACTCCGGCCCCCGCCCCGGGGGACGATCCCGCCCCGGGCGACGACCCCGCCGCTATCGTCTCGTCACCGAGTGCGATGCCCATGAACGAACCCGTCCTGCCGAGCCCGCCGTGCTGAGGTCGTTCGCCAGCGGGACGGTCTTCGGGGCCGCGACCGGCGACGAGGCGCCCTGGCTGCTCGCGCTGCACGGGTGGCGGCGCACGCACGCGGACTTCGCCCGGGTGCTCGCCGGACCTCCCGTGCTCGACGCGCTTGCGCTCGACCTGCCCGGTTTCGGAGCATCCCCGCTCCCGCCGTCGCCCTGGGGATCCGCGGACTACGCGGCGGCGATCGCCCCCGTGCTCGAAGAGATGGCGGCGCAGCGGGGTGGACCGGTCGTCGTGCTCGGGCACTCCTTCGGCGGGAGGGTCGCCCTCCAGCTCGCCGAGCGGTTCTCCGAGCTCGTCGCGGCCCTCGTCCTCACCGGGGTTCCCCTCCTCCCACCTGCGGGGGGCGCGCCCCGACCGGCCCGGGGCTACCGCTTGGCGCGCTGGGCGCACCGCCGTGGCCTGCTCTCCGACGAGCGGTTCGAGGCGAAACGGCTGCAGTACGGCTCGGAGGACCTGCGGGGCACGCCGGCGGCGCTGCGCCCGACCTTCGTCCGGCTCGTGAACGAGCGCTACGACGGGCAGTTCCCCCAACTCCGCTTGCCCGTCGTGCTCGTGTGGGGCGCGCTCGACGACGTCGTGCCGCTCGAGGTGGCCGAGCGGGCCGTGGGGCTCCTCCCGGACGCCCGCCTCGAGTGCTGCGCCGGCGTCGGCCACATGGTGCCCCTCGAGCGCCCGGATGCGCTCCGCTCTGCCGTGCTCGGGTTGCGGCCGTGACGGCCCCGCTCCTGGTGGTCGCCCTCGCCGCAGTGGGAGCGGCGCTCGGCGGGGTGCGCTGGCTGCGGGTCGCCCAGCGGGAGCACTACCTCGCCGGCTCCTGCACGCGTTTCGCCCTGCGCTGGTGGCGCTCCTCCAGGCAGAACCAGCTCCTCCTGGCTCTCTCCCTCGCGGGCCTTGTGGCCGGTGGTGCCCTCGCCGGAGCAGGTGGGGGGTGGCTCGCACTCCTCGGCGCGCTGCCGGCCGTCGGGGCGGCGGTCGGGCCGGTCGGGCTCGGGCTGCGAGGCAGGACCGGGCCGCTTCGCTGGACGGGCCGCCTCGGGCGCAGCGCGGCGGTCTGGGCGGTGCTGCAGGTGATCCCCTTGGTGGTTGCCGCGCTGGTCGGTACCCCCTCGGCCGTTGTCGTGGCCCTGGCCGGTCTGGACGTGCTCGCCGTGCCGTGCCTGGTGGACGCCGCGCTCGCGTTGCTCGCCCCGGCAGAGGCCGCGGCGGGTCGCCGCTGGATCCGGGCTGCCGAGCAGCGGCTCGAGGCCGTCCGGCCGGAGGTCGTCGGGATCACGGGTTCCTACGGCAAGACCTCGACCAAGGGCTACGTGGCCCACCTGGTCGCCGGGACGCGATCGGTGGTCGCCAGCCCGGCGAGCTTCAACAACGCGATGGGTCTCGCCCGGACGGTCAACGAGCACCTCGCGCCGGGGACCGAGGTGCTGGTCGCGGAGATGGGCACCTACGGCGTCGGGGAGATCGCCGCCCTGTGCTCCTGGACGCGCCCTCGTATCGGGGCGTTCCTCGCCGTCGGGCCGGTCCACCTCGAGCGGTTCCGCGCCGTGGAGCGGATCGTCCAGGCCAAGACCGAGCTGCTCGACGCCGTCGAGGTCGCGGTCGTCAACGTGGGCGCACCGATGCTGCGGCCGGTCGCAGATGCGGTGGAGCACGCCGGCAAGCGGGTGTGGCGTTGTGCGGCGGGCGAGGCAGACGACCACCCCGACGCCCACGTGCTGTTGAGCAGCGGTCCGGACGGGCTGCGCCTCCGGGTGCGGCCGCCGGGGGCGGAGCAGCCCCTGCGACCATCGCCCTCCGGAGCGACGCAGCCCCCGGCGCAGTCGTCGCCCGCACCGGCGGCGGCGCCTTCCACGAGAGGGTCTCCGCCGGTGATCGAGCCGTTCGAGGCCGTGCTCCCTGCACTCCCCGGGGCGGCGTCCAACATCGCCTGCGCGATCGCGATCGCGCTCGAGCTCGGGGTGCCGGGACCGGTCGTCCTGCGTCGGCTCGGAGACCTTCCGGGTGCCCCGCACCGGCTCCAGGTCAGCCGCGCGGCGAGTGGCGTCGAGGTGCTCGACGACACCTACAACTCCAACCCGGCGGGCGCGCGTCGCGCGCTCGAGCTCCTCGCGACCGTCGGGAGCCCGAGCGGGCGGCGGGTGCTCGTCACGCCGGGGATGGTCGAGCTGGGGCCGCTCCAGGTCGAGGAGAACGAGCGCCTCGGGCGCCTCGCCGCGGCCGTGGCGACGGACGTGGTGATCGTCGGCCGGACCAACCGCCGGGCCCTGCTGGACGGCGTGGGGGCGGGTGCGCCAGGAGCTGGACCGGGGCCGATGCGCGGGGGTGCCGGCCAGGGCGCAGCGGAGGCCGTCCGGGCCGTTGTCGCCGAGGGGACGCAGCTCAGCGGGGTGTCGGTTGACGCAGCTCGAATGCGTGGTGGGGCCGGTGGGGCCGGTGGGGCCGGTGAGGCCGGCGGGTCGAGCCGGCCGCAGGTCCACTGCGTGGCCACCCGCGAGGAGGCCGTCGCCTGGGCGCGACGCACCCTCGTGGCCGGGGACGCCATCCTCTACGAGAACGACCTCCCCGACCACTACCCCTGAGCCGAGCTCGGCATCTCCGCGAAGCTGCTCGCCCAGGCGTGTGCGCGTGGGAGCACTCGACACGGCAGGGTTGGCGCGGTCGGTCGCGGATGTGGGCACCATGGGGAGCACGTCGGAAGGAGCCGGATGGCAACGCTTGGGGTGATCTTCGGGGGGCCGTCGCCGGAGCACGACATCAGCGTGCTCACCGGGCTGCAGGTCGCGGCGGCGCTCAGCAGCTCTGCACAGCTGGCTGCCGGCGGGAGCGAGCTGCACGCGCTCTACTGGGCCAAGACCGGCCGGTTCTTCGAGGTACCGGCCACCGCGGAGGCGCTCGCGTTCGTCGACGGCCCGCCGCTCGGTGCCGCGCCGCTCGCGCTCGTCGCCGAGCCCGGACGCGGCTTCGTCGTCCCCGCAGGGCGGCTCACCCGGGAGCGCTCGCTCGGTGTCGACGTCGCGGTCGTCTGCTGCCACGGGGGACCGGGCGAGGACGGGCGTCTCCAAGGGGCCCTGGACCTGGCGGGCATCGCCTACACCGGTCCGAGCGCCGCGGCATCCTCCCTCGGCATGGACAAGCTCGCGTTCGGCTCGCTGGCATCGGCGGCGGGGATGCCGGTCCTGCCGCGGGTGCTCCTCCCCGGGCAGACGCTTCCGGGCCCCGGACCGTTCATCGTGAAGCCCCGCTTCGGGGGCTCGTCGATCGGGATCGAGGTCGTCGAGGACGCCGAGACCGCCGCGCAGCTCGTTGCTGCGAGCACCCATCTCGCCGCCGGAGCGGTGGTCGAGCCCTACCGACGCGACCTCTACGACCTGAACGTTGCCGTGCGGACCTGGCCGCAGGTCGCCGTCTCGGCGATCGAGCGGCCGCTGCGCCGCCACGCCAGCGGCGAGATCCTCTCCTACGCCGACAAGTATGCCGGCGGCGAGGGGATGATCTCGGCTCCTCGGGAGCTCCCGGCGAAGATCCCCGACGACCTCGCGACGAGGATCCGCGCGATCGCCGTCGACCTCGTCGCGCTCGCGGGGCTCCGTGGCATCGTGCGGGTCGACTTCCTGGCGAGCGACGCCGGCGAGCTCTACGTGAACGAGGTCAACACCATCCCCGGCTCGATGGCCAAGTACCTCTGGGTGGACCCAGCCGTGGCGTTCACCACCCTGCTCGACGATCTCGTGGCCGAGGCGGCAGCCCGACCCCCGGCTTCGTTCGTCACGACGGGAGCGGACGGGACGGCGCTCCGCGCGGCGGGCTCTATCGGCTCGAAACTGGCTTGAGCGCGGCGCCGGCGGCCGCCTCGACGACCCAGGCCGGGCCGGGGAGCGGGCCCTCGGCTTCGGCACGCCGGAGCAGGCCCGGGCTCGAGAACGCCACCACGCAGCCGCCGAACCCGGCACCGGTGAGGCGCGCGCCGTAGCAACCCGGCGTGCGCCTGAGCCGCTCCGCCAGCGCGTCGAGCGCTGCCGTCGAGACCTCGAAGGAAGAGGCGAGGCTCTCGTGGCTCTCGTCGAGCAGCCGACCCGCCTGGTCCAGGTCGCCCCCGGCGAAGGCCTCGCACATGGCGCGGACCCGCTCGTTCTCGCTCACGACGTGGCGCGCACGGCGCCGGACCACGGGATCGTCGATCCCTTCGACCGCTGCGAGCGTCGCGTCGCGGAGCGGGCCGATCAGCGCTTCGGCCGCGGTCACGTCGGCACGCCGATCGGCGTAGGCGGAGCCTTCGAGTGTTCGCCCCACCCCCGAGTGGGCGACGACCACCTCCAGGCCGGGGGGGAGCGCGACCGGACGGATCTCGAGCGTCCCTGCGTCGAGGAGGAGCGCGGCCCCCCGCACACCCGCCGCCGACGCGAGCTGGTCCATGATCCCGGTCGGCACCCCGACCGCCGCCGTTTCCGCGCGTTGGCAGCCGAGCGCGAGCGACCGGGGGTCCGTCTCGACGCCGAGCGCGAGCGCAGCGGCCACCTCCAGCGCGGCGCTCGAGGAGAGGCCCGCTCCGGCGGGGAGGGTCGAGCGGACCTGGCCGACGCCGCCGGCGCGGACGGCGAACGAGGCGGCGACCGCGGCCACGTAGCGGCCCCAGTGCGGTCGCAGGTCCTGGATCGCTGCGGGGTCGAGGGGGAGGGGGAGGCGCAGCTCCAGTGGCTCCGGGTCCAGTTCCGAGCTGAGCCTGAGCAGGCCGTCGTCGAGCGGGAGCAGGCGGACCTCCGTTCCGAGCTGGATCGCCATCGGGAGGCAGAGGCCCCCGCTGTAGTCGGTGTGCTCCCCGATCAGGTTGACCCGGCCCGGGGCCCAGGCCACTCGCTCCCGTTCGTCTCCGAGTGCGGTTCGTCCGGATGCCTCCGTTGCTTCCATGGGCCCTACTCTCTCACGACCTCCTCCGAAGGCTGCCACTCGGCCAGCACGGGCTCGGCGCGCGTAGGCTGCCGGGGTGCCCGGAACACCTTCGAGCCCGCTGGACGACCCCCTCGAGTCGGCCGCGGCCCGCTGGGCGGATGCGCTCGCTTCGTGGAAGATCCCCGACGAGATCCTCGCCCGGGCACCGGAGTCCCCCTACCGGCTCCCTCCGGGCCTCTTCGTTCCCCCTGCGGTGCCTCCGGACACCCCGTCGCGACGGGCGGCGGCAGCGGGCCTTCGCAATGGCGGGGCGGTGCTCGACGTCGGGGCCGGCGGGGGGGCGGCGGGGCTCGCGCTCGTCCCGCCGGCAACGTCGCTCGCAGCGGTCGACGAATCCCCGGAGATGCTGGCGCGGCTCCGGGAGACCGCTGGCGAGCGGAGGATCGAGCCCGTTGTCGTCGAGGGCCGCTGGCCGGATGTCGAGGCGCTCGCCCCCGTCGCCGACGTCGTCGTCTGCCACCACGTCTTCTACAACGTGGCCAGGCTCCTGCCCTTCGTGCAGGCCCTCACCGCCCACGCGCGCGACCGTGTCGTGGTCGAGCTCACCGCCCGGCATCCCCTGGCACCGATGGCGCCGCTCTGGCGACACTTCTGGGGCATCGACCGCCCGGACGGCCCGACGGTGGAGGACGCCGTTGCACTCCTCACCGCTGCCGGGCTCGAGCCGACGGTCGAGCGGTTCCGGCGCCCCGAGCGAGGGGGCGCGCTCGACCCCGCTGCTCGCGCTGCATTCACCCGTCGGCGACTCTGCCTCCCCCCGTCCGCGGACGCGGACGTCGCGGCGTTCCTGGCCGCCTCGCCTCCGGCCGAGGAGCCGGTCGTCTGTCTGACCTGGGGCGGCGGCGCCTCCTGACCGGCGCCGTGGCCGGTCGCGCCCCTCCGCCTGTTCGCGAGCCACGTCTCCCCCGTCGGCGAGCTGGGTCCGCACGCCACCGATCTCGGCCGACCGAACGCTGGTTCATGTCCGATGGGGAGCCGTCTGCGACGATCAACTGGCGTGCCGCCGGATGTACTCGTCGAGTGCCTCACGGCTGACGTCGGCGAGTCTGCAGCCCTGCGCTGACGCGATCTCCTCGAGCGCGGCGCGGGCAGCACGAGACACGCGCACGGTCATGACCGGGGTCCGCTCCCGCTCGCCGCTGACCGAGGGCCGGCCGGGGTGACGGCGGTGGACCCGGTCAACGATCTCGTCGACCTTGGCTTCGGTCAGGCGGCTCCCGTCGGGGAGCCGAATGTCCTCGGTGCCGAGGTCGATGTCAGGGTCGCTTCGGGTGGTTGGCTTGCGAGAAGTCATCTGGTCCTCCGGTAGTGCGTGGGCATCACGTGGATCACGAGGCGACAGTCCGGCCGTTCCATGGCGATGATCTCCAGCTCCCGACCGCGCTCATCTTCGCCGACCCATCGCCCTGTGTGTCAGGCTGGCGTGAGCGCGCTCGTGCTCGATGCCGGCGCGTTCGTGGCCGTGGATCGCGGAGATCGAGCGATGGTGGCGCGACTCCGCGTGGCTCGGATCGCTGGACTGGAGCGACGCACCACCGGCGTCGTGGTCGCCCAGGTGTGGCGCGACCCGGGCGGAGGCCAGGCGGATCTTGCCCGCCTGCTCGGGGCCGTCGCCGGGCGACCTGGAGGAGCCCTGACCCGGGAGGTCCGCCAAGAGCTCGTCGCCCGCCAGCTCCGCCGCCATCTCCCGCCCGCCGACCGCGGCCGGACGGTCCGGGCGGTCGACATCGGCTGCGGTCAGGGCACCCAGGCCATCCGGCTCGCGGCCGCCGGCTACCAGGTGACCGGGGTCGATCCGTCGGCCGAGCTGCTCGCCGCCGCGGGGCGGGTCGCTGCGGCAGAGACCGACGCAACGACGTGGCGGCTGACCTGGGAGCAGGCTGCTCTGGTCGACCCCTCCTCGTAGCGAGAGCGCTCCGGAGGGGCGAGCGCCCTCGGACAACCCCCCGAGCTCCCCCGGTCGGCGCTACGATATCGCCGGGCGGTTCGTGCGGCCCCGGGATGCAGTTCGCGGGCGGTGAACACTGCGGTCCCGCTCGGTACGGTCCGCTGGGTGACGGAAACGCCGGAGCTTCGGAGACCGGACGGTCGCCACGTCGGAGCCTGGGGGCTTCGCCGTCCAACGTTCCTGCTCCGACGCGTCGGAGCCCTCCTCCGAGGAAGGATCCGGACGGTTGCGGCTGTGGCGTGGCCGATCGTCACCGTGACATGTTCCGTGGGGTTGTACTCAGCATTTCTCGGTCCTACAATGTGGCGGCGTGGAGTTGGCCTGGACGCAGTCGAGCCGCAGGCACCGGATCGGCCGGGCTCACGCTCGCCATGTCATCAACACCGTCGAGCCCACCGCGATCACGACCGCTGACGGCAGCGAGGGGCTTCTCTGGGTCGGGCTCGACGATCGGGGCCTGGAGTTGGAAGTCGTCGCTGTCGTCCTGCCGGGGTTGTACCTGGTCATCCATGTCATGCCAACCGCGCTGAGAGGAGGAGCTCCATGACCGAGTCGGCACGGATCCACGGCGAGAAGGTGAGAGACCGAGGCACGATCGACCTCGACAACCACGACGTTCGCCTGGCCGACGGCACTCGGCTCACCGAAGCCAAGGCAGAGGAGTTGGCCGTCGAGATCCTGGAGCGTGCCGGGCGGGGGCGTCCCTCACTGTCGCGCTCGGGTGTCCGATCGCCTCAACTTCGCCTCAGCGTGCCGGACGAGCTTCGCAGCAGACTGCTCCAGCGGGCTGAAGACGAGCACCGCAGCGTCTCCCAGGTCGTGCGAGATGCCGTGGAGCACTACCTGGCGTCGTAGGCGGACTCTCCCGGTGGCGGAGCTGGCTACGGCTCGGCGGTGAGTTCCGGGCAGCGTGACGCCGACGTGGGAAGGTCATGCGATGAGAGAGGTTGACCTCGACGCGGTCCGACGGTGGCCCGAGGCAACGACTTTCGCCGCCTGTGTCGCCACGATCCTGGAGCTCCCACCGGCCGCGGTGGCGGTGGCGAAGGCTGGCGAGGACCCGGCGACGAGCTGGGCGCTGTCGCGCTTGCTGGGAGGCATGGGCCTCGGCCTGGCTCGGATCGCCGACCCCGCCTCGTTCTCCTGATGCGGACCGTGGCTGGCCGAGGTGCAGCCCGCCGGGCAACCGGAGCGCCGATCGGCTGTCATGTACGGCGTGCCCTCCGGGGTCGTCTTCGACCCCGGAGGGGTGACGAGCACAGGGGACTGGGCGATCACCGCCGGCCTCCTCCTCGTCCCTGGCGACGTGGCGCTGGCAGGACTGGCGACCCCGTCGACGACCCGCCGGCAGGGCCGGGTCGAAAGCCTCTGGGCCGCCCCTGCTGCGGGCCAGCCCGCTCGCGCCGTCACGACCACTGTGGCGGTGGCCGGCCACGGCCTCGCCGGCGACTGCCACGTCGCGGGCACCGGCACCTTTCCCCCGGGGTGGCGGGCTGCCGGGCTGCCGGGCAGCGCGCTGGCGCTGGTCGAAGCGGAGGTCTGCCAATCGTTCGCATCGTTCGCTCCGCCCCTGCAGGCCAACGAGCACCGGCGGAACAACGCCGGCCTCGGCGAGCAACTCCTCCGATGCGCCACTCTTGCGGGGGTGGCCGCCTTCCGCGCAGGCTGTTGAGGATCACGTAGGCCGTACCGCGCCGCTGCGAGCTGGAACGGCTCTCGGACGGCCCCGGTAGCCAACCCGCGACTTGCGATCCACTCGGGGCGGCCTCGATCCACGCGTCCCCGGGCCCGAACTGTTCGTGCAGGGCGAGGCCGACCTCGCGGAGTGCCCGGTTCACGGTGGGGAGGTCGAGCCGGCGGGTGGTGAAGTGGTGCGACCAGCGGTCAGCTCCCACGGTGCAGGAGATAGTTGCGGTGAGCAGATCTCTGTCGAAGCCGTGGACAGCAGGCTCGGTCACCACGTCGCCAAAAGTCCACGAGTAGGTTTCGCCGACCACCCAGCTCGTGAAGAACCCAGGCGTTTCCCACCGGACGAGCAGCCGTCCGTCACCGGCGAGGTGCCAGGCCGCGGTGCCGAGGAACCTCTCGCGGGCCTGTCGGTCAGGGTGATCGAGGAGATTGCTGACGAGTGAGACCACGTCGAAGTGTCGGTCCAACCGCAGATCCTCGATGCCCGAGCAGATTGCAAGCAGGTCGCCTCGGCGTGCTGCAGGCGAGCCAACGGCTCGGGTGCGTGGTCGACCAGGGTGACTCGATGGCCGAGCGGAGGCGGCGGCTCCGCGATGCGGCCGGTGCCACAGCCGAGATCCAGCACGGTCGAGCGGGGGGGTCCGAGCGTGGATCATCCGCGACTCCTCCACGCCGGGCAGTAGGGCGTGGAAGTCCACCGCACACCCGTTGGCGGTGATCGCTCCCGGCCCCCCCACGCGCTCGTCGGGAGCGAGGCTGATCTCGACAAGCCTCTCGGGTCCTGCCGGGGCGCAGTGCGGTCCGGCAGCTCGCCTTCGTTGCCGAGGGGAGAGCCGGCGAACGATCGGGCTGCGGGGCTTACTCAGGTCGCGGAGAAGCGATGGACGTAGCGCCGCTGCCAGGGTGTCTCGACCGCTCGCCGGTCGTAGCCCTCCCGAACGAAGGCCACTGCTCGCCCCGGCGAGACACCGTCGAGCACAGCGATGCAGGCGAGCGCCGTGCCGGTTCTCCCGCGCCCACCGTCACACGCGACTTCCACCCGCTCGGCCCCGGTGCCGCAGCTCGATCGTTCGGTGCGCGGCGGTCGGGTCCCGGCCCGGGGCGGAATCATGTGCAGTCCGGCGGTGAGCGGCTCCAGTCCCCGAGCTCGACGCTGATGCCACCCGCTTCGATCGGCTCATCGATCAAGCCGGCGAGGCCGGCGACCTCGACGAGGAGAACCGCATCGAGACCTGGCCGAGCGGCTACCCAACGGGCGGCATCGGGTGCTCGCCGGCATGGCGCACCTGCCGCAGCTCGAGGGCCCGGCGACTGTCGCCGGCGTCATCTCCGCTGCGCTCGCCGTCCGCTGGAGCACGAAGTCCCACAACAGGATCCTCGACGGCGATGGCTCACGGCGCAGTCAGACGGTGTACCCAGCTCCCGCTCCGCCGAGGTTGTGCCGCAGCGTCATGATCCCCCGCTCGCCGATGACCGGAGGATCGACCTCGTGCAGGGGGCATTGGCTGTCGGGCTCGGGCCAGCCCACGCCGCGTAGCACGACGAGCTGCCCAGGGCCGGTCTGCCACTCGCTCGCTTGCCCGTCGCCGCTCCAGGCGCGGAAGGCCGCCTCACCAGTCAGTGTGAACACCGCGACGACCCCGCCGTAGGCGCTGGGGTCGCGATGGGCGGTGATGTGGCCGGTCCCGGCTGGGCAGCGGCCCCACGTGGTTTCGTCGAAGGCAGGCAGTGACGGCCGTGCCTGCTCGGTTGCGGCTGCGGAGAGGCCTGCGGTGGTCTGGTCTCCATCGGCTCGGACGACCGGCAGTGCCTCGGCATAGGGGGTGTAGGAGCCGATGACGTGCTGGCGGACGACGCCCTCGTTGCCGGCGAGCCTCCAGGTCCGGCCGCTGTCCTCTGCCAGGAGGTCGACAGCGCTGCCCGCGAGGGCGTGCGGTGCCCGCGCCCACCCGCATGCAACGAGGTCGCTGACTGCCTGGTCGTAGTCGATGTTCAGCACGAGCATGCCGGGCTCCGCCACCAGCCCATCGTCGCGTCCCTCCAGGTGGCTGTCTCCCGGTCCTGCGGTCACGGACCCGCCTCGCCGGCGCGGGCGGCCAGGCGGTCGAGGAGGAAGGCCTCCGTGCCGGCGAGACCAACCGAGAAGAACAGGACACCCCCTCCGACCCTGGCACCGTCACCTCCCCGGCACGGACCGCGCCGAGGGAGGTCAGCCGAGCTTCGTGCGGCGTCCCCACCAGCACGTTCGGTGGGTGGTAGGCGCAGATCTGCTCCAGGGAGTCAGTGACGAGCAGCGAAGCCAGCTCCGGTAGGTCGAGGCCGAACTCCGCCCGACCCTGCTGCTTCGGCCCGAGGGTGCTCACGTAGGCTCCCTGCTCGATCCAGGCGGCGTCGATCACCGGTGTCGGACTCCTCGTGGCGAGGATCACGACCTGGGCGCCCTCGACGGCGGTCCCGGCATCGGGAAGCGCGTAGGAGACCCCCGTGACCAGCGGGGCCACCCGCTCGGCGAAGCGCTGCCGACGGTCGGGATCCCGGGAGAACACCCGGACCTCGCGCAGGTCTCGCACGGCAGCCAGTGCCCACAACTGGGTGTACGCCTGGGTTCCCGAGCCGATGACGGCGACCACCCCGGCGTCCCCTGCAGCGAGCGCATCGGCCGCCACGGCTCCGATGGCTCCCGTACGCCTCGGGCCGAGCTCGTTCCCGATGGCGACGGCCCGCACCCGCCCCGTTGTCTCGTCATGGACGACAACGACCTGGGCCCCGGGATCGGACGGGAACGTGTCGTAGGACCGGTACCCGAACCACGAGCCACGCAGGCGGCCGGCGGTGAACACCAGCCCGGCCTCGCCGAAGTCGGCGTGGGACCTCGCCGGCGCCACCAGCTCGCCACGATGATGGGCATCCACCGCCTCGCCGGCCCAGCGCACTGCGTCGGCGGCACCGAGGAGGGCGAGGAGCTCATCGTCGTGCAGGATCAGCTCCACCAGGACACCATACGGAGGACACCGAGGGGACTCGACGGTAGCTGGTCCTCCTTCGGCCGGGCGGGCAGCATCGGCGGGATGGGTGCACGTCTCTCCGGTGCTCGATGCGTACGACCGAGCGCGATGGCCGTGGCCGCAACAGGAGATCGCGTGCTCACCAGCGACCCCGGCGACATCCGAGCGCTCTACGGTCGTGGCCTCCGGCCGGAGGAGCCCTGACCTGGGACGCCCCGTCGGACACATCCTCGCGGGGGCCTCGACGCGCACCTTCCGTGTGGAGCCGAGAGCGGCGCAGGTGAGTCCCGCTGCGGTCACCGGCTCCGGGGTGTTCCGGCCCGGGTTGGGAGCGCCTCGATCGCGCCAGGTGCGGAGGGCCAGGTGTTCGAAGCGGCGCCTGACCTGGGAGCAGGCTGGTCTGGTCGACGACGCGGTCGAGAGCGCCGGGACGTGGGACGTGGTGTGCTGCGATGGGGTGGTCATGTACCTTCAGTCCCTGGCGGAGGCTGTCGCCACCCTGGTCAGCCTGGCTCGACCCGGAGCGTCGGTTTCGCTTCTCTCGCGCAACCAAGCGGGGATCGCCATGCGCGCCGGGATGGCAGGCAGCTGGAGCGACGCGCTCGACGGCTTCGACGCCGAGCGCTACACCAACCGGCTGGGCCTGGACGCGGTGCGCGCGGACCGGCCCGAAGCGGCGACGGCAGCCCTCGATGCCGCTGGCGCCGAGACACTCGCCTGGTACGGGGTGCGCCTGTTCACCGACCATTTCGGTCGCACCGAGCTGCCATGCGACCTGGACGACCTCCTGGCCGCGGAGGAGCGAGCTGGTGAGCGCGATTTCTACCGGCAGCTCACAGCACTCACCCCCACCCTTGCCACCCGGCGCACGTGACGGAGTCCGCTCCGAGATGGGCGAGCGGACGATGCGCCGGCATCAGGTGCTCGTCCTGCGCTCCCCGCCCCGTTTCGGGTGCCGTGAGTCGACGAAGAGACAGAAGGGGTGACCGGCCGGGCCTGCGTCCACCCGAAGTGGCTCCTCGCCGTCCCCGGCTCGGTCGAGCAAGACCCGAGCGCGGAGCGCGATCACCCTGGAGTGCTGGAGATCCAGGTCTTCGACCGTTCGCACGGTCAGGTCCAGGTGGAGCTGCTGGGGGATCGCCCCGTCGGGCGAGGTGGCCCTCGGAATCGACCTCACCTGCTGGGAGGCGACGGCCGGACCAGCCGGATCATCGAGGAGAAGGAGCCAATCGGAGCCGCGAGCGTCTGTCTCGCCCGCGGCCGGAGGTTCGTCGCCGGGACGGCAGCGGTACCCGAGGAGCTCCCGGTAGAAGTCCGCCAACGCCCGGGCATCGGTCGTGTCCAGGACGACCTGTCGGAGGATCGGGTAGGGGGAGGAGGGCACGGGGGCCACGGCGAGGACGGTGGCCACGGCGGGCACCGGGGGCACGGCGGGCACGGTGGGCACCCGGGGGCACGGTGGCCACGGCGGGC